>JACRCK010000222.1 GCA_016219065.1 Deltaproteobacteria bacterium
AAAGGGGGGAGCCCAAGCCGACCGCACCGGGCCTACGTTTTTCATTCGATGTTGGATGTTGGACGTTGAATGTTCGATGTTCGTCTGTTTCTCGTCTGTTTCCCTACCCCTGGATTCCGGCTAAAAGCATGCCGGAATGACTGACAGGGAGCGCATCAGTAAAAAAAGTCGCTTTGGGTTCAATCATCCGATCTTCCGCACACCCCATTCAATACACCCCGTACTCCTTGGTAAAATCGACCATGGCGTGGATGGTATCCGCCCGCCCTTCATCCATGGCGGTCCCGAAAGACATGATATAGCCCCCGCCCCGGCCGGCCACGTCGATGAGTTCTTTACAATAGGCTTTGACCTTTTCCGGGGTCCCGACCAGGATCATTCCGGAAGGGACGTTGCCGCCGATGCAGAGGCGGTCCCCCAGGAGTTCCTTGGCCTGGGCCATGTCCGTCCGGTCGAAGATCCAGAGGCAGGAGCCTTTGGGGAGCTCCTGCAGGTATTTCAAGCGGGTATTGTACGATCCTTCGCAGAACAAAAAGGGAATACAGCCTTCTTCGGCCAGTCCCAGAATTACGGCCTTCAAGGAGGGCCAGTAGAATTTCTGGAATTGGGCATCGGACATAAACCCGTCGGCCCCCTTATGGAGCGGCATGAAGACGATGGGATTTTGGTTCATGGTGGCGGCGCTCACCCCCTGCCGGATGGCCAGGGGCGTGAGTCGCTCCACGGCCTTCAGGACCATCTCGGGTTGCCGGTACAGGTCCAGCATGATGCCCTTGGTTCCCCGGAGGGTATCGGAAAGGATGTCGTACGGAGCCTTGGAGGCCCCGCCGAAGTTGCCGGGTATGCCCAGGCTCTTGGCCTCCAGCTCGCAGGCCCCCAATTTCTGGATCCAGGCCATGGCCTCGTTGCCGGCCTGGATCAGGGCCTGCAAGGCCCCCTGGACCGGCGGTATGCCGAAGGGGATCATTTGCAGGGAAACCAGGACGATTTCCCAGAGGTTCGTAAAAGGGGACAGGTTGCTCAAGGGCTCCAGCGCGCCAAAGACCCGGGGCATCCAGGTCCGCAGCCAGAAATCCGTGGGGTCCTCGATCAGGGCCGGATAATCGGTTGCCGTCATGTATTCCCCTTCCACATATTGATAGCCGGATTCCCGCGGGAGTCCGTGGCCGGGCCATTTATATTGTTTCAGGGCCAACGCTTCATAGACCCGGCCCGAGCCGATCAGGGTCGGTGTGCCGAAATAGTCCGGTCGAAAATCCTTCAGAAAACGGATGAAAGTGGCCGCCAACTTGTCCGGATCATACATGGCTTCATAAGGTGTTACGCCGTACAAATGGGTGGCCATAAAGGTGCCCAGCAGCAGAATCGGCACCCGGTCCGGGGGTTTTTCCCGCAGCACGACGTCCTTCATGCGCAGCACCGCCGCTTTATAGGTCTTTTCGGCCTCGGGGCTCTGAAAAGTCACCCCTTCGGCCGCCAGCCAGGCGGCCAGACGCGCTTCTCTTTTTTCAGCCCCGGAGAGCTCCCGCCATTCTTTTTCCATGTAATATCCTCCTTTACCATCTGAATTCAAAACCAGAAATCCGGAACTCAAGGCCGCAGGACCGCTTTCAGAACCCGGCCTTTTTCGGAGTCCTCTGCGGCCTGATTGATTTCCTCTAAAGAGTAAAAGGTTATCATCTTGTCAAAAGGGAAACGTCCCCCTTTATAGAGCTCGATCAGCCGGGGAATGAAGATGTCCGGGTTGGAATCGCCCATGACAATACCTTTGATTGTCCTGGCGTCCAGAATGGTCTTCATTTCCAGATTCACCTCGACTCCCGGGGGGGCAACCCCAATAAGCCCGCAGACTCCCCCCATCATGAGGACATCCACGGCCATCCGGAACACGGGGGGCAGTCCGGTGCATTCCAAAGAGTAGGCCACACCAGCCCCGGTAATTTTCCGGATTTCCAGCACGGCGTCTGTCGTTGTCGAATTGATGAGGTGCGTGGCCCCAAAAGCCCGGGCAGCCTGGAGGCGTTCTTCTTTCACGTCCACGGCGATGATGGTGGTACAGCCAACGGCCACAGCCGCCAGGATGGCGCTTTGCCCCACCGACCCGGCACCGAAGACGGCAATGGAAGAGCCGACTTCCGGCCGGAGGGTATTCATCACGCCACCCGCTCCGGCCTGAACCCCGCAGCCCAACGGTCCTAATAATTCCAGAGGGACCTCCGGGGACACCTTGACCACATTCCTCTCGTTAGCCAGGACATGGGAGGCGAAGGACGATTGATTGAAAAAAGATCCATAGATGGGCTGCCCATCCTTTTTCATGGTTGTGGATCCGTCGCCCCGTGTCCCGGAGAAATTGGTAGGAAAAAAGCTGGGGCAATGACTGGGCTGCCCCTGAGCGCAAGCGGGGCATCGGCCGCAGGAAAGATAGCTCATGGTCACGTGGTCTCCGGGCTTGACCTTGGTAACCCGACTCCCCACTTTCTCCACCACTCCCGAGCCCTCGTGCCCCAAAACGGCGGGAAGTGGGACCGGCAGATATTGGTCCCTGGCTACCAGATCCGTATGGCAAATCCCGGAACCGGCGATGCGAACCACCACCTCCTCTTCTCTGGGCTCATCGAGCTCCACTTCCTCGATCAAAAAAGGCCCGGATTTTTCCCGGACCACCGCCGCTTTGATTTTCATGCGAATTCTCCTTTTTTTACGAAAATAAGGCAATTATGGTTTTTGGGCCTTTGTCTTGGGTCGTTATGCCGGACTTGATCCGGCATCCAGGGCTTTGGGAACTCAGAATCATCCCAAGCTGATCCATGTTCCTGGACCCCGGCTAAATACCTGCCGGGGTGACGATGCTATGCCAGGATGGAGGGTTTTTTAGTTATTTCGGCGATCGATCACCCACCCGCCAGGGGATTGAAAACCAGGATCTCATCTTTGTCCTGAAGCGGATCGTCCATTTTAGGGGATACTCCGCGGAGGAGAATGAGCCGGGCTTCGCCATCCAAAAGGCCGGCCTGGGCCAGGAGATCCTCGACGGTGGCTCCCTCCGGCAACGTATAAAGGATACCACGCTGGGGGTCATACCCGGGGACGGATTGACCCAGAGTGCCAAATAATTTAACCGTGACCGTCATCCAGTCAGGGCCCTCCTAAAAAGCAATCGTCTGGCTTAGAACGGCTGTTGATCCTCGGGGTAAAAGGTCACGGACAACTTGCGAATCAGCGCCCCGGCCGGCGTGTTGGCCACGGTCCCGTCTTCCCCGATGGCGAAAAACTTACCGGTCTCCCGCATCTGATCCCAATTGTGGAAAAACACGGTGGAGACGGGAAGTCCGAATTCCCGAAAACAGAAGACATATTGATTGGTGTCAAACTTATAGGTAGTGTGGAAGTCCACGTCGGCCTCGCCCTTCAGCGGTCCGACCACGCAGTGCCAGACATAGCGTTTGGTATTGAGATAAATATGTTCGAAACATTGATTGGGATTGTAGGTATAAAGGGCCCGCAATCCGACCAGATCCCGGGTAGGGGCGGGTTTGCATCCCGTTGGAGGAACGGTCGGGTCGCCGAGAATCCCCGGTGAGAACTCATGGACGGCCCGGGGCTCCCGGCCGACGTCGCCGGCGCGCATGATGGTCCGGATCCCGAGCACCTGTCTGGTCTGGAGGTTGATCAGAAACGTTTGCGACTGGCGCGGTTCCTGAGCAAAGGTCAGATCAATAAAGTAGGCTTGGGGAGCCACCTCGACGGCCTCACCCCAGTCGGTGCCCCGGCCGGTGCCGCTCCGCCAGGAGACCTGGTGGGGACCTTCAAATCGAAGTTCGAAAACCGAACCCGAATCCAGGGTGATCCTCAAGTCCCGGCCGACCAGCGCCTCCGACTGGGGCAGACGGTGATAGGCCATTTCCGACGCATAGTCTTCATACTTGTAATTGGTTTCTCCTTCCCGCTGTGACATAGTCAACCTCCCTTTGCCATTATGGCCTCGATTATCATTTCCGCGGCCAGGCGGGCGCCCAGGCCCGGCGGCAGGCCGCATTTTTCGAATCCCTTTTCCTGGGCAAAGGTCGTCATGGCCGTTTCGCTCTCTCCGGGGTTGAGCCGGTAGCCGATGATCACCTGCTCCAGGATGTCGGCGCAGTATAAATGGCCGACGGCGTCCTCGAAACCGGCCATGAATTGCTGCGCCTTCATGATGGTCTGGTTCAGTGCCCCGTAATCCAGCCGGTCATCGCTTCCGAAAAAAAGGCCAAAGGCTATCAGACTGCCCGTGATCCCCCCGCAGATCTCACCCGTACCGCCGATCCCGGGAAAGGGGGTGAGGGCCTTGATGATCTCCATGCTGCCCAGGCCAAATTCTTCGAGCAGCGCCAGCGCCGTCCCCTGCGCGCAGTTTTTGAGCAGGAAGTTGTATTCCTCCGCCCGCCTCTGGACGCGGTCCAGGATTTCTTCTTTCCGGGCCGTCAGTTCTCCCGGCGCCGGTTTTTTTGGGGGGATCCCCTCTGCGGCCATTCGACGGACTCTCGCTTCAATGGCTTCCACTTCCCAGACCCTCTCGGCCAGTTCGTCGATCTTTTTCTGCAACAGGTCGGTATTCATAAAACCAATCCTCCGCCTCGCCGGACCTGCGTTTTAATGTCCGAAATTCGATGTTCGATGTTGGACGTTCGATGTTGGACGTTCGTCTTTATTTTCGTATTAAGATTACACTCCCCACTGTACCCCGGCCTGGGTCAGCGTCGCCCCCGAGACGTCCACCACGGCGGAGCCGCCGTCAATGAGCAGGACCGCTCCGGTCATGAAGCTGGAATCCTCGCCGGCCAGGAAGCTGCAGATGCCGGTGATTTCCTCGGGGGCGGCGAAACGGCGCAGCGGCACGCCGGAAGACACCACCTTGAAGACGCCCTCCACATCCGTGTGCAATGTCTCCTGCAGTTGCCCCAGCGAATGTTCCAGCATGGCCGTCCGGGTGCCGCCCGGACAGACGACGTTGCAGCGGACCTTATGGGGGCCGTAGTCCAGAGCCACTTGCTGGGTCAGCATGATCAGTCCGGCTTTGGAGGCGGCGTAGGCCGGCATGGCCGGCAGGCAGCGGAGTCCCCCCAGGGAGGCCATGTTGATGATCGATCCCCCGCCGGCGGCGATCATGGGGGGGATGGCGGCCTTCATCAGGAGAAAGGGCCCGGTTAGATTGACTTCCAACACCCGGCGCCACTGGTCCGGATCGAGATCGGCCACGCTGCCGCCCGGGTCGATGCCGGCGTTGTTGACCAGCACATCAATCCGCCCGCCGAAGGCCAGCGTCTGGTCCACCATCCTCCGGGCGTCTCCGTAGTCCGACACATCGCCGGCGCAGACCGAGACCCTTTCCGAGGGGAGCGATCGCGCCACTTGTTCCAGTTTGTCCAGGCTGCGTCCGGAGATGCAGACCCGGGCGCCGTCGGCGACGAAGCGCCGGGCCACGGCGGCCCCGATCCCCTGGCCGCCTCCGGTAATTAAGGCCACTTTTCTTTCCAGATTCATCGCTTGCCCTCCTTCGGGTCCGGTTTTACCTGTTTTTTCCTTCCGGCCCGCTCCGGGGTCACAAGCCCAGGTAGGCCTGGCGTACGTGGTCATCACTCAGGAGATCGCCGGCCCGTCCCTCCAGGGTTAGCCGGCCGTTCTCCACCACGCAGGCGCGATCGGCCAACTCCAAAGCCTGCTTGACGTTCTGCTCCACGAGCAGAACCGTGATCCCCTGGGCGGGCAGGGATTTGATGATCCGAAAGATCTCGGCCACCAATATCGGGGCGAGACCATAGGACGGTTCGTCGAACATGCAGAGTCTGGGCCTGGACATCAAGCCCCGGCCGATGGCCACCATTTGCTTTTCCCCGCCGCTCAGGGTCCGGGCCAGTTGCCGGCTCCTTTCCTTTAACAGGGGGAACAGGGCGTAGACCTCCTGCAGCGTCTCTTGCTTCCGGTGCCAGGCGGCGGTCAGATAAGCGCCCATTTCGAGGTTTTCCCGAACGGTCATGTCCGGGAAGAGCCTTCCTTCCTGCGGGACCTGGCAAAGGCCCTGGGCCACGATCGTCTGGGGGGGGCGCCCTTCCAGACGCCGCCCCAGAAATTCCACCTGTCCCGAGGTGCGGTCGACGAGTCCGGACAGGGTATTGAGCAGCGTGGTTTTCCCCGCCCCATTGGCCCCCACCAGGGCCACAATCTCCCCCTCGGGGACTTCGAAGCCGACATCCCACAGGGCCTGAAATTTTCCGTAATAGGCGTTCAGATTTTTGATGGAAAGCATCGGCTTATTTTCCCAGGTACACTTCAATGACGGCCGGATTATTGACGATCTCCGCCGGTGGGCCCTCGGCGAGCTTGACGCCGTAGTGCAGCACGATGATGCGGTCACAGATGGCCATGATCGCCTTCATGACGTGTTCGATCATCAGGATTGTAATGCCCCGGTCCCGTATGCGGGTCACCAATTCCATCGCCTGGGACGTTTCCGTCGGGTTCAAACCGGCGATCACTTCATCCAGGAGCAGCAGTTCGGGACGGGAAGCCAAGGCCCTCGCCACCTCCAGTTTTTTCTGCTGCGCCAGGGGCAGGTCCTTGGCCAGGGTCGCGGCGGGAACGGAAAAGCCGGTGAACTCCAATAACTCCAGCGCTTCCTGGGTCGCCTGGATCGAGGACCGGCGGCCGGGAGCGCCGAAGTGGGCGGCCAGGATGACGTTTTCCAGAACGGACACGTTGGGAAAAATCCTGACCGACTGAAAGGTTCTGGCCACACCGGACCGGCGGACCTGGTAGGATTTTTTTCCGCTGATGCGGTCACCCTTGAAGCGGATCTCCCCCGCATCCAATGGGACGGCGCCCGAGATGAGATTGAACAAGGTAGTCTTGCCGGCCCCATTGGGACCGATCAACCCCACGATTTCACCCCGATCGACCTGAAAGTCGACATTGGAAATCGCGGCCAATCCTCCGAAATGCTTATGGACTCTTACCCCCTCAAGAATGGCCATGTCGTCTGGTCGGGCCTCCCTTCATCCACTGCTGGGCCAATCCGGCCAACCCGCCGGGGAGATATAATATCGCCACCACCAGGATGATGCCGAAGATGAGCATATACTGATAGGGGAATTGCGTGATCAGTAATTCCTCCAGATAAGCAAAGACCGCCGCCCCCAGTATGGGACCGTAGAACGTTCCCAGGCCGCCGAAAATGGCCATCAACACCGGCATAAAGGAGAAGAGGGGATTGAAGGCGATGTAGGGGTCGATGTAAGTCCACTTGGTGGCCATGATGGCGCCGGTGGCGCCCATAAAAAAGGCGCTGAGACCGAACAGGATGGTCTTGAGGGCGGTTACATTGACGCCGGCATGGGCCGCGGCTTCGTCGTCTTCGCCGATGCACTTTAAGGCCAATCCGTATTTGGACTCTCGGATCAGGTAGGCGGTCAAGAGCAGCGCCGCCAAAATGGTCAGCATGACATAGAAGATGACCTGGTTGTCGATGACGATGACGAAACGGCCCCGGGTGTGCTTCAGCCGGACTTCATACCAGAGGATCAACTGCTGGATCAGTACGACGAGGCCGAAGGTGAATATAGAGAAATAGATGCCTCGCAACCGCAGCGTCAACGCGCCCACCACCAGAGCGAGACCGAGGCTGGCGAGAGCGCCGGCCACGATAACCAGGGGCAACGGGAGTACCCGGCCCATTACGGCCGAGGTGTAAATGCCGAGGCCCAGAAAGGCCGCCGGCGCCAGAGAGATGTTGCCCGTGGGGCCGGAAAACATGACCCAGCTCACCGTCAAAGCCACGTACATGATGATCGCGGTCACCAGAATCACCGTGTACTCGGACCCGTAAAGGGGCAGGGCGGCCAACAGGATAAAAATCAGGAGGGCCAGCCCCCAGGCCCACGGTCTTTTTGCAATAATCGCCGTCAAATTCATCCGCTACTTTCCCATAAGGCCGGTGGGTTTTATCCAGAGCAGGAGCATGAACAGGAGATAGTAGGAGGCCAGCGACAGCCCCGGCTCGATCTTGGTAACGATGCTGCCGATCAGTCCCAAGGTGAAACCGCCGATAAAACTGCCGGGGATGCTGCCCAGCCCGCCCAGGACGACCACAATGATGGTGATGATGGTGTATTCGAGGCCCATGGTGGTATGAACCGGGTACGACATGCTGACCAGCAGGCCGGCGAGCCCGGCCATCAACGCGCCGAAACCGAAGCAGAGGGCCAGCACCCGGTTAATGTTCACTCCCATGAGCGCGGCAGCCCCCGGGTCCTGGGCCGCCGCCCGGATGGCCCGGCCCAGGCGGGTACGGGCCAGAAAGAGGTAAAAAACGACGCCGAGGACCACCGCAAAGGCCAGGGTTAAAAGACGGTTGGCGGCAAAAAGGGCCCCGAAGACGCTGACCGGGTAGGTCAGGAAGGTATAGGCCCTGATCTCCGTCCCCCAGACGATCGCGGCCAGATTCTGAATAATAAACAGCAGGCCGAAAGAGGCCAGCATCGAGTTGCCCTCAAAGACGGCCAGGGAAGGCGACGACGTCCGGAGGCGCTTGAAGACGGTGCGGTCGAGTCCATAGCCCAGGCCGAAGGCGACGGGACCGCAGACGGCCATACAGACCAGAGGGTTCAGCCCGAAAACCGTGTTCAGGGACCAGGTGGCCAAAGCCCCCAACATCATGAATTCGCCATGGGCTACATTCAAGACCCGCGCCACGCCATACTGGAGGCTCAGGCCCACGGAGATCAGGGCGTAGATGCCCCCCAACAACAAACCGGCAATCAGGATATCGAGAACTTGCACCAGCATGAGCATTGTTTCCGGAAAGGGTGACGGTCAGGGGCAGGCTGACCGAAGGAGTCCCCGGTCAACCTGCCCACCTTTCTACTTTTTGGCCGGGGCCGGTGCCGGCCAATTGGGTTTGGGATAGAGCATCGGCGCCGTGGCCTTGTTTTTGGGACCGACGACTTCGTAGACCCCTTTCTGCCACTGGCCGATCTCCCCGGTATGGGACTCCTTGTCTAAAAGGCCTTTGACAAAACGTGTCGGCCCCAGGACTGTATTGAAGGTTGTCGTGGCCATGACCTCTCGTATCTTTTTGTTGTCGAGAGTCCCAGCCTTCTCGATAGCCTGCTTCCAACACTCCAGAGCCGCCCAATAGAGTGGGTGCCCCCAATAGTCGTGGATCGCCTCGGGCTTGCCTTTATAGAGTTTTTCGAACAGGGCCTTCATGGCCGGGGAGGTCTTCGGGGCGGCCATGGTAAAACCCATGACCCCTTCCGTGGCCGGGCCGAAAATAGCGTGGTAAAAGCCGAAATTGATCCCGGGACCGCCGAGCATGACCTTCGGGTTGTAGCCGAGTTCCATGGATTGTTTGGTGGCCAAAATAATCACGTCCGGATACCCCAGGACCAGCAGGGCGTCGGCCTTGGACGCCTGCGCCTCCTTCAATATGGACGACAGGTCCTTGATGTCGGGCGGCACGCTTTTCATCCCGACAATGCTGATACCTTTCTTGGGCAACTCGATGCCGCACACACCGCTATACTCGATGCCGAACAGGTCGGCCATGGAGATCAGGTAGGCCGTTTTGGCCCCCTTGTCGGCGAGCAGGTCGGCCAGGACCGGGATCTGGTTCCAATCGGAGAAACTCAAGGAGATAAAGAGATAGGGCAGGCTGGGCAGCATATCCTTGATGCTGGTGGCGCCGCCTTCCATCGATATCAAGAGCTTGTTGTATTTATTGGCGATGGGGGCCTGGGCGAAGAGGAAGGCGGTGCCGCAGGCCGGCCAGAGGAAGTCGACCTTGTCCTGGAGGATCAGTTTCTCCGTGAGTCGGGTCATGGTGCCCACGTCGCTCTTGTCGTCGTATATTTTCAGTTCGATGGGCAGTTTCTTGTTGTATTCCTTGACGAAGATCCCGCCCTGGGCGTTCACCTCCTTGACCCAGGTCTCGTAGACCGGCCGGAAGGCCGAGTCGCCGATCTGGGCCATCCAGCCCGACAGCGGTCGGGACATGCCGACCACGATCTTGTCCTTGGCTTTCGGCGCCGAGGAGGCAATGAGTGGAAAACCGATAAAGGAAATCAGCACCAGGGTACAGACTGCGAGTTTAAAGTATTTCATAAGCCCTCCATTATAATTGGGTAAATTAAGATAGTAACAACGGACCCGACAAATCCGGATTGGATTTCTCCCGCCACCACCCGGTGATCTCCGCTACGTCCGGTTTCCCCCAATAGAATCCCGGTGAGACCCAGCCCCTCACCTCCTTTCGTCACAGAGTGTCCGACTCGTTAAACACGCCGGATAAACAACCAGTGTCCGGACATCCCGACGCCTTAGAAATCAAAGGTATCGTCCAGGGCCTGGTCGCTGATGAGAAAGACCTGGTTATGGGGGGGCAGGGGTTCTTCATAATAAAAACGGGGCAATCGGTCGTCTTGCTTCGTAAACCCTGCTTGGCGATTGAATTCCCGTTCCGCTTTCAGCACCCGGATACCCAGAGACGGAATGTCTTCCGGTCCAAGCTGGGTGCCGAATTTGGCGTTGATGGCTTTCAGGAAGGCCTCCGCCCCTTCTCCTTCCACCAGGGCCACGGCGGCCATAAAACACATGCCGGTGCAATCGATGGCGGCCGTGCCGATCTGCAGATGCCGGGAGGTTTCGACCTGGCCTTCGGGCTTCAGCGGATCGAGGGCCCCGACCAGGTATTCCCCGACCAGGTTACCCGCCGTATGATCGGCGCCCATGGGGGAGGTGGCATAGGTTACACCGTTGCCCTGCATGGCCCGGGGGTCGTAGGCGGCAACGCCCTGACCCTTCACCGCCGGGATGCGGGGGTGATTGAAGTGCCGGCCCACGGCCACCGGACCGCTGCCGATGAGCCGACCCATCTCCGTGCCGCGGGCAATCTCCTCCACCATTTCCACCAGGGCCCCGGCGTCGCCGAAATTCCGGTACCCGGCGTCCATGGCCACCGCCACGGCCACCCCCGTGTTCATCGTATCGACGCCGATGTCATCGCAAAGGAAATCGAGCCGGGCGATCACATCCAGGTCGTTGACGCCCGTCATGCCGCCCAGGGCCCAGATGGTTTCATATTCCAGGGAGCTGGTGACATATTGCCCGCCCTCGTCCACGAACTCATTGGAGCAATGGACGATGCACTGGGCGCAGCCCATGTGGGTGGTTTTCCCTCCCCGCCGGGCGATGGTCTCGGCCATGAACTCCCCGCTGATCTTCTCCCAGCCTTCCAGCACACCTTTTCGGGCGTTGTAGGCCGGGAAGGCGCCCATGGCGTTAACCGGTGCGACCAGACCGGCGGTTCCCAGGGCCGGCATCATGCCGCCGCTCATGGGATGGGCTTTCACTATTTTGGCCACCAGCCGGGAGGCCTCCCGGAAGGCCTCAGGATCGGCAATGGCGTCGGCCGCTTTCCCGCCCTGGGCGACGACCACGGCCTTGAGCCCCTTGGCGCCCATGACCGCCCCCAGGCCTCCCCGCCCGGCCGCCCGGCAGGGGCGGCCATCCACATCCGAGGACTGGATGGAGGCGCTGGGCAGCCGGTATTCACCGGCCGGTCCGATGCCGAGGACGGCGTTTTTCTCGCCAAAACGCCGCAGCAGCTTTTCCGTCAGGGCATAGGTCCTCTCGCCGCTGTATTCCGGAGCGGCCATAAGTTGAACAGCCCCGTTTATATCCAGATGGAGCAGGCTGAGGTCGCCGGCAGAGGATTGGCCCTCCACGACAATGGCCGTAACGCCCAGGCGTCCCAGAGCGTCGGCCACGGTTCCCCCGGCGTTGCTTTCCTTGATGGTCCCGGTAAGGGGGCTCTTGGCGCCGATGGATATGCGGCTGGTATTAACCAGCGGTGTGCCGCTCAGGGATCCCGGGGCGATGACCAGTTTGTTCTCCGGACCCAGGGGATCACAGCGCGGGGGAACTTCGGTGTTGATTAGTATCGAGGTCAGGCCCCTTCCGCCCAAACCCCGATAAAGCTCCGGTACTTCCTCCGTAGTGATGGTTTTGTCGCTCATGTTGACCCTGATCAGCTTCATCGATGCCTCCTTAAAAAACAGACCTGGTTTGCCTAAAACATAGTCTCCCAGAGGATTTCCCCCGGCCCAATTAAAATAAAGTCAGCAATAGATATGCCAACAGGATCAAGAAATCTTCATCAGGTTTAACCCTATGATTATAAAAGAAGAAAATTATAAAACCCCGGCCGGGGCTAAAAAAGATATGGCTGAGGATCGGTCAATGTGAGAATCGATTCTCATTTTGGCAAAAAGCAGGGGTCGATGATTTTCGGCCTGAAGGCCCTGCAGGGGCTGGTCAGCGCAGGACGCCGCCGTTGCTGGTTGGTCGGACCCCCATTTTTTTCAGCTTCCGGTAAAAAGTACTCAAGGGGATCCCCAGGGAATCGGCCGCTTTCTTTATGGTGCCGAAACGCTGCAGAGCGGTGATCAAGAGGTCCCGGGTGATGTCCTCCATGGTCTGTCCGGAGGCGGTTTCAATTTTCGTTTCCAAAGGGATATGATCCGCCAGGTCCGTCGGGCCGATGGTCTCCCCGGTGCAGAAATTATAGGCGCTTTCCAAACAGTTTTTTAACTCCCGGACGTTGCCGGGCCAGGAAAACCGGCTGATCATCTTTAGGGCCGACGGCTCCAGACCGGTGATGGACCGGTTGAACTTACGATTTAGTTCATCGATAAAGGCGCCGATCAGCAAGGGGAGGTCTTCCTTCCTTTCCCGCAGGTTGGGAACGGCAAGCCTGACCACATTGATCCGGAAAAAGAGGGCCGGCATGAAAAGGCCTTTTTCCGTTTCATTTTTTAGATCCACCGAAGTAGCCACAATAATACGGATATTCAGGGGTAGCGCATATTTCCCCCCGATGCGGGTCAGCCGGCGTTCCTCGATGACTCGCAACAGTTTGGCCTGGGCCGGATGATCCATGAGGTGGATTTCATCCAGGAAGATGGTTCCCCCGTTGGCCAGCTCGAACTTACCCGTATTCCCTTCCTGCCGGGCCCCGGTGAACGCCCCCTTCTCGTATCCGAACAGTTCGCTTTCAATGAGTTCCCGCGGTATGGCAGCGCAGTTGAGAGGGATGAACGGCCCGTGACGGTAGGGACTTTCATTGTGAATTCCCTGGGCCAGCAGTTCCTTTCCTGTTCCGGTCTCGCCTTCAATCAGGATCGTGGAACCGGTTTGGGCCGCCTTCCGGGCCCGGTCCACCACGGCAACGATCTGGGGGCTGCTGCCGATGACGTGGCCGAGGGTATACCGCGTGGTCGTGGGTGATCCGGCCGGGATCGGCTTGACCTGTTGCTCTTTCTCGAATTTCAGCAGGTAGGCCACCTCCCTTCCCGATCGATCAAACAGGGGCAGGGATTCCGCGGAACAAGGACCGGTTTCCCCCTGGGCGAGGGATATCTTACTGCCGGCGCCTCTGAATAGACGGTCCACCTTCTTTTGATTTCCCAGGATCTTGCGGATATCCCGGTGCTTAAGGCCCTGAGCGCTGATTTTTAAAAATTCCTGAGCTTTCTGGTTCAGGTCGATTACGGCGCCGGCGGCGTCGGCCAAGATCAGGATGCTGTTGGAATAATCAAACGTGGAATGATAATAGGAATGAAACAGATCCAATTGGTCCAATCTCGTTTTCAAGGCTATTTCAAACTGGATGGAGTTGACCGTATTCAGTAAAAGGGGGACAAGCTGCTTCAATTTCTCCGTGTTCTCTGCGGCCACGGTGAAATCGAGGACGCCTAATAAATGGTTGGCTCCGTCCGTAATGGGACTGGCGATGCAGGCGGCCCAGTGGATGGCCTGGAGGTAATGCTCTTCGGCCTGAACGGCGGCGAAACGGTTCTCTTCCAGACAAATGCCCGGAGCGGTGGTCCCTAAAACAGACTCCTTGATGGAACTGCCTAAAAGAGTTGTTTGGGAGCTCTCCTCCATATTGTGGATGATTTGGTCGTCGCCCTCGATGAAGCGGATGGTGCCATTGGGGTCGGCAAAGAACAGGCAAAGGGGCAGGAACGAAAAATACTGCTCGATATTTTTATAGTGGACCTGGAGGCTTTCAAAGAGTTCCGCCTGGGCGGCGGAACGCGCGCGCAACGCGTCCTGCTCGAGCCGCATCAGCGACGCCCCTTTGCGCGGGTCTACCCGGGCCTTCCGGCAGCGTTCCCAGGAGCCCCGGATATGGTCCGGAATACATTCTAGGCCCCTGTTATCCGAAACGAATTTATTCCAGACCTCGTAAAAGTCGGTCCTCCGGATTAACGGTTTCAAGATTATTCTCCACTGGGGCCCGTAAATGGTGGATCAATGCTGGTAGGGGTGGGCAAACCTCCACCAGCGGCCGGCCCAAATGGCCTCCCCCAAGCCGGCTCGATATCTTTCCCTCAAGATCCGCAACGAGTTGAACAATGATAACATAGCGGAACTAAAAATTGAATATGATTGACTGCTCAGGCCCTTCGGGGTAGA
>JACRCK010000226.1 GCA_016219065.1 Deltaproteobacteria bacterium
ACCCGCCAATGGTTGATCGTCCTTCTTCCTGATAGAAAAAAACTTAATGCGTTTATAATGTTAAATCAATCATTTTCATGCTTCGTGGGTGGCCAGCCGCAGGCGGCCATGGGGGTTTAGTACGAAAATACCGTTCGGCGTTCAGCGTAGAAGCTTGCCAAGCTCACCCGGGCTCAGACCGACTCGGTCTGCCAGACCGAGTCGGTCTCAACTCGAAAACGCTCGACGGGGGAGTTTATCATTCATTACTGATGATACGTCGTTTACCCATCAACAATTATTAATTAACAATTGATTATTAATTATTGTATTTTGTTTTTTAAAAAAAAGCCCTGATCCCCTCCCGGGAACCAGGGCTTCGTCGTACCTTTACCGCGTTACTTTTTATAGTCGTACCACCCGGCCCCGGTCTTCCGCCCCAGGCGGTTGGCTCGGATCATATTCTTGAGCAGAGTGGGGGCTACCCACTTGCCTTCTTTGTTCAGTTCCTTGTAGAAATAATCGGCCACAAACTTGCAGATATCTACGCCGGTCAGGTCCATCAATTCAAAGGGACCCATGGGGTAGTTCAAACCGAGTTTGACCGCCTTGTCCACGTCCTCCTTGGTGGCCACGCCTTCCTGGACGATGTTGATGGCTTCCAGCATATGGGGGATCATGATCCGGTTGACGATGAAACCCGGGGAATCGATTTTCACCTCCACCGTCTCCTTGCCCATCTTTTTGGCCAGTTCCATGGTGACCTGAACGGCTTCGTCGTTGGTATGGAACCCGCGGATGACCTCCACCAGACGCATCAGGGGAACGGGGTTGAAGAAATGCATGCCCACCACCTTTTCGGGCCGCCCCGTAGCCACGGCGATTTCGGTTATGGACATGGAGGAGGTATTGGTGGCCAGGACGACGTCCGCCCGGCAGATCCCGTCCAGTTCCTTGAAAACCGACCGTTTGAGGTCCATATTTTCAATGACGGCCTCGATCACGAAATCCACGTCAGCCAGGTCGGCCATATTGGTGGTTCCCCGGATCCGGCCCAGGATGGCCCCCTTCTGATCCTCCGTCATTTTACCTTTTTCCACGCCCTTGCTTAAAAAGCGATCGATGTTCTTGAGTCCGTTTTGGACAAAACGTTCCTCCACATCCCGCATAATGACTTCGCAACCTATTTGGGCGGCCACTTGGGCGATACCGTTGCCCATGGTTCCGGCTCCGATGACCCCGATTTTTTTGATTTCCATCGAATAACCTCCTTGGTGAATTTTTTCCTGACCATACACTAACCCTGGATTTGTTGTCAATTCCCTTTCCTGGTTTTGATCGGCTGTTCACTATTTAGCAGCAGACACCCGCCGACCACTGCTGGCGGGAAAAACCCCGACGGCGGCAATTCCCTTGACAGGAGAACCTCCTGACGGTTATTTGTACCTGATCATGGATTTTTATCCTGAAAATATCCTCCTGGAAATTACCGCACTGCTGAACGCCCCCCTCCCGCCCGCCGGGCCGGCCGAAGAACTGGAGCGCTCCGGAATAGCCTTCGGGGAATTCCAGCGGATCTGGTGGCTGGAATGCTTCCTGCGAGCGGAGCCCGAGGCCTTCCGGGAAAAATTCCTGGCCCTCCCGGCCCAGGAACAGCAGTCCCTGGCCGCCCAGATTTTCCGCTGGTTTCTCTACCGGCCCCGTCTGCAGCGCCTCTATCCGGCCCGCTCCGGACCCGCCTTTCCGGCCCGTTGGGAGCTGGTCCGGGAGGGCTCCCTGGTCCGTCTGGCCGGAGCGGAAACCGCTGGGACTCCGGCCGGCATTTACTATATCTTCCCCCATGGCCGAATCTGGCCGGACCTGTTAAACCAATGGAACTGGGTACCCTTCCTGACCTCCATGGAGTTAATAAATCTGGAAGCCGACCTGGAATATGTGTCGGGGTCCCGGCTGACCGCGGCCCGGGAAAGGTCGGAACGATTACGTTCCCTCCTCACCCGGCCCGGACCGGACCGGGAAGTGGAAGCGGCCGCCCCGCCTGAACCTCCCCGGCCGGGGCCGCCCGGCAGTCCGGTTAATAAGCGCGGCCGGAAAAAGAAATCTGCAGGGCAATTAAGCCTGTTCGATTAGGGGAAAGTCTTATGAAGATAGCGGAGCAGCTTTACGGTTTTATCTGGCGGGACCCGCGGGCCAACAACGGCAATACCTATTTCATTGCCGGCCCGCCCCTGATCCTGATCGATCCCGGCCACCGCCACCTTTTCGGGCAGGTGGAAGAGGAATTGGCCCGGCTCTCTTATAAACCGGAGCAGATGGACATCGTGCTGGCGACCCACGCCCATCCGGATCATCTGGAGGGCCTCTTTCAATTCCAGGAACCGACGGTGACGGCCCTGGGCCTGGAAGAATACGATTTCATCAAAAAAACAGCCCGCCGGGCCGGTTGGGATCTGGGGGGCGAAAATTTCGAGCCCGGACTCCTCCTGAAAGAAGGAAATTTAAAGCTCGGCGATCTTCATTTCCGGGTGCTGACGACCCCCGGCCATTCTCCCGGATCGATCTGCCTCTACTGGGAAGACCGCAAGGCCCTGTTTACCGGAGATGTCATCTTTAATCAGGGTTTGGGGAGAACGGATTTGCCGGGGGGGGACGGAGAAATGCTGAAATTGAGTATTCGCCGGCTGGCCGCGCTGGACGTGGAAATCTTATTGCCGGGCCACGGTGAAGTCATCATCGGGAAAGAGGCGGTGCAAACCAATTTCCGAATGGTGGCCGATTACTGGTTCAATTATATTTGAGGGCCATCAGGGCTTCACGACAATCCTGCACGGCCGGCCCATAATGGGCCAACCATTCCGGGTCTCCCTGGAGGTTCGGAACGACGGCCGTTCCGGAGATGCCCTTTTCCGAAAGTAAGCCCGCCAGGGCCTCGGCCCGCCGCCTTTCGGCCTCCGCCAATCCGGACCGAAATTGCTCGATGATCCGGACGTAAGGGGCGCGGGACAGACCCCACAGGATTTCAAGGGCCTCCCAGCGTTTTTCATTATCCCCTTCCGGGTTGATGGCCTCGACCAGCTCCTGTTTTAGTAAATTTCCCGCCTCTTCCGGTTCCCCCAGCGCGGCAATCCCTGTTTTCAAATCCTGCGGCCCGATCATTCCGTCCAAGTAACGCTGCGCCCAGCCCCGGGCCTTCCCCAGCCACTCCTGACCTTTCAGCTTCTTTTTTTCTTCCTCACTGAGGGCCAGGCCCCTGGTCTTCTCCATGATCAGGTCTAAGGTGCTTTTTATTTCCCCCATTTTCCCTTTTCCCTTTTCCCTTTAATCTTTGACCTTTCTGTCTAAGCATGTCCGATGACATCGGCCAGCAGGGAAAGATCGACCCCCATGGATTTAGCCGCCTGTTCCCAACGCTGGTCCAGGGGGGTCTTAAAGAGGATGTCCTCCTCCAGGGGGCAGGTCAACCAAGCGTTGGCCATGATCTCCGATTCCAATTGCCCCGGCCCCCAGCCGGCGCAGCCCAAGGTGATCATAAAGAAATCGGGGCCTTCCCCGCGGGCCAGGGCTTCCAAAATATCTTTGGAGTTGCTCAGGGCCAAAGAGGCGGTGACCGGATGGATGCCTTCCCACTGGAAGGGCGGTCCGTGCAGCACAAAGATCTGTCCCTTGTGGACCGGGCCGCCGATGTAGATCGGCGCCTGCGCGAGCGCGGGTGTGCAGTCCAGTCCCAATTCCTGGAAAACGGCGCCGCCGGTCAGTTCCGGGTAAATCCGGTTGATCACCAGCCCCAGGGCCCCCTCCACGGTGTGTTCGCAGAGGCAGGTCACGGTCTGATGAAAATTGGGATCCATCAGGCTGGGCATGGCGATCAGGAAATGTCCCTTGAGCGAATGGGGATCGTTTTTCAGGACCATAAAAAAGTTCCTTCCGGGTCTGACCCGGTATCGTTTCGTAAACCTGCTGTAGAATTATGTTAAAAAAACTATTTAGGTGAGTCAAGCGGAAACCCGCCGGCCAATACCCCTTCCGCTTTAAAGCGGCACTATTGCGAGCTGACCCCAGATCCCCAGTTGATCGCCGATCACGATCAGGACCCCTTCTATCCCGGCGATTTCCTGCGCCCGGTCCAGGGCCGCGGGGATGTCTTTCCCGGTCCGGACGAGGTTGCCTACCGCCGTGGCCGCGGCGTCGGACAGCGCGGCCGAAACCGAAAGCACGGTAACGGCGTCGGCCTGGCCGAAACTCAAGGAATGGCCCACGGTCCCGGAAGAGGTGCACAGTCCCGCCCCTTCCGGACGGGGAGGCAGGGCCACGCCGATCCGGTGGCTCAGGGGGGATTTCCCCGCGTACAGACCCACGGTCAAGGGCTCCCGGCTGGCCAGGAACAAGTCCCCACCGTTCTCCACGATGATTTCGGGGGACCAGGGCTGCAGCGCCCGGCCCACGCCTTCGGCAATGGCCCCGGCCACCGCGGCCATGGGGCCCACTCCGGCCTGCCGGCCGGCTGCCAGCATCTCCCGGATCAGGGCCGGGGCCAGCGGGTCGGGCGGCAGGGGGACCAGGGCCTCCTGGAACTCTGGATGCTGCTGGATATAGGTTTCCACCGGGTAGCGGACGTTATAAAGGGCTTCATACCCTGCGGAGGACAGATCCCGGCGGGCCCGGATCCAGAGGTCGCTTTCTTTCACGGCAACGGTGAAAGACGCCCACTCCGCCGAGGCGGTGCGGGTCCGATAAAAACGTTTTTCGTAGGAAGACATCAGCTTTCAGGGTTTAAGAATCCAACGCTGAATTTCGGAGTATTGGAGTAATGGAGTAATGGGCTTTTTAAGCAATACTCCAATACTCCTTTACTCCGGTCATTATTCTCCTGATGGCCGGCCGCTCTATTGGAACTGTACCTCCATAATGGAGGCGCCGAACAATTCCTTCAGTTCCCGGCGCAACCGGGGGGAAGGCTTGATCCGGAAGGCTGCGGATAAATCGATAAAGACCTGGGACTGGTTGGGGCAGGCGACGACGACCTGGACCGGGCAGGCGCCGGGATGGCCTTTCAGGAGTTCGGAGAGGTCCCGGAGCCGGTTGGGACCCAAGCCGGCCGCCGTCAACCGGAGCGTGGTCTTGACGGCCAGGGTTTCTTCGGCTTCAACCAGGGTCAGCACCTCGTTGGCAATGACTTTGGCACCCTTTTCATCCTTGCTGATCGTCCCCGTGACCCACAGGGGGGCCTCCCCTTTAAGCAGGGGTGCGCATTTGCGAAAGATATCGGCGAAGATGATGACCTCGCAGGACCCGGTCAGGTCTTCCAGGGTGGCGAAGGCCATCCGTTCCCCTTTCTTGCTGTTGATTTCTTTGATCCCGGCCACGGTCCCGGCCAGGCGCACGGCCTCTTTATCGACCAACTCCGGCAGGTCCTGGAGGGGGACGGCGCGCAGGGCCGGCAGGGTGTCCATGTACCGGGTCAAGGGGTGACCCGTAATGTAGAACCCCAGGATTTCCTTCTCAAAGGCCAGCTTCTGGCTTTCTTTCCATTCCTCCAAAACCGGCGGCTCCAACTCCGGCAGGTCCAGCCCGGGCCGATCCGCCATATCGAAGAGGCTGAACTGGTTGCCGGCCTGATCCCTTTGCCACTGCTGCCCGAGTTCCGTGGCCTCGGGCAGGAAGGCCATCAATCGCGAGCGGGCCACGCCCAGGGAGTCCATAGCCCCGCACTTGATCAGGCTTTCCAGCACCTTGCGGTTGGCGCGGGACAGGTCCACCCGCTTGCAGAAATCGATTAAGGAGGAAAAGGGGCCGCCCTTTTCCCGGGCCTCCAGGACCGCCTCAATGGCCCCTGCGCCTACGTTTTTAACGGCCGCCAGCCCGAACCGGATCTTGTCCTCGGTTACGGTAAAATCCATCTGGCTCTGATTGATGTCCGGCGGCAGCACCACGATGCCTTTCTCCCGGCATTCGGTGATGTATTTGATGACGTCCGTGGAATTCCCCATGCGGCTGGTCAGCAGGGCCACCATGAATTCCAGGGGATAATGGGCCTTGAGATAGGCGGTCTGGTAGGTGATGAGGGCGTAGGCGGCGCTGTGGGATTTATTGAAACCGTAGCCCCCGAATTTTTCCATCAGCCCGAATACCGTTTCCGCTTTCTTGAGATCGATCTTTTTCTTTTTGGCCCCCTGGAGAAAACGGTCCCGCTGCTGGGCCATGACCTCGACGATCTTCTTGCCCATGGCCCGGCGCAAAATGTCGGCCTCCCCCATGGAATAATCCGCCAGGACGCTCCCCAATTGCATGACCTGTTCCTGATAGACGATCACCCCGTAGGTCTCTTTCAGGATGGGCTCCAGCTCGGGCAGAATGTATTCCACCGGGATCTCCCCGTGTTTGCGCTTGACGAAATCGTCGACCATGCCGCTCTCCAGGGGGCCGGGACGGTATAAGGCCACCAGAGCGATCAGGTCCTCAAAGTTCTCCGGCTTCATCTTGACCAGAAGATCTTTCATCCCCGAACTTTCCAACTGAAAGACCCCGGTCGTATCGCCGCTGCCCAGCAGGGCGAAAGTGGCCGGGTCGTTCAGGGGGATGTGGGAGAGGTCCAGAGGACGGCCGGATGATTGTTCGATCATCCGCAGGGCATAGGCGATGATGGTCAGGTTGTTCAAGCCCAGGAAATCAAATTTGATCAGACCGGCTTCCTGAACCGTTTTCATTTCATACTGGGTCAGGGTTTCACCCTTGGCCCCGCGGTAGAGGGGAGCGGTTTCCACAATCGGCTGG
>JACRCK010000224.1 GCA_016219065.1 Deltaproteobacteria bacterium
CTGCGCCCCGGCGGCGGCGAGGCCATGGATATCGGGCAGCTTAAAAAAGAAAATATCGAGGCCCTGGGCCTCCAGGTGGTGGAAGTCAAGTCTCCGACCCAGATCATTCCGGGCGCCTATTTCACCGGCAACATCGAGCGGGTCACGGCCTACGAAAAGGTACCGCCCAGCCTGTTGATCAAACGGGGAGAAAAACCGGAGCCGGACGACTTCCGGGGCGAGCAGGCCTTCCTGTTCAACGTCAAGGGCAAAGGCCTGGTGGTCCTTTCCGGCTGCGCCCACGCCGGCATCGTCAACACGGTCAAACAGGCCCAGAAGGTCTCCGGCGTACAAAAGATCCATGCCGTGATGGGCGGTTTCCACCTGATCAACGCCAAACCGGAGATCATCGAGAAAACGGTGGCCGACATCAAGTCCTTCAAGCCGGACTATATCGTGCCCACCCATTGCACCGGCTTCGAAGCCATCGTGGCCTTCCGGCAGGAAATGCCCGGAGAATTCATCATCAATACGGCCGGGACACAATATACCTTCGCCGCCTGAGTATTTTTTCACCGCAAAGGCGCAAAGGACGCAAAGAATTTAATACTTTGCGTTCTTTGTGTCTTTGCGGTGAATGGGCCTTTAAATCCCCATCTCCTTGGAAATGACCACCTTCATGATATCGGAAGTGCCGCCGCCGACCAGCGGGAAAAAGGAATCCCGCAGGAAACGCTGGGCCGGATACTCCATCATCAATCCGTAGCCGCCGAAGATGGACAAGGCCTGGCGGCAAATGTAATTAGCCGCTTCCGAGGCCACCAGCTTGGCCATAGCCGCCTCCTGGATGATCTTCTCGCCTCGGTCCGCCTTCCAGGCTGCATAATAGGAATAGAGTTCGGCGGTCTTCAAACGGGCCAGCATGTCTACCAAACGGAAACGGACGGCTTGAAAGGTGCTGATGGTCTTGCCGAACTGCTCCCGTTCCTGGGCGTATTTCAAGGCCCCTGCATAAGCAGCCTTGGCCACCCCGATCGCCAACCCGGCGGTCATGACCCGGTCATCCACCAGGGATTGGGCGATGTTGATCAGCCCCATGTCCTCCTCACCCAAAAGATATTCGGACGGAATGCGGACATTGTCCAGAACGAGTTCGGCGGTATCGGAGCAATGGATGGTGAATTTTTCCAGCTTGCGGCCCACCGAAAAGCCCGGGGTCTTGGTATCCAGAAGAAACAGGGAAATCCCTTTGAAGCCCTTTCCCGGAGTCGTCCGGGCCGCAATGGTGATGAAGTCGGCCACGGTCCCGTTGGTGGTAAAAATCTTGGTCCCGTTTAACACGTAGTGATCGCCGTCACGCTGGGCGCGGGTCCGGATGGCGGCGGCGTCCGAACCGGCATTGGGTTCGGTCAGGCCGAAGGCGGCGATCATTTTTCCCTGCAGGGCCGGCACCAGGTATTTCTGCTTCAATTCCTCGGTGCCCCACTTATTGACCCCGTAGGTGGCGGTGGAGGTATGCATGGCGATGCCGGCGGCGATGCCGAGGGAGCCCCGGGCCAGTTCTTCGCAAAAGATGGTGTGGTAGAGATGGGGCTGGTCCAGGCCGACCCCGCCGTATTGTTCCGGATATTTGATGCCCAGGTAGCCCAGCTCTCCGAGTTCTTCCAGGATCTCCCGGGGGAACTCTCCGGACTGGTCGTAGCGTTCCGCCTGCGGAGTCACCCGTTCAGCGACGAAACGGGCGATCTGCTTCCGGAATTCATTCTGTTCTGCGGTAAATTCAAAATCCATAAACCGCTCCTTTCATTGAGCGTAAGATGTTCTGACTGAACAAAATAATAAAAAACCAGGGGGGTTGTCAACCGGCAATCCGATTTTGCCCTTGACTCCTCCGGACCCCTTTTTTTATACTTTCTCCTGGAAAAAAAATATATAATAATAATGAGGGGATACAACGTGGAAAAGACACACCGGAGTGAACTGGAACGTCTGGAGCGACTGCAAGAGCAGGCCCGGCTGGGCGGCGGGGCCAAGGCCATTGAAAAACGTCACGCCCAGGGGAAATTGACGGCCCGGGAAAGGTTGGATCTCCTATTTGATTCGGGGAGCTTCGTGGAAATGAACGACCTGGCGGAAACCCAGTCCCGTGGTTTCGGGATGCAGGAGAAAAAGGTTCCCGGAGATGGTGTGGCGATCGGGTATGGGACCGTCGCAGGGCGGCTGGTTTTTGCCTATGCTCAGGACGCCACGGTGCTGGGCGGGTCCGTCGGCGCCATCCACGGCGAAAAGATCTGCCGCATCATGGAGGAGGCCTTGAAAGTCAAGGCGCCCGTGGTGGGACTGAACGATTCCGGCGGGGGGCGTTTGAACGAAGGATTTTTTGCTTCCAAGAGCGTGGCCGGCATGTTTTTCCGCAACACCGCCGCCTCGGGGCTTATTCCCCAGATCTCCGCCATTATGGGGAGCTGCGCCGGCGTGGCCGTCTATTCCCCGGCCATCACCGATTTCATCATCATGGTGGAGAAGACCAGCCACATGATCATCACCGGGCCGGCGGTCATCAAGTCCGTGACCGGGGAGGCCGTTTCCATGGAAGAGTTGGGCGGGTCCCGGGTGCACAGCCAGATTACCGGCACGGCCCATTTCGTGGCCAAGGACGACTCCGACTGTATCCGGCTGATCAAAAAATTACTGGGCTACCTGCCGTCGAACAATGAGGAGGAACCGCCGGCCGTGCCGGCCACGGACGACCCGGAGCGCACCGACGAGACCCTGGAACAGATCGTTCCAGCCGATTTTCGCAAGGCCTATGACATGCGGGAAGTCCTCATCCGGGTGGTCGACCACGGCGACTTTTTCGAGATCCTGCCCAAGTTCGCCAAAAACATCATCATCGGCTTCGGGCGTCTGGAAGGCCGGACCGTGGGCCTGGTCGCCAACCAGCCCAAGGTCTGGGCCGGCAGCCTGGATTCGGACGCGGCCGACAAGGCCGCCCGGTTCATCCGTTTCTGCGATTCCTTTAACATCCCCCTGGTCAATTTTGTGGATGTTCCCGGCTATCTCCCCGGCGTCAAGCAGGAGCACGGAGGGATCATCCGGCACGGGGCCAAGATGCTCTACGCCTACGCCGAGGCCACGGTCCCGAAGATCACCCTGGCCCTGCGCAAAGAATACGGCGGGGCCGTCATGGCCATGTGTTGCGTCGGCATGGGGGTCGACCTGATGCTGGCCTGGCCCATTGCCCAACTGGTGGTGTTGGATACAGCCACCGCGGTGAACATGATCTATCGTAAGGAGATTTCCGAGGCCGAAGATCCCGCCGCCTTCCGGCAGGAAAAGATCGATCAGTATGACTATTCCTTTTCCAATCCCTTCCATGCGGCCTCCAACATGCTGGTGGACAAGGTGATCAGACCGAGCGAAACCCGGCCCCAGTTGATCAAGGCCCTGCGCATGCTCCGGAAAAAGAAACGGCCGGCCCCCTTTCGGCGGCATGGAAACATTCCCTTATAAACCAGGTTCAACAATCCGCTTTGCGGAAGAAAGGACGGCAACCATGCCTACACAAAAAGTCCCTGTCAAACACTACCAGGAACTGGCCAAAAACTTTCCGGGGGTCATGGCGGCATTGGAAAACATGGGGGTGGCCATTCGGGAGGCCGGGCCCATCACCGAAAAGACGGCCGAGCTGATCCAGTTGGCCGGGGCCGCGGCCGCCCAGATGGAGGGTTCGGTCCATTCCCACACCCGGCGGGCTCTTCAGGCCGGGGCGGTCCCCGCGGAGATCTATCAGACCCTGCTGCTGCTCATCTCCACGATCGGGTTCCCCAAGGTATCGGCGGCCATCACCTGGGCCCAGGATATCTTGAAAAAGAAGAATATTCGACCGGCAAAAAAGAAATAGCCTGCTGGACGGCTCTTTTTCTCCGGCCGGAGGCAACGTCCTGCTGGTGGGGGACGCCGCCGGACTGATTTTCCCCATCACCTGCGACGGACCGACGTTTTTTAACCAATAACCAGCAACGAGCAACCAGCAACAGGTTTTATTTTCGTATTAAATCTAAGGAGGCCTTTATGGACGAATTCGATCGGGGCGAGGTATTTGTCAGGGTCAAAGATCTAAGCGGGGAGGAATTTGTCTGCCCCTTGAAAGCCCTGAGAAATCCGCAGGACCTGAGCCCGGAGGAACTGGAACTG
The DNA here is from genome assembly GCA_016219065.1 of Deltaproteobacteria bacterium. Lineage (GTDB taxonomy): Bacteria > Desulfobacterota > RBG-13-43-22 > RBG-13-43-22 > RBG-13-43-22 > JACRCK01. Next base: position 4,177 of record JACRCK010000224.1, read on the forward strand.
TGTGTGGACAGCGCGACGGTAGACCGTTATCCCGGGGACCTCAAGATCGAAGGCGTTAAAACGGATAAAAAAGAGGACACTATATAGGATCGGCCGTCAGAAGCGGGAACCAGTGCCGGGCAGACCGAGGCGCCATTTCCACGGGGCCCGGTCGCCAATTCGGTTCGCCGATCCCTGCGGATCAAGACCTGTAGCCGGTCTTTGGTCCCCACGACAGAACTTTTTGAAACTGTTCCACGACGATGTACGTTTCAACCTCCAGTTGCAGGAGGGCGCAATCAGGTGCGGCCACGAATTCCTGCAACTGGGGGTGTTTCCCCAGGTAGAGGTTGAGGTAATCCGTCCGGAGATCGTCGACTATTTCCACCACTTCTCCCACGGCCGTAACGGCCAGGGCTTCCCGGAAGTCCGCCGTTTGATTGGAACGATTGTCGATCAGCAGGGCGGCCCGGGGATCGGCGGTCAGGTTTTCGAACTTCCGGGTGGAGCGGAAGGTGGCAAACACCAAGCCCCGGAGATCGGGGGTGGCGGCAAAGGCCACCAGGCTGCTATAAGGCTGGCCTTCACGCTGAGTGGCTAAAACGGCCAATTTCTGGGAGGTGAACAGATCGGTCAGCCGCTTCCGCAACTCCGTCTCGGGATCGGGCCCGGTGAACGGGGCTTCGTCGCCGGGCTTCAAATTGGGCATAGGTTCCCCCCTTTGATTATTTTAGCTTAACGGGAATCAGTGTAACGAACCATTGAGGAGGTTGTCAATCCGGGCGGTCCGAGAAGACTCGGCGTTCCTGATCCGGCCGGTCGGTTTTTCCTGCCCCCTCCTTGACAGCCATCGATCGCTGCCGGTATAAATGGTCTTTATTATAACACTTCCTGCCGGGAGACTTTTTATGTCCGAGAAGACCGAGAAAAACCTGGCCCGGACTCTGGCCGCCGCATCCAAAAGCGCGGCCCGCCATGCGGCCTTTGCCCAAAAGGCC
>JACRCK010000225.1 GCA_016219065.1 Deltaproteobacteria bacterium
GAAATCCTCATCACCACGCCGGAGAGCCTGAACATCCTCTTAAGCTCCCGAAACGGCCGGGCCATGCTTATGGGCCTGACAACGGTTATACTCGACGAGATCCATGCCGTAGTCGGCACCAAGCGGGGGACCCATCTCATTACGGCCGTCGAGCGCCTGGTCCGCCTTACCGGGGAATTCCAGCGCATCGCTTTGTCGGCTACGGTCAAGCCCCTTTCAGTCGTAGCCGATTTTGTCGGCGGATCCAGGCTGCAGGGCGATGGGGCTGCCGGACACTATGAAAAACGGAAAGTCGCCATAATCAAATCGAAAGATAAAAAGCGCACTCAGATAGAAGTCCGCTTTCCGCCGGAGGCCAGGGAACATCTGGTGGATGGCTCCCGGTGGCCGGTCCTGGTAGAATCTTTTAGAGGGGTTATCCGAGCCCATGGGGCCACACTTCTTTTTGCCAACAGCCGCCGGACGGCCGAAAAGGTTACCCGGCTGATCAACGAAGACCAGGCGGAAGACCTGGCCTATGCCCATCACGGCTCCCTGGCCCGGGAGATCCGCCTGGCCGTAGAGCAGAGATTAAAAAATGGCGAGATGAAGGCCATCGTCGCCACCAGTTCACTGGAACTTGGGATCGATATCGGCGATCTCGATCAGGTCATCCTCATTCAGACGCCGCCTTCCATGGCCTCGGCCATTCAGAGGATCGGCCGTTCCGGCCACAGCGTATCCGGTATGAGCCGCGGCCTGCTCTTTCCCACCCACGGCCATGATTTTTTGAACGCCGCCGTTATTGCCAAATGCGTCATGGATCAGGACATCGAATCGGCCCGTCCCGTCGAAGGGCCGCTGGATGTCCTGGCTCAGGTGATCCTTTCCATGACCGGCCTTGAAAAATGGGATCGGGATGACCTCTTCGCCTTTATCAAAACCAGCTACCCCTATCGGCATCTTTCCCGCCGGCAATTCGATCTGGTCCTGGAAATGTTGGCCGGGAGATACGCCGATACCAGGATTCGGGAGCTCAAGGCCCGGGTGTCCCTGGATAAGATCGACAATACCGTCCATGGCCGGGAGGGGGTCCTGCGATTGATTTATCTGGCCGGCGGGACAATCCCGGACCGGGGCTATTATGATCTGCGGATCGAAGATTCCAAGGCCAAGATCGGGGAATTGGACGAAGAATTTGTCTGGGAACGGAGCATCGGCGACACCTTCACCCTGGGCGCCCAAGTTTGGCGGGTCCGGAAGATTACCCACAACGCCGTTGAAGTGAACCCGGCCGAGGCCAAACCCGGTATCATCCCCTTCTGGAAGGCCGAAGAACTGGATCGGGATTTCCTGTTTTCGGAAAAGATTCTGCTCTTTCTGGAAAAGTTCCAGACCCGGCCGGGCGATTTCCCCCTGAAGAATGACCTGGTCCGGAACTATTTTATGGATGAAGGGGCGGCCGACGAGCTGATCGGTTTTTTGAAAAGACAGCAGGAATCGACCGGAGCCGACCTTCCCCACCGGCATCATCTGCTGATCGAACATTTCGATGACCCCCTGAACACCGCCGACAACAAGCAGGTTATCCTCCATACCCTCTGGGGCGGAAAAATCAACCGGCCTTTCAGCTTGGCCCTCCAGGCGGCCTGGGAGGAGAAATACCATTATCATTTGGAATGCATCCAGAATAACGATTGTATCCTGTTGATGCTGCCCCACGGCTTTTCCGCCGCTGATGTCCTGGCCCTGATCACACCGGAAAACCTGGAAAGAATGCTCCGGCAGACCCTGGAAAAGAGTGCCTTCTTCGGGGCAAAGTTCCGGGAGAATGCCGGAAGGGCCATGCTCCTGCCCCGTTCCGATTTTAAAAAACGGCTGCCCCTCTGGCTTAACCGGCTCCGGTCGAAGAAGCTTATGGATGCCGTCATGGCCTATCCGGATTTCCCCATTCTTCTGGAAACCTGGCGCACCTGTCTTCAGGACGAATTCGACCTGAACCATTTAAAGCAACTACTCGAGGAAACCCGGAGCGGCGAGATAAGAATCAGCGAGACCACCACCCGGGCGGCGTCTCCCTTTGCCGAGGGCTTGATCTGGAAACAGACCAATACCTATATGTATGAAGACGATTCCCCCCGATCGGGAAAAGCTTCCCTTCTAAGCCAGGAGCTTTTGAAGGAGGTGCTTTTTTCCCACCGGCTCCGACCGCGCATCCCCAAAGACCTCATCGCAGCACTTCAGGAAAAGCTTCAGCGCACTGCCCCGGGTTATGCCCCCGGATCGGCCGAGGATCTCCTGGACTGGGTCAAAGAAAGGCTCCTTATACCGGACCCGGAGTGGCAGGCGCTTATGGGAGCCATTGATCGTGATCAGGAGGTTCCGAAAGAAGAATGGGTTACACTGGCCGGACACAAGATCGTCTCCATCCGGTTGCCCGGGGCCGGGGTGAGCCTGGTCTGTGCTGTGGAAAATCTGGGCCGGATCGGCAGGGCCTTTAATGTCGGGCAGGAAGAGGTCCAGGCCCGGGATGTTTTCTCTCAGGAACCTTTAAGCGGACAAGCCCGGCACCTGGTGGATCAGGTTTTTGAGAAATCCTTTTTTGAAAAAAAGGAACAGGAAGAAGGTCTTTTAACGGATATCCTTTTGCAGTGGCTTTCATTCTATGGGCCGGTCCCCGGAACCTTACTCAGAGACATCCTGGGCCTTAGGAATGCCCTTCTGGATGAAATGCTGACCGGCCTGGCCGAAGCGCAGGATGTGGTGCTCGATTGGCTGACCGAAAATGCCGTGGAGATGGAAGTCTGTGACCGGGAAAACCTGGAGACCCTGCTCCGGATGATCAGGCGGTCCAGGCAGCCCTCCTTCAAGGCCCTTGGCCTCGATCAACTCCCCTTGTTCCTGGCAGCCTATCAAGGTTTGACCAAACAGGGTGAATCGGCAGGGGACCTGCAGAACGTCCTGGAGCAACTTTTCGGATTCCCGGCCGGCGTCGAGGCCTGGGAGAAGCATATCCTGCCGGCCCGGTTGTCACCCTACTATAACGCCTGGATGGACAGCCTCATCCAATCGAGCGATCTCCTCTGGTTCGGTTGCGGTAAAAGAAAAATCGGTTTTGCTTTCTTAGATGATCTTGAGCTTTTTATTGAAAGAAACGGGGACAGGGGAGGGAAGACATCGGAAGAAGGCTCTTTGACAGAAGAGTTAACCGCTCTGCTGCCCAGGAAATTCGGCCGCTACAATTTTACGGATATCCTGCAATTTTCAAAAATGGACAGCCCAACCGTCACTAAAAAACTCTGGAATCTGGCCTGGAAAGGCCTGATCAGCAATGACGCCTTCGCTACCCTGCGCAAAGGCCTGTTGACGCACTTTGCCCCTTTCAGTTTGCCGAGGGAGGGAGGCCGGCCTTCCCGGTCGGCCTACAACCGCTGGGCCTCGACCCGGCCCCTTTCTGGGAACTGGTATGCCATTGACCCGGAAAGGATTGAAAAAGATCCCCTCGACGAGGCCGAACTGGTTAAAGACCGGGTCCGCCAGCTCTTCAGGCGTTACGGACTCCTCTTCCGGGAACTGTTGGCCGGGGAGTTGCCCCTGCTCCAGTGGCCTAAGCTATTTAAGGCCCTGAGGATCATGGAGCTTTCCGGCGAGATCCTGTCGGGACATTTTTTTGAGGGGATTCC
>JACRCK010000047.1 GCA_016219065.1 Deltaproteobacteria bacterium
ATTGAACTTAAACTTAAAAAAATCTCCCAGACATGTTCCCACTGAGCCTGGCTCGCACCACACCCCGGTAACATCAATTATGAGTCAACGTTCTCCTAAGCTTCTACCCCTTGGGTAACATTTAATTATGATTTAACTGGTGCCTTATCTGATTTTACTAACCAATTATTGGCCGCAGAAAAAATTCAAGGGGGGAAAAAGTATTGACAAGCACAAATTACAAGAATAATTTATTAAGTAATGATTAATATTATTATCTTGTAATTGAGGAATTAGTAAGATGAAAACACGGGTAACCGTCCGGGGACAGGTATCCATTCCCGCCAGGATAAGAAAGCAATTCCACATCGAACCGGAATCATCGGTCCGTTGGGAGGTGGAAGAGAACACCATCCGGATCATTCCCCTGCCCAAGGACCCGGTGTCCGCCTTCCGCGGGAAGGGGCGGTCCCGCTATTCCACCGAACAATTCCTTGAGGACCGGCGGGATGAGCGCGAAAAAGAAAATAGGGGCGCCTGAATCAACCGACGGATTTTGTCTGGACAGTTCCGCCCTGCTGACCTTGTGGAACGATGAACCCGGGGCGGAAACCGTGGAGGAGATCCTGCGTTCCGGAGCAAAGCCTTTCCTTTCCTTCATGACGGTCATGGAATGCCGGTATCGTCTCTGGAAACAGGCCGGTCGGGAAAAAGCAGAGGAATTCAGGAGTTATCTTGAACTGCTGCCCGTTGTAGTCGTTGATACCAACGAAGCCATTCTGGATCTGGCAGTGGAAATCAAGGCCGGCCACAATCTTTCCGTGGTGGACAGTTGGATCATTGCCACGGCCATCCAGACCGATACCGTGCTGGTCCATAAAGACCCGGAATTCGAACCGCTGAAGGGAAGGGTCCGCCTGCTGGCGCTGCCCTATAAACCTAAAAACAGGGATAAGGCCTGACGAAATTGTCCCCTCGGTACAGAAAAATTTCAGGAGACCCGATTATGGATTGCATTTTCTGTAAAATCGTTGCCGGCCAAATACCGAGCGTCAAGATTTACGAAGACGACCGAACCTTCGCCTTCATGGACATCAATCCCCGGACCGACGGCCATTGCCTGGTCATTCCCAAAAAGCACAGCCCCACCCTGTTCGACATTGAAGAGGAGGAATTGCAGGCAGTCATGGCCACCGTTAAGAAAACGGCCCTGGCCCTCAAGCAGGCCCTGAATCCCGACGGGCTGACCAGCTTTCAGCTCAACGGGCGGGCGGCCAACCAGCTCGTCGATCATTACCATGTGCACCTGGTTCCCCGCTGGGCGGGCGACGGGGTGGACCTGCGCCACGCGCTACAAGCGGGTGATCCGGAGAAGATCAAGGCCACGGGGGCCAGGATCGCGGCCGCGTTTAGTAAATAACTGTTGCCGGCGTAAACCCCCGGCCGGCCTTGTGCCTTACCGTTAATAATTAATAATTAACAATTGATTATTAATTATTAATGCCAAGCAGTTAGGTTAGGTCACTGCCCCCTGATCATTTTCAAGCATCTATAAATTGGCGGTTTAATATTTAATTTCGGATTTAGCTAAACAAGCGGGTGTCCCCGGCGTCCCGGACTATCACCGCCCCGGCGGATTTCATCTCTTCCCAGGCCCGGGTTGAGGTTTCCGGGGCCACGCCCCGGCACAGGGACTCGATCACCGTCACGGCGTACCCCCGGCCGAGTCCGTGCAGGGCCGTGAAGCGCACACAGTAATCGGTGGCTATGCCGTAAAGGATGATCCGGGTGGTGTTCCGCTTTTCCAGTTCCTGATCGAGACCGGTCCAGACCCCGCCGTCGTCCTCGAAACCCGAATAGCTGTCATAACGCCGGTCCGTTCCCTTGTGGACCACGGCGTCGAAAAGGGACGGATCGATCAGGAGCGCGGCCCCTGCGGTATGCTGGACGCAATGGGGGGGCCAGAGGATCTGCTCCCGCCCTTCCAGAGAGACGGCGGCGAAGGGTTTTTTTCCCGGGTGGCTGGTATGGAAGGAAATATGGTCGGCCGGATGCCAGTCCTGGGTAGCCAGGACGGGATGGCCCGCCTCCTTAAACCGGCGGGTGATTTGCAGGACCTCCTGAACATAGTCCTCACCCGTACCGGGCACCGCCAGGGAGCCTTTTTTCCATTCCGTGAAGTCCCCCTGAATATCCACCACCAGTATAGTTTCCATGCGTTTCCCTTCCCTTTTTATATTAACATGGGATAAAATAAAATAAAACCACTCTCCCTTGACGGGGCCGTAAGAAGGAAAGCCCTTGAGGCGGTCGATTCGCCGGCCGAGTTCCAAAAAGAGAGAAACAGGTTTTTACTTGACTTCTTCCACCTCACAGATTAAATGATAACGAACTGTTTTTTTTGGTTTTTATGCTATCAATCGAGGGAGCCATGACCAAAGGTCCCATTTATTATCTCGGCAGCGAGACCATCCGTTTCATCCGCGAGTTGGGAGAAATCCTGCTGATGTTCCTCCAGGCCGTTCGCCTGACCTTCACTCCCCCCTTCCGCTTCCACAACCTGGTCAAACAAATGGAGTTTGTCGGGGTCAAATCCCTGTTTATCGTGGTCCTCACCGGAATGTTTTCCGGCATGGTCATGGCCCTGCAGACCTACCGCGGTTTCCGAACCTTCGGCGGGGAGAGTCTGATGGGCGGGTTGGTGGCCCTGTCCCTGACCCGGGAGATGGGCCCGGTCATGACCGCCCTGATGGTCAACGCCCGGGCCGGTTCGGCCATCGCCGCTGAATTGGGGACCATGCGGGTCACCGAGCAGATCGACGCCCTGCAGATCATGGCCATCAATCCCATTCAGTATCTGGTGGTTCCCCGGATCTGGGCCGGCATTTTCATGGTCCCCCTGCTGACCGCCCTGAACATCTTCGTCGGCATCATCGGCGGTTATTTCGTGGGCGTCGTCCTGCTGGGGATCAATTCCGGCATCTACATGGACAAAATGATTAAAATGACTGAGTTGGACGACCTGGTTCAGGGCATGACCAAATCCGTGGTCTTCGGCCTCATCCTGACCCTGATCGGCTGCTACAAGGGGTATAACACCTACGGGGGGGCCGAGGGCGTGGGCCGGGCAACGACGGAGGCGGTGGTCATCTCCTCGGTGTGCATTCTCATCGGCACCTATGTGCTGACCTCGCTCCTGTTTTAAGATCCTATGATCCGCCTGGTCAATGTAAATAAATCGTTCCGGGGCCATGTCGTGCTCCAAAATCTTTCCCTGACCATTCCCGGCGGCCAGACCACGGTGATCATCGGGGGCAGCGGCGGCGGTAAGAGCGTTCTTTTGAAACATATCATCGGCCTCATCCAGCCGGACTCCGGGGAGATCTGGATCGACGACGATGAATTGACCCAGTTGAAGGAGAAGGATCTCTACCGGGTGCGTAAACGTTTCGGTATGCTCTTCCAAGAAGGGGCTTTGTTCGACTCCATGAACGTGGGGCAGAACGTGGCCTTCCCGATTCTCGAGCACCGGAAACTCCCTTTTGCCGAAGTGGAAAAGTTGGTCGCTGAAAAACTGGAACTGGTCGGCCTGCCGGGTATCGAGAGTAAAATGCCCGCGGAGCTGAGCGGCGGTATGCGCAAGCGGGTCGCCCTGGCCCGGGCCATCGCCCTGGATCCGGATATCCTGCTTTTCGACGAGCCGACCACCGGGTTGGACCCGATCATGACGGCGGCCATCGACGAGTTGATTATCGACACCCAGAAACGATTCCACATGACCTGCGTGGTGATCAGCCACGATATCCAGAGCGTCTTTCGCATCGGCCACAAGATCGCCATGCTCTACGAGGGCCGCATCATCGAAGAAGGGGTCCCGGAAGAATTCCGGGACAGTAAAAACGAACTCGTTCAGAATTTTCTCACGCCGCTCTGCCGGTAACCGGTCGGTTTTTTCGAGCTGACGGGAGAGGAGGTAGCATCATGGAAAAAAGAGGCATTGGATTGGAAGTCAAGGTCGGCGTCTTCGTCCTGATCGGACTGATTGTCCTAGGCTATATGACCCTGAAGGTCGAACGGCGGTCCCTCAAGGCGGTGGAGGGCTACGAAATCTCCGCGCTCTTCGACTCGGCCGCCGGTCTGGTCAAGAACAGCGAAGTTCAGATCGCCGGTATCGAGGTCGGCCGGGTCAAAGACATTACCCTGGCCGGCAACCAGGCCCAGGTACGCATGACGATTAAAAAGGGGGTTCAGATAGCGGCGGATGCCCGGGCGGTCCTGCGCACGATGGGGGTCCTGGGGGACAAGTATGTCGAGATCCTGCCGGGTACCGACCAGACCGCCAAGCTGAAGGCGGGCGGCACGATCAGTGATACCCGCTCGACCATCGAGCTGGACCACCTGCTGGCCAAGGCCCTGCCGGCCATGGATAACATCCGGTCGGTGTCCCAGAGTCTGAATGAAGTGCTCGGCACCGAAGAGGGTAAAAACAACCTGAAAGAGACCTTCATCAATGTGCGCAAGACGACCGAAGACGTGCGTCAAATCACCCTGGGGATCACCCAGGGCGAAGGGACCATCGGCAAGCTGGTCAAAGACGACCGGCTGTACCGCGACATGCTGACCACCGTTTCCGGATTGAAGGACACCGTGGGCGATATCAAGGCCGGACAGGGCAGCCTGGGAAAATTTCTCAAGGACGAGACCCTGTATCAGGATACGCAAAAAACCATGCTGAGCCTGCAAAAGGTGGCCAATAAGATCGAAACCGGGGAAGGGACCCTGGGCCGGCTGGTGAACGATGAAACCCTGTACAAGGAAGCCATGCAAACGCTGGCCAACCTGAACCAAGCCACCCAGAAGATCAACCAGGGGGAGGGGACCCTGGGTAAACTGGTCAACGACGAAGGGCTGTACAAAGAGGCCAAATACGCCATCCGCAGCGTAACCAAGGCCACGGAAGGCTTCCAGGAGCAGGTCCCGGTCAGCATCTTCGGAACGATTATCGGAACGATCATTAAATAAACATCTCCGGATAGGATTCCGATTTAAATTCTCCAATCGTGATGGCGGCGTGATCCATAAAGGGTTCAAAATACTTTTTTTAGCCTTCCTGATCCCGGCCGTACTCCTGGCCGGCGGCTGCGCCCACCTCTCCCCGGACCTGAAACCCAACAACGTGGCCCCGCTGTTCCATGTCCAGACCGACGAGGAGAAGGAAGCCCGGCGGGTGGACGCTGCCGGCCCTTTCTATTCCCAGAGCGAAAGTCCCGAAGAAAAAGAATGGAGCCTGCGACCCTTCTTCTGGTACCGGCAGGACTTGAAGAACCGGACCGAAGAGCTGGAATTCCTTTACCCGCTGGGCTGGTACAAAAAAACCCCGCTGGAAACCAGTCTCAAGATCCTGCCCTTCTATCAGAACCGCTGGAAAGTCGAGGAAGAGGAGGAACCCTCGCGGGATTATACGGATCTCTTCCCTTTTTTCTGGGGTAAAAGCCGCAGTGGAGAACCCTACGGCGGCTTCTTCCCCCTGGGCGGGGTCTTCCGGGACCGCTTTTCCCGGGATGAGATCCAGTTCGCCCTCTGGCCGCTATACACCCATATCCGGGAGGGGGAAACCGAAACCACCCATATCCTCTGGCCGGTTTTTTCTTTGACCGCAGGCGGTCCCCGCCAGGGGTTTCGTTTCTGGCCTTTGTACGGCCGGGAGACCCTGGAGGGTGAAGGAGCCTACGAAAAGACCTTTTTTCTCTGGCCCGTTTTCCACTACCAGAAGCGGCACCTGGACAGCGAGGTCCCGGAAACCTATTTCTACATCTTTCCGCTTTATGTGTCGGAAAGCTCGGCCAAGAAGCAAAAAACCATTTACCTCTGGCCCTTCTTCAGCTTTTACACGGTCAAGGAATTCGATTATTTCCAGGTGGATTTTCCCTGGCCCTTCATCCAGTATGCCAGCGGAGAGAACGTGAGTTCCTTCAAGTTGTGGCCCCTGATCACCTACCGGCAGGAGGATAACCGCATCCGGAGGGCCTTTCTCTGGCCTATCTTCTACCAGGACTTCGAGGAGGACGATTACAAGATCGAGTCCAAGGTCTTATTCTGCCTACTCACCAAAATCCACGAGAAATACTTTAAAAAGGAGAAGCGCTGGGAAAGGGTGACTCGGATCTGGCCTCTTTTCCGCCATGCCGACGACGGACTGGGCCGGGTTCATTTCTTTTTTCCGGCCATCATGCCCGCCGATTGGGACGGTCTGGAACGCAACTACGGCATGCTCTTCCGCATTTTCGATTATTATGAGGACGGGCAGGGACTGGAAGTCACCAAATTCCTATGGGGGCTTTACTACCGCCAGAAAGAGAAGGCCAAGAACCGGATCGAGGTGACGCTGCTCTTCGACTGGCAGGAAACCCCGGACCGGCTGGAATTCAACGTCCTCAAGGGGCTGTTCGGGTATCGGCGGGAGGGGGACCTGAAGATCCTGAAGTTGTTTTATTTACCCCTAAGGTTGGAGGAAGAACGACCGTCCGGATAAACACCGGGACCTCAAATTAAAATAGAAACGGCTTCTAATCAATAAAAAAAGAGGGGGATCGGGTAACCGGTCCCCCTCTTTTTTTGAATTTTTTATTAAAGCCTTTTTACAGCGCCTTCACGTTGACCGCCGACGGGCCTTTTTTGCCCTCTTCGATGTCGAAGCTCACTCGCTGGCCTTCATAAAGCGTGCGGAAACCCTGCATCTGAATGGCCGAATGGTGGATAAAAACGTCTTTCTCCTGGCCGTCCACTTCGATGAAACCGTAGCCTTTGTTTTCGTTGAACCACTTTACGCGTCCTTCTGGCATAGCCGTACCCCTCCTTATAAATTTTTCCTAAGTTGGGGTACGACCTAAAAAGGCACCGAGTTTAGCATCCTCGATGCCTTTCTTCTGTCGAAGCACTCACCAACCCCGACCGCCTTCCTTACCCAAAGAGTGGAGGACGGATTTACTCGTTAAAAAATAGGCGCGTTTGGGGGAATTGTCAACTTTTTTTAGCCGTTTTCTGATTTTTTCCCGGGTTATTCTATTGACATCATTATCCTTATTCAGTATTCCTGCTAATGGGTTTCGGATGATGCCTCCACAGGCCTGAGACGCCGCCCGGCCGGGAGGGTGAAGAAAATAATGCCTTTAATTTTACATTTTGCATTTTGCATTTTGCACTTTGCATTTATCTTCCCAACCTCATGACCCGTCCCGCCGTCCCGCTGGTGCTGGCCCTCATGGCCGGACTGTTCCTGGGGGACCACCTGCCTCCCGGCTGGGTCCCTTTTCTCCCTTATGGATTGATCATCGCCTTTACCCTCCTGGCGGCCTTTTTTCTCCTGCAGCCACGGGCCGTATTTTACAGCGGACTGACAGTGTTTCTGCTGATCGGGGCCGGCCTGACCTCCTGGTTCTCCCCCCGCTGGAATACCCCGCCGGTCCCGTCTTTTTTGACGGATCAGTCGCTCCGGCACCTCTCGGGAATTATTCAGGATGAGCCGGTCCTCGCTGCGGACCGCACCCGGTTCATCGTGCGCCTCACCGCTGACGGCCAGGGCCCAGAGGACCGGCCAGTCGCGGGGCTGATTATATTGACCGTCAACGGTCTCTGGCCGGATTGGCAGGCCGGCGATCCTGTCCGGTTCGTGGCCCGTCTCCACCCCCTGGAGGGCTACCATAACCCCGGCGGGTACGATTTTCAAAAAGTCATGGACCGGCAGGGGATCCGGATCTCCGCCTTCCTGGAGCGGCCCGAACTGCTAACCGCGGCGGGGCGCAACAATAGTTTCCGGGGCCGGTTTTCACCCGGTCCGTTGCGCGTTCGGGTCAACGCCCTGATCGACTCCTACCTGGCCCCGCCCTTGAACGGCCTGGCCCGGGCGCTTTTGACCGGGGACCAGAGCCGGATCCCGGTAGAAATCCGGGAGACCTTCAGCCGCGCCGGGGTATCCCACCTGCTGGCCTTCTCCGGGCTGAATCTGGCCCTGATCGGCGGCCTGGCGTATTATCTGATCCGTTTTCTCTTAAGCCTTTCCGAAAGGGTCCTTTTAACCTGGAATGTCCGCTTCTGGGCCTATGCCGGGGCCTTCGTCCCGGTGGTGGGTTATGCCCTGCTGGCCGGCCTGAGCCCTTCGGTGGCCCGGGCCCTGCTGATGGTTTCCCTGGTCTTTGCCGCCCTGCTGCTGCGGCGGTATTCCGATCTGCTGAACAACCTGGCCCTGGCCGCCCTGATCTTGTTGCTCCTCGCGCCGCTGACCGTTTTCAAGCCCTCCTTCCAATTGTCCTTCCTTTCCGTCTGGGCCATCGCCTACCTGCTGCCCAGACTGTGGCACCCGTCGGCCGATCCCGCTGCGGAAGGAACGACCTGGCTTCGGCAGGGGGCCCGCTATCTCTGGACGACCTTCGGCGTATCCCTGGTGACGCAACTGGCCACCGCACCGGCCGTCTCCTGGTGGTTCCACCAGGTATCGTTCAGCGGCCTGGTCAGCAACCTGATCCTCGTTCCCCTGACCGGGGTCCTGGTGGTGCCTGTCGGCTTGCTGGCCCTGATCTTCCACCCCCTGGCCCCCGGGGTGACGGCGCTGCTCTTCCAGCTTGTTTCGCTCCTGCTGGATTGGACCTGGGGCCTCACACGTTTCTTCGCCTCCCTGCCCGGGGCCTGGATCGCGCTGCCCCGCCCGGGCTGGCTGGAGATCGTTTTCTATTTCGCTTCCCTTTTCATCCTCTTCAACCTGCGCCAAATCCGCCGGGCGCCCTGGGTCCTGGGGCTGACCCTCGTCGCCCTGGCCGGATCCTTCTTTTTTCCCCACATCCAAACCGCGCTCGGGCTGCGGCCCTTCACCGTCACCTTTCTGGACGTGGGACACGGCAGCGCTACGGTGGTGGAATTTCCCGACGGAGGCAATCTCCTGGTCGACGGGGGCGGGTCCCCCAACCCGGCCTTCGATTTAGGCGAACGGGTGGTCGGCCCCTTCCTCCGGCAGCGCAAGATTTCCTTTCTTTCAGCGGTGGTCCTGTCCCACCCGCATCCCGATCACCTGAACGGGCTACCCTCTATTCTGGAAAAATTCAAGGTCGGTGAAATATGGGAGAACGGCGACCGATCGGATACGGAGTCTTTCAGCCGCCTGGAGGCCCTGATCCGAGAGAAAAAAATCATGGTCCGGCAGCCGCGGGCAGGCTGGTCCCGGGAATTTGGAGAGGCCCGGATCTCCTGCCTGCACCCACTGTCCGGTGAAGGTCAGGAAGGAGACCGCCCTGACTGGCAGGGGCAGAACAACCGCTCCCTGGTCCTGCGGATCGACTACCGGAACCTGACCCTGCTGCTGCCCGCGGATATCGAGGCTGAAACGGAAACGGAACTGCTTAACCGGGGGTCGCCGCTGCGTTGCCATATTCTCCAGGTTCCCCACCACGGGAGCCGCACCTCCAGCCTGCCGGCCTTCATCGCCGCCGCAGCGCCCCGCTGGGCCGTCTTTTCCGCCCGGGCCGCGCATCGCTTCCCCGTCCCGCACCCCCAGGTGTTGGAACGCTACCGGGAAAAGGGGATTCGCATCCTGCGCACCGATCAAGAAGGGGCGGTCAGCATCAGCTTTCGGGATGGAGGAGAGGAAATATGGACATTCCTGCGGGGCCGGGTTGAGTGAGGGAAAAGTCCAAGACCGACTCGGTCTGCCAGACCGAGTCGGTCCGAGCCGGGCGCCCGCGAAGCATGAAAATAGCAGCCCAGAGGCGGGCGGGGATTAACGGCTCGACTGAGCCTTTCGACGAACTCAAGGCCCTGAGTTTTATCGAAGGGCTCGCCGAAGTCCCCGCCCCTACATCAGAGCCGTTAAGCTTCTACGCCGAACGCCGAACGCATAACGCCGAATGGTATTTTCGTACTAAACCCCCATGGCCGCCTGCGGCTGGCCACCCACGAAGCATGAAAATGATTGATTTAACATTATAAACGCATTAAGTTTTTTTCTATCAGGAAGAAGGACGATCAACCATTGGCGGGTAATCCCCGAG
>JACRCK010000227.1 GCA_016219065.1 Deltaproteobacteria bacterium
TCGGAGATTTACCCCAAGCCTACAAGCAGGTGGTGGCCAGCAAATATTCCTCCTCCGCGCTCTCCTACCGCATGCACCACGGTTTGGATGACCGTGAGACTCCCATGGCCGTGCTGGTAATCGAGATGATCCAGCCGCGCCTCAGCGGAGTCCTCTACACCGCCGATCCCATCAGCGATGATCGTGACAGTATCCGGGTCAGCGCCATCCACGGACTTGGCGATGCTTTGGTGGGCGGCGATACCTCGCCACAGAGTACCTACCGGATTAACAAGAAAGCATTCCGTATTCTGGATGTATTCAGGGGGAAGACGGAAGAAGGGGTTTCCGCCAGCCCTTCATCCAACGAAGGCTTTCTTCGGGAGCTATGGGAATCCGCCCGTCAACTGGAAAACCACTTTCAACGTCCCCTCGATATCGAATGGGCACTGGATCAGTCGGATCGCCTTTTCCTGTTGCAGGTCCGGCCTTTGCTCGTGGTGCCGGAGGCAGTAGAAAAAAGTCCAGACCCCGCGCGCGATTATCCTGACCACCCCCTCCTCATCGAGAGTGGCAGGTGCGCCGCCGGCGGGGTGGTCGCCGGCCGGGTCCTGGTGCTTAAGGGCGGCAGACAGGAAGATAGCCTACTGCAGATCGAGCCGGACACCATCCTGGTGGCGCCTACCGCCTCGACTTTGTTAACACCCTGGGTAGGCAAAGTAAAGGGGATTATTACCGACATCGGCGGCATTGCCAGCCATCTGGCTTCAGTGGCCCGGGAGTTCGGAGTGCCGGCGCTGTTCGACACCCAAACCGCCACTGCGACCCTAAAGGATGGCGAAGAGATTACCTTATGGGCCAGCCGGTCGAGAGTCTACCGGGGTGTCGTGGAAGAGCTGGTGCGAAGTATGCGGCCCGTGAAGCGCCCCATCTTCGCCAGTCCGGCTCACTTGCGCATGCAGCGCCTCCTGGACCTGGTTTCGCCTTTGAATCTTACCGACCCCCATTCCCTGACATTCGGGCCGGAGGGATGTCAAACGGTTCACGACATCATCCGGTTTTGCCACGAGACTTCCGTTGGCGAAATGTTCCGCTTCGGCGAAGTCATTGACCGTGAGCATAACGCAGTACGCCTGAAGGTGGGTATTCCCATAGAGCTCTTGGCCCTGGACCTGGGCGGCGGGTTGCGCCCCGGTTTAACCACCTGCAGCGAGGTCACTGCCCACGACGTGGCCAGCGTACCCTTCCGAGCCCTCTGGCGCGGGCTTACTCACCCGGGCATCAACTGGTCCCGCTCTGTAGGAGCCCAGAGCTTCATCTCTTTGATGGTCGGCGGCACCCATCAACAAAGCAATCCTCTAAGTGGGGCCAGCTACGCCTTCCTATCCGGTGACTATCTGAACCTGAACGCCCGTTTCGGATACCATTTCGCCACAGTGGACGCCCTGTGCGGAGAGGACAGTGAGCACAACTACATCAAGCTGCACTTCGTCGGCGGGGCCGGCTCCTACTTCGGCCGCTCCTTGCGCGTTCAGTACATGGTCACTGTCCTGGCTCGATTGGGATTTGAAACCAACTTCAAGGGGGATTTGATCGAGGCCTCCCTAGCCAGGCTTGACCATTCCGCCATCGCACAAAGACTTGACCAATTGGGCCGTCTATTAGGCGCCAGTAGGCTGTTGGACCTGGCCATAAATAGTCTCCAACGGGTGGCAACTCTTTCAGAATCCTTTTTTCTGGGTAACTACGATCTCCTGGGACCCGCACCTGAGGATGCACCCGAGGCCTTCCACCTGATCACCGGAAACTGGAAAAAGAGTGCACCGGACATGGAGCCGGGCATTCTGCAGGACGGTTCACATTTCAGCTCCTGGATCTCGGCCAACGTCTCCCAAACCTTGGGGCGTTTTATGGGCAAACGCTACCAGGAATTCCTGGACAACATCGAGGCTTACTACTACTTTCCCATGGCCATCGCCAAGGAAAGCACCATGGCCGACGGCCTGGCCCAGGTATTGGTAAAACCTCTATCCGGGAATATCGATCAGGCCGGCGGTCTGTCTTTTGCCATCCGGGACTGGGGCAACTACTTCGTCTTTCGCATCAACGCCCTGGAAGACAATGCCATCCTGTT
The DNA here is from genome assembly GCA_016219065.1 of Deltaproteobacteria bacterium. Lineage (GTDB taxonomy): Bacteria > Desulfobacterota > RBG-13-43-22 > RBG-13-43-22 > RBG-13-43-22 > JACRCK01. Next base: position 2,114 of record JACRCK010000227.1, read on the forward strand.
CGAATTCAAGAACGGCAGGCGTCTGGAGCGCCTCAACGTCGATGCGCCCATCCGCGCCGGCCAATGGCATTGCCTGCGCGTGCAAACGGCAGGGAATCGAATCCGAGCTTTCCTAGAGGGTCAACAAGTGATGGAATACAAGGCCGAATACGACCTGCAGGGCTACGTAGGCCTCTGGACTAAGGCCGACTCGGTCACGCTGTTCAAGGACCTGGTATTGGAGGAGAGTACGGGCCGAACGCGGGTCATTAACGGAACAAGCGGTTTAACGACTTAATAATAGGAAGGGAAAAAGACTATGGCAAAATCCATCGAGGTCCAGGAATTAAAAAAACTGCTCATAAGCGGCGATTCACCGAATCTGTTGGACGTGCGTCGCAAGGCGGATTACGAAGCATCGCCTAAGAAAATCGCCGGCGCGATCTGGCGGGACCCTGAAAAAATCGAGGACTGGGTCAAGGACCTGTCCTCCGACACACCCGCCATAGTCTACTGCGTCAAGGGCGGATCGGTCAGCCAATCGGTGGTGGATCAAATGCAAAAAGGAGGCCGCGAGGCTGTGTTTTTGGAAGGAGGACTCCAGGCCTGGACGGACGCCGGCCAATCCGTCGACGGTATTCCGGTCGTGTCTCACCGCTACACCATTCAAGCCGCTGACATGGACCTGTTGCGTCGGGCCGGCGTTTCCACGGATGATATCACCCACAGCGTCAAGGTGGCTGAAAAGGCCCTGGAGATCGCCGCCCGGACTCACGCCGACCTGGACCAGGAACTGGTCGGACGGGGCGCCCTTTTTCACGACCTGGGCAAAGCCAAGACCCATGAAATCGAACACGGAAGGATCGGCGCGGAAACCGGACGGTCATTCGGCCTCCCGGAGGTCATAACGGCAATTATGGAGAAACATATCCGTGGGGGCCTAACGGAAACCGAAGCTTTTGAATTGGGGCTGCCGCTCAAGGATTACACCTTGAAAAGGCTGGAAGAACGGATCATCATTTATGCGGACCGATTGGTTGATATCATTATGGACGGGATCGTTTCCATCGATTCGGAACGGGAAGTCGAGGATCGCTTCGAAGAAATCCTGCGCACCTATCCGAAGTATGGGAAAAACGAAGTAACCTTAAACCGCTACTTGGGATATCACAGGGAGATCCAGGGACTGATCAAAGGCCATTGACCAAACGATCTTTAACAAGATTTCAAAAAAAGGGAAGAAAAACCATGAAAACCAAAAGGCTTGTTGGAGTCATGCTGCTGGGAACAACTTTACTACTCACGTTCTTGGCTAGTTCCAAAGCATTGGAAAAATCCGACTTCCCGCAAGGGACCGCCACGCCTTCGGAAACATGCGGCGAATGCCATAAAGCCATCTACCGGGAATTCGCTTTAGGGTTCGGCAGCGATCTGGATTACAAGGATATCACTTTGAAATCGTCCTCGGATAAGCGCCTCAGTCTCCCGGCTCAGGTCTCGGCTTCGGCCACCGCTCATGCCTTCGCTGGTGTAGATCCCTTTCCGATCCATGCCCGGGGATCCGAAGAGGAAGGGCGATCATGTAATGTCTGCCACTTCCCGGAGGCTTTCTCGCTACCGGATATGGAGAGCTTGGAAATCGCCAAACCGAAGCCTCGCCCTAAGGGCCAGGAAATAGGAGGTTTGACCTGTGCCAGTTGCCATTTAACGCCGGAGGGGAAAATCAGAGGACCTTACCAAGTAAAGGCCCCTCATGATACGGTGATGGAACCGAAAATGCAGACCTCGGAAATATGCGCTTATTGCCACAGTCTGGGGAAACGGGTGGAGGGAAAACAAACCCAGAGTTTTTTAGAGTGGCGTGAGGATTTTCATAAAAAAGGGCTCGGGAAACAGCATTGTCAAGATTGCCATATGCCGCGAACCATGCGAAAATCGGCAGAAGACTTCGATGAGCCGGTAAGGGCCATTGGCCGTCACCTCTGGACAGGTGGCCGTTCGAAACAACGTCTGTCCAGCGCCCTCAGCATGGTAGTCGTCCAGAAGGAAGCGAGAAAGAAAGATCTTGATTTTCATATCATTAACATCGCGGCCGGTCACTCGGTTCCCACAGGTTCAAACAGGCGGGGTATCTATCTCATTGCCGAGGTCATAAACCAGGCCGGTAAGATAGTAGCCAATCAAGAGTGGTTGTTTGCACCCTGGTATGGGAATCGTCCCGACGACCGGGCCTTTCTTGAAGAAGACAAAAAGAGACCTGATGCAGCGGCCGCCATGCAGGCCGATGCCCAGGGACCCCATGAAAACATCCTCTTGGCCGGAGAAGAAAGGATATTGCCCTGGAAACCCAGCCTCAAGTCGGGCACCTATACCGTCCAGGCCCGTCTGATTTATGACCTCAACCGCTACAACAGTCGCAATTTTAAACAAGATCAGACCGAACTGAACCGGGCTTCGCTACGGATGGTGGTGAAGGAGTAAGTTTGAGATGAAAATACAGATCATCCCTATTTTGGCCCTGCTGTTTCTTGCAGAATACGGCCAGGCAGGTCCACCGCTATTAACCAACGATACTGGTACTCCGGGTGACGGACATTGGGAGATCAATGCCGGCCTTTCACTGGAGCGGTCCCTCTCCAATTCCCAGATCGGCCTTCGAGGACCGGACGTCAATTATGGACTGGGTGAAAAAATCCAGCTCAAATTTGAGACGGCCTGGATATTCAACAATCACGGCGGCGGTGAGGCCAGAAACGGCGCCGGCAATTCGGCTCTGGGAATAAAGTGGCGGTTTCTGGATGAAGATTGCCTGGGGTTCGCCTTGTCAGTCTATCCGCAACTGGAATTTAATACGGCGAGCTATTCCGTGGACCTGGGGCTGGTGGACCCCGGCACAAAATTTATCTTTCCTTTTCAAGCAGAGCGGAGGTTCGGCCCCTTGAATGTCCACGGAGAACTCGGTTATGTTTTTAACCAGGAAGACCATAACCAGTGGCTTTACGGTTTAGCCTTTGGATATAGGACTTCCGAGGTTGAATGGGTAGGGGAAATTTACGGCACGTCCCAATCAAACATCGACTGGGCGAACACCGGTCTTGTTTTCAACCTGGGCTTCCGGTGGAAATGGAACCATTGGATCAAGTTAAACGCCTCCGCTGGAAGAAGTTTACACCCGGCTGCCGGAGATGAAAAATCTTTAATTTCGTATGTTGGTTTACAATTTATTTTTTAAAGGGACTTTCCATGATCGAACCGGCGCCCCATCCCTCTTTTTCAGAGGCCTTTAAATTCTGGTTGAAGCTGGGCTTCATCAGCTTCGGCGGACCGACCGGGCAGATCGCCATCATGCACCAGGAGTTGGTGGAAAAACGGAAATGGATTTCCAACACCCGGTTCCTCCAGGCTCTCAATTATTGTATGCTCCTGCCGGGCCCGGAAGCCAAGCAGTTGGCCATCTACATCGGGTGGCTGCTCCATAAAATACCCGGAGGAGTTGTGGCGGGGTGTTTCTTCGTCATCCCCTCCATCTTCATCCTTTTTGGTCTCAGCCTTGTCTATGCTGTTTATGGGAACATCACCTGGATCGCCGCGGTCTTCAGCGGCCTTAAACCGGCCGTCCTGGCCATTGTGGCCGCCGCCGTCATTAAAATCGCCCAAAAGGCTTTAAAAAATGAGGTAATGATTGCCCTGGGGATACTGTCCTTTGTGGCTATTTTCTTTTTCAAAGTTCCTTTTCCAATAATTATATTGGGCGCCGGACTGTCCGGGCTGCTGGGTGGAATAATCCTGCCCAGGAAATTCGAGGTCATCAAAGAGAAGGACGGTGATTCGGAGGAGGCCTATGTCCAATACTGTGAAGCGGACCTCGCCTGCCATATCGCGCCCTCTACGAAACGCAGTTTTTTTCTGATTCTGGTCTTCCTGATCCTCTGGGTAATCCCGGTTTCAGCGCTTATTTCTTTTAATGCGCACTCGGTCTTTTTCAGCGAAGCGCTCTTTTTTACCAAAGCCGCTTTTCTAACCTTCGGCGGCGCGTACGCCGTTTTGGCTTACATCGCCCAGGCCGGGGTGGAACAATTCGCCTGGTTAACCGGCCCCCAGATGATTGACGGACTGGGGTTGGCTGAAACCACTCCCGGCCCGTTAATCATGGTGGTCCAGTTTATCGGCTTCATGGCGGGATGGAATAATCCTGGAGATTTAAATCCAATCTGGGCTGGACTTATCGGCTCCCTGATCGCCACTTACTTTACCTTTCTCCCCTCTTTCTTATTCATCATGCTGGGGGGGCCTTATATAGAAAAATTCAGGGGGAATAAAAAACTGAGCGCCGTCCTCTCGGCTATTACGGCTGCGGTTGTCGGGGTGGTTCTCAATCTGGCCGTCTGGTTCGGGATCCAGGTCCTCTTTCCGGCCCCTGGTGAAGTTTATTGGTTTGGAATAGTTATAGGCGGTGCCTCCTTCGCTGTCTTTCAATGGCTTAGGGTGGGGATGATCACAATCATTATTTCGGCCGGGGCCATCGGACTTTTAGGCCGGCTGGTGGGGCTAATTTAAACAGCTATAGAATAATTACCTTGTAGATTCATGTAAAAAGAAGATCGACGGAATTCTAAAAGGAGGATCCTTCATGAAAAATCTTTTTAAATTTTTTTCCAAACCCGATGTCTGTACCCTGCTGGTCAATCTGGACGGTCGCCATGTGGATCGCTACAGTAGATTCAAGGATTTCCTGGACTACAATCAGGCCTCCCTGGCCCTCCTGGCCGAGTTGGAGCAGTTGAACTTCAGCGGCCGACCCTTTACCTTCGCCCGGGTCAACCAAAAGGTTCAGGCTTTGCTGACGACCATGGAAAGCCTGCTCACGACCTTTCGGGGCTTGACCGGCAACAAATTCAAGGATCTGGAAGAGGTGTCCGGGCGGATCCGGCGCGAGGTTGAAAGGAGGCTTGCTCCCCCGCTCGCCTTCGGATCCGGGAGCTTCGTTATTGACCTCGCGGACATCGACCGGAAACAACTCGACCGGGTAGGAGCCAAGGCCGGCAACCTGGGCCTGATCAAAAAAGAGCTGGGCCTGCCGGTGCCGGAGGGGTTTGCGGTGACAGCCGAAGGAGCCCGCTTCTTCCTGGCGGAAAACGGACTGGAGACGTCCATTGCCGACCTCCTCGCTCCGCTATCTCCGGAGGAGGCGGAAGGGTTGGATGACGTCTGCCGGAAAATCCAGGGACTGATCCTCGAAGCGCCCGTCCCTTCCGCCCTGGCGGAAGCGCTTTATCGGGCCTACCGGTCCCTGGAAGAACGCACAGAATCCGGGGTTATGATCTCTCTACGCAGCAGCGCCATCGGGGAGGATACCGAAGCCAGCTTTGCCGGTCAATTCACCACGATGCTGAATGTAGGGCCGGACGACCTCCTGGAGGCGTACAAGAACGTCCTGGCCAGCAAATATTCCCCCCGGGCCGTCTGGTACCGCTGGCAAAGAGGCCTGGACGACGCGGACATGCCCATGGCGGTGTTGGGACTGGTCATGATACGGCCGCAAGCCAGCGGCGTCCTGTATACCGTCGATCTTTCCGACCCGGCCGCGGACCGCCTGGAAGTCGCCGCCATCTGGGGTCTGGGGGAAGAACTGGTCAGCGGCCGGACCCTGCCCGACTCCTTCGCGGTGGACCGGCAGGAACGCTCCATCGTCTCCCGGACCGTTTCCTGCAAGGAACGGCGTTTAATCCCGCTACCGTCGGGCGGCACCCGGCTCGAGGAAGTCCCCCCCGACGAAAGAGAACTGCCGGCCCTGGACGATGAGGCGGTTTTGACCCTGACGGATTACGGGTTGAAACTGGAGGCCTATTGGGGACGCCCCCTCGACGTGGAATGGGCCCGGGACCTATCGGGAAACCTTTTCATCCTCCAGGCACGCCCCCTGCATCTTCCCGCCGGAGGAAGGACGACGGATTCCGAGACAGCGCCCGTTCTGCCGATCCTTTTTTGCGGCGGCCAGACCGCCTCGCCGGGACGAGCGTCCGGATCCGCCTGGGTCCTCAAGGGGGAAGACGATCTGGGCGCCGTTCCGGAAGGGGCTGTTCTGGTGGCCCCCGCCGCCCTCCCGAAATATGCCCGGCTGGCCGGAAGGATCAACGGCCTGGTCACGGAAATGGGCAGCGTCACCAGTCATCTGGCCTCGGTGGCCCGGGAATTCGGGATCCCCTTTGTCGTGGGGGCCAAGGGAGCCCTGGGCGCCATCCCACCGGGCGTCCAGATAACGCTGGATGCCGATTCGGCTACGGTTTACAAAGGATTGATCGAAGCCCGGTTTTCTCCCCGGACCATGGCCGGCCGGCCTTTCCTGGACAGTCCGGTCAGTCAAAGGTTGCAGGACCTGCTGGAGGCCATCGCCCCGCTCAACCTGACCGATCCCCAGGCTCCTTCGTTTGCCCCCGAGGGTTGCCGGACCGTTCATGACCTGATCCGCTTTACCCATGAATGGGCCATAAAAGAAATGTTCGGCCTGGGAGGAACCCCGGACCAGGAAACCATCTCGGTGAGAATGAAAGCCGGCATACCCCTGATCATCAACCTGATCGACCTGGGCGGAGGTCTGCGCACCGGATTGACCGACTGCGACGCCGTCGTCCCCGAGCACATCGAATCGCTGCCCATGAAGGCCCTCTGGAAAGGGTTTACCCATCCCGGCATCACCTGGAAAGGGACCATTCAATTCGACCCCAAAAGCTTCCTCAGCCTCATGGCCTCCAGCGCCACTTCCGAGTTCGGTGAGGTCCCCGGCGGGGAAAGCTACGCCTTCCTGTCCAGGGATTATCTCAATTTGAGCGCCCGCTTCGGCTACCATTTCGCCAACCTGGATGTTCTTTGCGGGGAACAGGGCAGCCAGAATTATGTCACCCTGCAGTTTTCCGGAGGGGCCGGCAATTTCCTTGGCCGGTCGTTGCGCCTCCTTTTCATGGAAATGATCTTGAGAAAACTGGGGTTCGAAGTATCCGTCCAGGGCGATTTGCTGGGGGCATCTCTCACCGGCTATGATCAATCCCCGTTGGAGGAGAAACTGGACCTGCTGGGCCGCCTGCTGGCTTCCACCCGGCTGCTCGACATGTCCCTGACCCGGCCGGAGGACGTGGACCGGCTGGCCGGCCTTTTTTTCGCAGGAGACTATGATTTTCTCTCCACGGATCGCGGGAGCAGATTGCCCGGCTTCTATATCCAGGAGGGGGACTGGGAGCTGACGGAAAAGGAGGGATCCCCCGTTTATCTCCAGGACGGAAGCCGGGCCGGGTTCACGGTTTCGACCGCCATGGCCAAGCTGCTGGGAAAAGTTACCGGGTCCCGCCTGCAGGACCTGCTGGACCGGGTGGAGGCCTATTACTATTTCCCCTTGATCATCGCCAGGGACGGCGAACTGGCGGAGGGGACCATCCGGGTGGAGGTCAAAGCCGTCGGCGGTCATATCGACCGGGCGGGCGGGATTGTCTTCGGCCTGCGGAGTCTGGGAAATTATTTCGTCTGGCGCCTCAACGCCCTGGAAGACGACCTGATTCTTTTTGAATATGCAAACCACAAGAGGGTCCAGCGGGCCCTTTACCAGCATAAAATCGAATCGGACCGCTGGTATACCTTACAGGTAGAAATCCAGGGCCGGACTGTTCAAGGATTCCTGGATGAAGAACCGGTCCTCGTTTATGAAACCGCGACTCCCCGGCGAGGGTATGCGGGCCTCTGGACCAAGGCGGATTCAGTCACGCTGTTTCGGGATTGGCGCATTCAACGCCAGAGTTAGTTGGGAAATTCCCGGAAGCCGGGCCTTCGAAACTGTCGATCGGTCCAGGCCAGGAGCGGTGACGCCGATCAGAGCGGTATCGTTTCCGGAAACCTACAGTCCAAGACCTGTTGGCATTTTTCTTGACTTGACCATTTCAATTGACTACTTTTGATCTGGGGGGTGAGTCCCATGAAAACTATGGCCATCAGTAAATTTAAGTCCCAGGCCTTAAGCGTATTAAACGAAGTCGCCCAATCCAAAGAACCCGTTGTCATAACGAAACGGGGCCGGCCCTTGGCCCAAGTGGTCCCCTTTCAACAGTCCGAAACCAAGGCCACGCCCGGAAAACTCGCCGCGGCCTTTGTTTTCGAAAAGGATATCATCACGCCGCTGGGTCCGGAATTGTGGGAAGCCGGTCAATGATCTACCTCCTCGACACCCACACCTGGGTCTGGTGGAACATGCGCCCTCAAAACCTCTCGCGGAGAGTCATCAATTTAATTGAACATAACGACCGTTATGACGAACTGCTCTTGTCGGTTATTTCACCCTGGGAGTTTTGTAAGCTTCTGGAAAAAGGAAAGATCGGGATTGCCGTCAACCCGGGGGATTGGATCAACAGCGCTTTGGAAATGCCGAAACTCAGGCTGGTTCAGCTTACACCGCGGATAGCCTATCGTTCCACCGTGCTTCCTCGGCCTTTTCACGACGACCCGGCCGATCAAATCATTGTAGCCACGGCGCGGGAAGAGCAGGCAGTCATTCTTACCAAAGACCGGAGAATTCTAAATTATCGCCATGTTCAAAGTCTTTGGTAGTTGACAACTTCTACCGTCCGGCGCTGGCCGGATCGTCCTTTTCATAATACATCTTAAACAGCTCCCGGGTGATGATCATTTTCTGGACGTTGGAGGTTCCCTCCAAATACTCCATCCCCCGGGCATCGGCGGCCAACTGGCTGATCAGGGCGTTGCGCAGATACCCCCTGCCGCCCATCAAAATCTGAGCGTGGGCGGCTACCTCCATGACCATTTGGGTGGCGAACAATTTGGCCAGGGAAGAACTCAGCCGGTAATGGGGTCCGCCCATCTGCTCCAGGGCATGGAAACACAGCCCCCGGGCCGCATTCATCTTGGAGTACATGTCGGCGATCTGGAAACTGATATCCTGACTGCTGGTCAGGGGATGGTCAAATTGCCTGCGGCGGAGGGCATAGTGGTAGATTTCACGAAAAATCCGGTAAGCCAGTCCGCAACAGATACCGGCGATATGAATCCTCCCGTGGTCGATGACGTCCAGGGCCAATAAAAGGCCTTTGCCTTCTTCCCCGATCATATTGCTTGCGGGCGCCTGAACGTCCTGGAAGACGAGACGTCCCGTGGGCAGCGCCCGCAAACCGTCTTTTTCCGGCAGATCCGCTATGGAGAAGCCCTCGGTCCCGTCTTCCACGACAAAGATACTAAGGGAACGGGGCCCCTTGATCCCTTTGGTGTTGACCAGGATGGCGTAAATATCGGCCAGCCCGCTGTTGGAGATGAAAATTTTCTCCCCGTTCAACACGTATTGGCCGTCGCTCCGGAGGGCCGACAATCCGATAGCGCTGGCGTCGGAGCCGGCCTTTTCCTCGGTCATGGCGATGGCCCCGAATTGTCCGGCGGCCATCCGCGGCAGATACTTTTCTTTTTGCTGTCGGCTGCCCCGGCAGACGATGTCGATAGCCCGTCCATGGGAAACCAGGATAATGCCGATGGCCGGGGAGGCGTAACCCAGGAGTTCCATGAGGCAATAGATGTCCGCTTCCGAGATTTTTTCACCGCCGTATTCCGGGGGGATGAACCGCTCGAAGATCCGGGCCTCCTTAAATCCGGAAGTGATCTGATCCCATTCCCGGGGAAACACGGCTTTATGATTTTTTATCGTAGTCTCCAGGATTCCATAGCTGGGGATGATCCGTTCCCCCAGGATCGCCAGAAAATCTTTAACGCCTTTGTTCTCTTTCCAGCCCGGTTTGAAGGAATCGAGTATACTTAAAAGGTTATCCATGATCAGTCTCCGTCGCGCGAAAAAATTAAACCACAAGATCCGGAATCGCCGCAAGCAAAAAATCAAAAAACGGTGGAACGACGGAACGACGCATCCGATCACCGGCACAAGTTTCCATCTTGACATCGGAATGGTTTCTTATAGTATGCCGGCATAAATCAAGGTGCATTTAATACGAAAATAGCTTACCAACTCACCCGGGCTCAGACCGACTCGGTCTGGCAGACCGAGTCGGTCTTAACCTTGGACCCTACCCCTAAAGTTTTTTCATGCTTCGTGGGTGCTGCCGTAGGCGGGCATGGGGGTTTAATACGAAAAGGAGTTATCCCTGAAAAAGTCCCTGCCGGTCGTCCTGGTTGTTTTGTCGCTGGCCCTGTTTTCTCTGCCCGGGAAGGCTCCGGCCGATCCGAATGATGTGCGGACCCTGGTCCTGAGCAACGAACTCGGCGCTGTCGTCGGGGGCGGCCTGATCGACCGGCTTATCGCCGCCGGGTACGGGAGCCAGAATCTTTATCAGATATTGCAGTTCCTGGCGGCTCAGCTGGGCAGCGGTATTCCGGCGGACTTTGTAACGTCGGTCGCTAACAATCCCGCCGGCAGCGAAGTGTTTACGGCTCCGCTCAACAATTTTGCGGGTCTCAATGGGCCGGTTGGAATCAACGCTGACGGAACGTTTTCGATCCATCCTATTTTTGGACGAGATTATAACGGCCTGGTGGGCTTTGTGACCAACAACGTCTTGTACCCTGGCATAGCTCCGGCCAATTTCACCATGGCGACCTCGCCCATTTATTACATTGATGCGGGAGAGCGTCCTGGGAATGGCCGCTACCAGGCCATCGGTATCGCCTGGACCAAGGCCGCACGCACGTTTATGCTTTCCAACGAGGCCCCGGGATATCTCATCGACAAACTCATCGCGGCCGGGCACGGGAGCGAAAACCTTTATCAGGTGTTGCAGTTCCTGGCGGCTCAGCCGGGTAACGGTATTCCGGCCGACTTTGTGGCGGAGGTCGGAAACAGTCCGTCAGGCAGTGATGTGTTTACGGCTGCACTCAGTAATTTTTCGAGTGCGTATAATAACCCGATTGGAATCAACGCCGACGGAAATCTTATAGTTGCTCAAATTTTAGGTCGAGACTATGACGGGCATACAGGCTTTGTGACCAACACTATTCAGTACTTCGGCATAGGTTCGGCCAAAGTCACCCTGGCGACATCACCTATTTATTACATTGATGCGGGATCCAATGTGACTGCCAGTGGAACCACCTACTATACAGCCTTCGGTATAGCCTGGGCGGGGGGAATCCGCCTCTATCTTCCGTTGATAATAAGGTAAGTCCAGGTTCAAAGTCACAGCCGAGGGCGGTTGTGCTACATTTAGCCAATTGTTTCTAATTTTACCTTCGAAGAGATTTCCTTCTCCCTGGACCTTAGTTCTTCCCCGGCCAGATTCAAGGTGGTAGGAGTATAAAACCAGGTTTGGTATTTTTTCAATAGAAACGAATGCAGTTCGTCGGGATCCAGGCCCTGCCTTTCCCTTTCGTTCCAGAACCCCACGGGCGAGAAACGCCAGAGTTTGTCTGTGCCCTTTACTATGGAAGATTAATTTCGCTGAATTTATCTTTAAAATGTCCTTTGATCAGCATGAGGAAGGATTCAACGGCCGGGGAAAGCCGTTCCCCCTGATTGACCACCACGTCGATGGCCCCCATCCGGATTTCACCGTCCTCCACCGGGATTATTTTCAGCCGCCCGTCAGCCACTTCCTCCCGGACATTCGGTTCGAACATGAAGGCCACCCCCTTTCTCTGCAGAGCCAACTCTTTGGCCAGCCCGATGTTGTTTACTTCCGTGCCGATCTGGGGCTTCAACCTCCTTTTTTTAAATTGATGGAGGATGATGGCCCGTGAGGCCGACCCTTCCGAATGAATAATCAGGGGGTGGGAGGCCAACTGGGCCCAGGTCACGGGCGTATCGGAAGGTAAGGGATAGTTCGGGCTGGTTACCAGGACGAGTTGTTCTTCCGTGGGTATGCGGAATAAGCGTAATCTCTCGGTTTGAAGAGACAACACGCCGACGATGCAGATGTCGTGCTTGAAATCGAGCAGTTCTTCGACCAGGGGTAGCGACGAGCCTTCCCGGATGGAAACCCTAATGGAAGGATAGAGGGCCTTAAAATGGTCGATAAGGGCCGTAAAATAATACATTAACGGACTGGCGATCCCTACGGAGACATTACTGAAACGATAACTTTTGAGAAAATTCTCCGTCATCACCGCCTGGTTAAAAAGCTCTTCCGCATAAGGCACGAGTCTTTCTCCGGCCCTGGTCAGGGTCACCCGCTTCTTTTTTAAGTTGATCAGCTTTACCCCGAACTGCACTTCCAACCCACGGATATGCTGGGTTACCGCCGGCTGGGTGATGGCCAGCCGCTCGGCGGCCTTGCTGAAGCTTTGTTCCTTGGCCAGGAAATAAAAGGAAATCACCTGGTGCAGGTTAAGCTGAAACACACCCATAAAAACCCTCGGATTTGCTTTTGCCGGGAAGGTCCGTGGAATTATCCATCGGGGTTCAAGTCAAGATCCTCGCTTTTCAGGGCCCGGCCTTCAACAGGTCAACTTATTATTTTTGTTGATTATCATTAGCCGGGCCCGGGAATCTTTCACCCTATTCACTTATGAACTCATTAGTAGATCGCTATTGTCTTCCGGGGAGCGGGCTGTTAATCCATATCCTAAAGACAACCTCAAATATTTTAGGAGTCGGCCTGACCATAACATACATCGCCAAAAGGGTTAAAGGAAAATCACCACGCCATGAACCATAAGATAGATTTTGTCGATCAAACCGTACGCGATGCCCAACAGAGTCTCTGGGGTCTCATGATGAGGACCGATCATATCACCCCGATTGCGGAAATGATGGACCGGGTTGGCTATCGGGCCGTTGCCACCGTAGGTTCTCAGGCCTTCACCGTCCAGGTGCGACAATTCAACGAGGATCCCTGGGAAAGAATCAGAGTTCTCTCCGGGTTGATCCGGAGAACTCCTTTGCGGGGGTCCTACCAGATCGGCAGCCTTTCTTCCTTTGACCTCAGCACCCCCCGCGAGATCATCACCCTCTGGATAAAACGATCCGTGGCCCAGGGGATAAAAAGTTTCTGGATTTGCGATTACCAGTATGAAATGGAAAAATTCGTCTACTTCGCCCGGATCGCCAAGGCGGAAGGGGCCGAGGTCGTGCCGGCTTTGATGTACACTTCCAGCCCGGTCCATACGAATGAACATTGGGCCTACAAAACCCAACTGTTGGCCGCAGCCAAAGACTGTATCGACCGGATCATGATTGAAGACGCCTCCGGGGTTATAACGCCGTCGGCGACCCGGGAACTGGTCACCACCGTTCAGAAGAACTGCGCCGGACTGCCCCTGGAGTTCCACTCCCACTGTAATTCCGGCCTGGCCCCTCTTTGTTATCTGGAAGCAATTCAAGCCGGGGTGACCACCCTGCATACAGCCGTGGCCCCGCTGGCCAACGGCACTTCCCTCCCGGCCACGGAGACCATTGTTAAAAATGCCCGCCGTTTGGGTTTTAACTCGGATCTGGATGAAGACGCGCTCCGGACCGTTTCCACCCATTTCAGAAAAATCGCCGAAAAAGAAGGGCTGCCCATCGGCCGGCTCCTGGAATACGACCTGTTTCATTTTGAGCATCAGGTTCCCGGCGGCATGATGACCAATCTTACCCGGCAACTCCGGGAAGTGGGGATGGAAAACCGTCTGGAGGAGATCCTGGAGGAAATCGTTCGGGTTCGCCGGGATTTCGGATATCCCATCATGGCTACTCCCTATTCCCAGATCGTCGGGGCCCAGGCGGTAGAGAATGTCGTCTCGGGTGAGCGTTATAAACAAATTACGGATGAGACCATCAAATACGTCCTGGGGCTTTATGGAGAACCGATCGCCCCCCTGGACCAGGATGTCCGGGACCGGATTATGAATCTGCCCAGGACCAAAAAATTTCTCCATTGGCAGCCCGAGGGGTACCTGAAGTCCGTGGAGGAGTTCCGCCAGGAGATCGGACCGAAACTTTCCGATGACGAACTTTTGCTCAAGATTCTGATACCGGGAAAACCCGGGCGGGGCGGTAAACCCAGGAAGGCGGCCATCCCACCGAAGAGCAAAGTACCGGAGGCGGTTCCTCTGCCCGCCGGCTTCCCCCGGGAATTTGCCGTGGATGTGGATGGCGAGGTGTTCAACGTCAAAATCTCCTGGACCGAGGATGGGACCGGTCAGCCGGAGTCGCGTGCAGCGGCGGAGGCTCACCCTGCTTCCCCCTCCACCGGGAAGAGAAAAGAAAGGCCCCCGGGAGCCGTGCTCTGCCAAATGGCCGGATTGATCCTCTCGATCGAGGCCCGGGTGGGCACTCGGGTCAAGACAGGCGACCTGGTGGCCATGATCGAGGCCATGAAAATGCGGCGCCAGGTCCATTCCCCCTGTGACGGAGTGGTCAAAGAGGTCTTCAGTGCTGAAGGGGAGATGGTCGAACCGGAAGATGTCCTGATGGTAGTGGAATAACATGTTCAGGAAAATTCTTATAGCCAATCGAGGGGAAATCGCTGTCCGGGTCATGCGGGCCTGCCGGGAAATGGGTATTCCATCCGTAGCCGTCTATTCGGAAGCCGATCGAGAGGCTTTATTCACTCACTACGCAGACGAGGCCTATTACCTGGGGCCGCCACCGGCAGCGATCAGTTATCTCAATATTCCCAAAATCATTACGGCCGCCAAGGAGAGCGGAGCCGAAGCGATCCATCCCGGTTACGGCTTTCTGGCGGAGAATCCTCATTTCGCCCGGGCCTGCGAAGAGGCGGGCCTGAAATTCATCGGACCTTCCAGCCGAGTCCTCGGACTCATGGGAGACAAGGTGGCGGCGCGGCGGGAAATGGTTAAAGCCGGCCTTCCCGTAGTTCCGGGAACGGAAAAATGCCTGGCGGAATTGGAACAGGCCCGGGAAAGCGCCAGGGAAATCGGATATCCGGTGATCATCAAACCCTCCGGCGGCGGGGGGGGAATTGGGATGACCCTGGCCGCCGATGAAGGGGAATTGGCCCTGGCCCTGGAATCCACCCAGGCCGTGGCCCGGAGCACTTTCGGTCTGGCTGAGGTCTACCTGGAAAAATATTTAGCCGATCCCAGGCACATCGAGTTTCAGTTTTTGGGAGATTCCCAGGGCCAGGCCATTCACCTGGGGGAGCGGGAGTGCTCCATCCAGCGAAGACATCAAAAACTCATCGAGGAATCTCCTTCGATCGCCGTAACCGGGGTGAAGCGGGCCGAAATGGGGAAGCTGGTGGCCAAGGCCGTCCGATTGATTGGTTACGAAGGCGCCGGGACCATGGAGTTCCTTTTCTCCGAGGGGAAATTTTACTTTCTCGAGGTGAACGCCCGCATTCAAGTGGAGCACCCCGTGACCGAGATGGTCACTGGAGTGGACCTTGTCAAAGAACAGATCCGGATCGCTTCAGGCCGTCCCCTGCGTATAAAACAAAAAGAGGTCCGCATGAACGGTTGGGCCATCGAATGCCGCATCAATGCCGAAGATCCCTGGAACGACTTCGTTCCCTCGCCTGCCAGGATCAGGGGCTATCACCCCCCCGGAGGAACCGGAATTCGGGTGGATAGCGGCGTATACGCCTCGTACACCATTCCCCCCTTCTATGACCCCATGATCTCGAAACTAATCGCCTGGGGCCGGGATCGGAATGAGGCGATCGTAAAAATGCGGCGGGCCCTTTACGAATATACGATCCTGGGGATTAAGAGCAATATTCCCTTCCATAAAGCGGTCATGGAAAATCCGGGTTTCCTGAAGGGAGAACTGGGAACCCATTTTATCGATCGGGAAACCACCCTGCTGGAGGATATGAAGCGCATTCGGGAACGGGAAAAAACCCTGGAAGAAAAGCTGTCCCGGTCAATGGAAAACAAAAAGAAAATCGCGGCCATCGCGGCGGTCGCCGCTGTCACTCATCGGCTTGGCCATCTGCCGGGGAACCAATAACGATGGCGTCGATCGCTTTTTACCCGGGAGCCCATAGACTCTCCGTCGGGATCCCAACCAAAGGAGCCGCAACATGGCAGAAGGAAAAATACCCTACGTCCAGGGCGAGCTGCTGGAAGATAGGGCCAGGAAGAACGGCGACCGGATTTTCCTGTACTTCAAGGACCAGACCTTCACCTATAACGATATGAACCGCCAGGCGAACCGGTGTGCCAACGCCTTCCTGAAGCAGGGCATAACCAAAGGGGACAAGATCAGCATTATGCTCAACAACTGCCCCGAGTACCTGTTCCTATGGTTCGGCTCGGCCAAGGTGGGGGCGGTGGAGGTGCCGATCAATACGTCGTACAAGGGCGAATTCCTGCGTCACCTCGTCGATCAATCCGACTCCCAGGTCCTGGTTATTGACCGGGATTGGCTGGACCGGGTGAAGCTCATCGAAAACGACCTGAAGAAGCTGAAAAAGGTGGTGGTCCTGGGGGGACTGGGGAAAGAGGAAACCACCGGCCGGAAGATACCGAGGATAAGCTTCGAGGAATTTTTCGACGCCCCGGAGACGCCCGTTGACGTCCGGGTTTACCCTCACGATCCCCAGAATATTATCTATACGTCCGGGACCACCGGTCTCTCCAAGGGCGCTTTAGGCCCCCACAAGATGTGGATTGTGATAGCGGAACAACTGCTGCCGCTGCGCGAGGGGGGCCGGGACGACATCTTCTACACCTTTCTGCCCCTCTACCACATGAACGGCCAGTGCCTTACCACCATCACGGCCCTCCTGGCGGAAGGCCAGATGGTGCTCTCGGACAAGTTCAGCGCCACCCGCTTCTGGGACGAGATCCGCCGCTATAAGGCGACTCAGTTCAACTACCTGGGCGCGGTAATCCCAATCCTCGAGAAGCAGCCCGAGAAGGCGGACGATCTCGACAACCCCGTGAGAATTGCCTTCGGCGCCGGCTGCCCGCAGGCCGTCATGGACCGCTTCGAGAAGCGCTTCGGCTGCAAATGTCTGGAGGGATTCGGCATGACGGAGATCGGGATCCCGGTCCATACGACACCCCATGACCGACGGCCGGGGTCCTGCGGCCAGCCGCTTCCCAGCTATGAGATCAAGCTGGTGGATGATGAAGACCAAGAAGTCGGCCCCGGAGTGCCGGGAGAGATTATCTTCCGTCCCAAAGAGCCCTACACTATGATGCTCGGGTACTACAATATGCCGGACAAGACACTGGAAGCATGCGGCAACTTGTGGTTCCATACCGGCGACCTGGCGAAGCGGGACGATGACGGCTACCTGTATTTCGTAGACCGGAAGAAGGATTCCCTTCGAAGAAGGGGAGAGAATATTTCTTCCTTTGAGGTGGAGCGCGCTATCAATTCCCATCCGAAGGTCCTGGAATCGGCTGCAGTGGCCATCCAGTCCGAGTTGGCCGAGGACGAGGTAAAGATATGCGTAGTGCTCCAACCCGGGGAGACCCTCGCTGCCGAGGAGTTGATCGCCTATGCCGCAGACCGGATGCCCTATTTTGCAGTGCCGCGTTTTGTAGAATTTCTCGACAGCCTGCCCAAGACTCCGACGGAACGGGTCCGGAAATTTCAACTGAGACAGGCGGGTCTTACCCCGAACACCTGGGACCGGGAAAAGGCCGGGATCACGATTAAGAGGTAACCACGCCTTTAATCTCTATGCTCCCAGGTGGCTGGCGGTCAGCGCGGGGTTACCGATCAAGATCATTTCGACCGCCCAGAGGGAGGCGCCTTTCATCGAATGGGTTTTGAAATAACGCCGGTCCAGGCCCGGGCTGCTCGGCTAAACCGTTTCCTGAGACAGGCCCGGAAGGTTCTCTTTAGGAGTTGTGACAGAGGTTTTTTCCTGAAACGGACTAGGAAATGTTCGGGCATCAGGAGCACCCAAAACAACCGTTAGCGGAGATAGAGCGATGCCCAAGAAAACAATCGTCATTTTGGGAACTATGGATACTAAGGGAGAACAGCTTCAATTCCTTAAAGAAAAGATCATGGCTCACGGCCACGAAGGCCTGTTGATGGACTTGAGCACGGGAGGCCATGCTGCTTTTCCGGCGGATATCTTTCCCGAGGAGATCGCCAACCTCGCGGGTAAAGATATTCAAGAGCTTATGGCCTCGAGAGATCGTTTTTCGGTCACAGCCGCCATGAGCGCCGGAGCCCAGCAAAAAGCCTTGGAGCTTCTTTCCGCAGGGCGGCTGCATGGAATAGTGGCCCTGGGGGGGGCGACCATGGCCTTGATCGGCTCCCAGGTAATGTCCAACCTTCCTTTCGGACTCCCCAAGTTCATCGCCACGCCGGCTGCCATGCCGGTCTATGTGGGCCGTTGGTTTGGAGCCAACGACCTTTCGATTATGCAAATGATCATGGAAGTCGCCGGCATGAATGCCCTGGTCAAAAACGCCATTGCCCAGGTGGCCGGCGCTATCGCCGGTATGGTCGCGGAGGCCCTGGACTACCGGTCGCTCAAACTCCCCTACCCTTCCATTGCCGTTACCGAAGTTGGTTTCTCTGACCAATGTGCCAAGTACGTGGAACAACTTCTCACGGAAAAGGGATACCACGTTTTTCCATTTCATGCGCAAGGGACCAGTGATCGTGCGATGGACTGTCTGATTAGTCAGGGGTTTTTTGACGGCGTCGTTGAAATCGTTCCGGCCGGGTTGATTGAAGCCCGGTTCAGAGGGAACCGGGCAGCGGATATGACCCGTCTGGATGCCGCCGGGCAAAGAGGGATTCCCCAGGTATGGGCCCCCTGTTGCCTGAATCTCACCGGGGCCGGACCGACAAGAACCAATCGGGAGAAATACATTGCTTCGGGAAAGGTGCTTAAAATAGATGATATGCGGGCCATGACCCGCTTTCCCGTGGATGAATTGATCATCGGGGCGTCATTGTACGCGGAAAAGATTAATCAGGCCCACGGCCCAATTAAATTGATAGTCCCGCGAAAAGGATGGTCGTCCCTAGACCAGGAAGGCAGTCTGCTCTATGATCCTCAAGAGGATCAGATCTTTATCACTGAATTAAAGAAACAGCTCAGAAAAGAACTGGAAATAGAAGAAGTAGATGCAAATCTGGAAGATATCGAAACAGCGCGGGCCCTGGTGGAGAGCCTGGATGCCTTTATCATTGGAGGAATACAAGACCAATGAAAGAGCTGCTGTTTCTGGCCTCGGAGGCCTCTTCCTATACAACCGGACAAGTTTTTGTTTCTGATGGTGGCTGGACGGCCCATTAACCTCAGGCCGCTGTACCTTCCTATCCGGACCATACCGGCTTTTAGCCAACAAATAAAAGGAGGGAATAACGATGAGTGGAACGGAAAAAGCAAGACGCGGAATATGGGATGAACTCCCCGGTTATGACTTGATCGAGGAAGTGGA
Organism: Deltaproteobacteria bacterium; assembly: GCA_016219065.1. GTDB lineage: Bacteria > Desulfobacterota > RBG-13-43-22 > RBG-13-43-22 > RBG-13-43-22 > JACRCK01. The sequence goes on from JACRCK010000227.1 coordinate 21,389, forward strand.
TCTTCCGGCGATGCATTCCTGGTTCTTGGATGCAACCCACAGTGTTCCTTCCTGGACCCCTCTGTATGGTTGGTACTGGATCCGCTTCTGTAGCCATGGTCTCAAATATGCCGCTGCCGAGTTGAGCATCCCCACCTGCAAAGGTTGGGAAATGCGTTATCGTGACGGGGGTTCCTATAACGCCTTCCATGTGGTGCGGGACCCCAAAGAAATTCAGGCCCGCAGTGCCGAATTTCGCAACCGCATGCGTCCCTGGATTGAAGATTTCGACGGTTTATGGAACCAGGGAAAAACGGAACTCCTCGGGATTTATGGTAAATTGAAGTCATTGGACGTAGACCAGGCGACCAATGCCCAACTGCACCAGCACAACTACGACCTGATCGCTGCCTACAAGCGCATGTGGGAGATCCATTTCCTGGGCTTGTACGCTTCGTACATGGCCTGGATGCTGGCCGAAGAACTGTATAAGGAACGTTCCGGGATGGGTGACCAATCGGCGGAGTTCCAGGACATGATGCGAGGTTTCGACAACAAGATTTATGACATGGACAAAAGGCTCTGGGAATTCTCGCAGGAAGCGGCGGCCCAAGGTCTTGGAACCGCCTTTCAAGGATATTCAGGTCCGGAATTGATTGCCCAATTGAAAACGACGCCGTCCGGGGCAGCGTGGCTCAAAGGCTTCATGGAATATCTGGAAACCGATGAAGTCGGTGGCTGGCGAATGCGGCGGATGAACGAACTCACCGAGCCCTACTGGTTGGAAGACCCCAGCACGCCGATCGATATTGTCCGCGACTATCTGCTGCGGGGAACATCTTTCAACCTGGAGAAAAAACGGGCTGAACTGACCGACCGGCGGGAGAAGGTCATTCAGGCCTTTCTGACCAGGGTGGAACCCGAAGAAAAAGATTTCATTGAAAGGCTGATCCGATTAGCGGGGAAAGCCAGTTCGTATAGTGAGGAACATGACCTCTATTGCGAACTCATGGTCCAGGCCTTGTTGCGGCGAGGATACCTGGCCATGGGGCGGCGTTTGACCCAAAGCGGCACCATCGACCAACCCGAGGACATCTTTATGCTGAACCCCGATGAAATCGACCGGGTCATAATGGTGCCGGAGGCTCACGATCTTCGTTGGCTCACCCACAGGCGGCGGGGAGCCTGGGAAAGCTGGTTAACCCGGTCCAATCCGCCGCTGATCACTAACCGGGCCTCCTTCGAAGAAGCCGTCGGTAATGACCTCCTGCCTTCCGGAGATGCCATTGCCATAAAAGTCGTGGTCGGTGAACTGCCCCAACCCAAACCGGAACTCAATGCGGACCTGTTCGGCATCTGCGGCTGCGCCGGAGAAGCCGAAGGAACGGCGCGGGTGGCCATCAATTATGAAGACCTGAAGAACGTCCTTCCGGGGGACATCCTAATCTGCCCCGGAACCAATCCAGCCTGGACGCCGGTCTTTGGCATTATCGCGGGGGTGGTGGCGGACCGGGGAGGGACGTTGTCGCATGCCGCGATTATCGGCCGGGAATACGGTATTCCCACCATCGTCAATACCTTTGAAGGGACAGCCAAGATCAAATCCGGCCAACGGATCCGGATCGATGCGGAAAAAGGGGCCATCTTCATGCTTGACCATTAAACGTTCCCAATCTGTGGACATCCTGCCGTTTCGCCCCTTTCGGCAGGGGCGGAGCGGCGGGATGGGGCTGGCAAGAACCCATTAAAAAATTCCGGGCCCCCCAAATCCGATGGAGGAAAGCATGACGGGAAAAATTATTTTCTGGTTTGAGGAACTGGACGAAAAGCACAATGATTTGGTGGGGAAAAAATGTGCCAATCTGGGTCAAATGATCCACCTCGGCATGCGCGTTCCCCCCGGTTTCGCCATTTCGCTGGAGCTGTATAAGCA
>JACRCK010000048.1 GCA_016219065.1 Deltaproteobacteria bacterium
GTCCAGGTCCTGCAAGGCCTCCAGGGTCTTTTCGGCCTTGCCCTGGTAGTTGGTATCCAGGTAGCCGGTGATTCCGGGCACGGATAAAATCTTCCAGCCCAGGCAGGTGCCTATCCCCCGCAGCAGGTCGACCGCGGAGATGATCCCGCCCTTCCGGCCGTATTGTTCCAGGAAGGGGGGCATGGCCGGCTGCTTGCCCTGGCCCCAGAGCCAGATGGAGTCGGCCGGGAGCTTCCCCTGCTTTATCCGTTCGCGGTTGACCGGGTGGCCTTCCAGGATCGGCCAGGAACGGCGCATCAGGTCCACCACCGGCGCCAGGGCACCTTGATCGAACAGGTACTCCGTCACGTCCTGGCCGGTCAGATCATGGGGGGGGCGGGTTTTCACCGCCGGATCCCCGCCGTTCCAGACCAGCAGGTGCCGGTAGCTGACGCCGGGGTAAAAGGTCAGGGCCGGCCCCTTGAGACCTTCGTTCAGGGCCTCGATCAGTATCCGCCCTTCCTCGCTGGAGATATGGCCGGCGCTGTAGGAGCCCATGAAAAAGCGTTCCGGGTCCTTTTTTTCCAGGTGCACCAGGTTGCAGCGAAAGGCCACCTCCTCCCCCTGAAGTTGCAACCCCTGGCTGGCGGCCTCCAAAGGCGCCCGGCCGGTATGATAGACCAGGGGGTCATAACCCATGAGGCTCAGGTTGGCGATATCGCTGCCCGGTTCGCAGGCCGGAGGAACGGTCTGAACCCAGCCCAGAATCCCCCGGGCCGCCAGTCGATCCATATGGGGGGTGCGAGCCGCCTCCAGGGGAGTCTTGCCATCCAGCTCCTCGAGGGGGTAGTCCCCCATGCCGTCGCCGACGAGGAGCACGTATTTTTTAGATTCTAATGGCACGATAAACTCTTATTCTGCTTAAAAGACAAATTATCAATAATCAATTCTCAATTATGAATTATTAATGAAATACGTTCTGCTGAGGCTTTAAAACCAGCAACCAGTAACCAGCAACCAGCAACGCTTTTTATATCAAACTGGGATCTTCCACCCGGATAACCATAGTCCGGTCGGTAATGAAAGGCAGTTGGTCGATCCGGCCGATCGCTTCCTGCAAGGCTTTTTCTTGAGCGCCATGGGTCATCATCACAATCGGTACCGCTCCTTCCTGGTCCCGGCCTTTTTGAATCACCGAGGCGATGCTGATCCCATGCTCCCCCAGGATCCCGGAGACCTTGGACAGGACCCCGGGCCGGTCCAAAGCGGATATGCGGCAATAGTAATGGGTCTCGATTTCTTCGAAGGGCTTGACGGCCAGCGGCGCCCCCCGTTCTTCGGGAGAAACGCTCGACCGCGGTATACGCCGGGTTATCCCCAGGTTGATGTTTCTACCGATATCCACCAGGTCGCTGACCACGGCGCTGCCGGTGGGCATCATGCCGGCCCCCAGGCCGTAGAGCAGGATATCCCCCACGGCATCGCCATGAATGAACAGGGCATTGTAGGCCCCGGAGACATTGGAGAGCATGTGGCTGACCGGGATCATGGTCGGATGGACCCGGGCCTCCACCAGTCCGTTTTCCTTCCGGCAGATGGCCAGGAGTTTTACCCGGTAACCGAATTCCCGGGCGAAAGCCAGGTCCAGGGGGGTGATCCGGGTAATGCCTTCGGTGTGGATGACCGAAAGATCCATGGGCAGGCCGTAGGCCAGGTGCATCAGAATGGCCAGCTTATGGGCCGTGTCATGTCCTTCCACATCCAGGGTGGGGTCCGCCTCGGCATAGCCCAGCTTCTGGGCCTCCTCCAGGGCCTGTTGATAGGGCTGCCCTTCCTCGGTCATCCGGCTCAAAATAAAATTGGAAGTCCCGTTCATGATGCCGAAAATCGATTCGATCTCGTTGGCCACCAGCCCCTGCCGGAGGGCCAGGATGATCGGAATGCCGCCGCAGACGCTGGCCTCGAACCCGATGTGGCGGTCCTGCTCCCGGGCCGTTAGAAACAATTCGTTGCCCGCTTCGGCCAGCAGGGCCTTGTTGGCGGTCACCACGTGCTTCCCGGCCAGCAGGGCCTGGCGGATAAAGGTTTTGGCCGGCTCTTTTCCGCCGATCAGTTCGATCACGATCTGGATTTCCGGGTCTTCGAGGATATCCTCAGCCCTGGCGGTCAATATTTCCTCCGGGATACCCAGGGCCCGGGCCCGCTCCGGATTCAGTTCGGCGATTTTCTTCAAAACCAGCCGGCGGCCGACCAGGGCCTCCAGGCTTTTCTCCTTCGCCTTCAGGATGGTCGCCACCCCGCTGCCCACGGTCCCCAACCCGATCAAGCCGATCTGGATTGCCTTTTCGTTTTCCATTTGCGGCCCCCGATTCAATAGATAAAAAAAATATTAGCCGCCGACTCCCGCAGACGAATGACTGACCCTTCGGGTAATAATCATCCGGTCTGCGGGTGTCCGCGGCATTAAAAGTTATCCTTTGTGCAACGCCTTGTGAATCCCCCGGACGGCCTGCTTGATGCGGTGGGGATTTTCCACCAGGGCGAAACGGACATGATCGTCCCCGTAATCCCCGAAGCCGCGGCCCGGGGAAACCGCTACCTTGGCTTCCCGGATGAGGTATTTGGCAAACTCCACCGAACCCATGCTGCGGAAGGGCTCCGGGATCCTGGCCCAGACGAACATGGTCCCCTTCGGTTTCTCGATCTTCCAGCCTACCCGGTTCAACCCCCGGATCAGCACATCCCGCCTTTCCTTGTAAACCGACACGATCTCGTGAACGCATTCCTGGGGACCGTTCAGGGCGATGATGGCGGCGATCTGGATGGGCTGGAAGACACCGTAATCCAGGTAGCTTTTGATCCGCGTCAGGGCGTAGATCAGGCGGGGGTTGCCCACGGCGAAACCCACCCGCCAGCCGGCCATGCTGTAGCTCTTGGACAGAGAGAACAGCTCCACCCCGATCTCCTTGGCTCCGGGGACCTGCAGCAGACTGGGGGCCTTGTACCCGTCGAAAACCAGGTCCGCATAAGCGAAATCATGGATGACGTACATATGGTGTTCCCGGCAAAAGGCCACCACCTTCTTGAAGAACTCCAGATCCACCACCATCGTCGTGGGATTGTGGGGATAGGAGAGGATCAGCAGCTTGGGCTTGGGCCAGGCCTGCCGGGTGGCTGTCTGCAGGTCCTCAAAAAAATCCCGGTCCGGGCCCAGGGGAATGCCGCGCAGATCCCCGCCGGCGATGATGGCCGAAAAGGGATGAATGGGATAGGTGGGATTGGGCGCGAAGACCACATCCCCGGGCTTGGTGATGGCCAGGACCAGGTGGGAGATCCCCTCCTTGGCCCCGATGGTCACGATGGCTTCGGATTCGGGGTCCAGTTCCACGTTATACCGCCGCTGATACCAGTCACAGATGGCCATTCGCAGTTTGGTAATCCCCCTGGAGGCCGAGTAGCGGTGGTTGGGAGCTTTCAGGGACGCTTCCCGCAATTTGTCCACGATATGCTTGGGAGTAGCCAGATCCGGATTCCCCATGCCCAGATCGATGATGTCTTCCCCCTGCCGGCGCAGGTCGGCCTTCAGGGCGGTTACCGTGGCGAAAACGTAAGGGGGCAGGCGGTCCAGGCGTCCTAATTCTTCCATAAAAAACCTCCATAATAAAAAATGCAACCCCACCCGCTCCAGCGGGTGGGGAGTCGACAAAAGCCGGATTTATCTTAAGGAGGTAATATTATTTAAAATAGAACAATTTGTCAAAATTTTTAAAGGCCCCGGCCCTCGAGGGGAATAAAAATCCCCGAATGGGGTTTATTTTTGTGTTTGCAGGGCTTAGACTTAAAACATAGTTTTCCAAAGGAGGTCTTCCATGTCCGACGAAAACCCCGGCCGGGATCCGGTTTGCGGGATGGAGGTCACCGGCGACACCCCTTTTCGAACCACCTATAACGACCGGGAATATTGGTTCTGCTCACCCGGTTGTCTGGACTACTTTAAAAACGATCCTGAAAAATACATCGGCCCGGAGCAAGGCCAAGGACCCTCGAAAGCCTGTCCTTCCTGTGAAGTCCCCGGCCCGCTGCCGCTGGTTCCGGAAACCAGTACACCAAGGGAATGGACCTGCCCCATGCATCCGGAGATCGTTCAAGACCATCCGGGGACCTGCCCCAAGTGCGGCATGGCCCTGGAGCCTCGGGTGGCGGCCCTCGGTGAGGAGGAGAACCCGGAGTTGCGGGATATGACCCTGCGGTTCTGGGTCGCCCTGGTTCTGACGGTTCCGGTTTTTGTGGCGGCCATGGGGCACATGCTCCCGAGCCGGCCCCTGGAAAGATTTGCCTCCCGTCCCGCCTGGGCCTGGGTGGAGCTGATCTTTTCGACGCCCGTCGTCCTCTGGGCCGGATGGCCGCTTCTGGCCAGGGGCTGGCGCTCCGTCAGCCAAAAAAGCCTGAATATGTTTACCCTGATCGGTTTGGGGGTATCCGTGGCCTATCTCTACAGCCTGTTCGCCAAACTGTTCCCGGCCCTTTTTCCCCCCTCCTTGCGTGGCGCCCATGGTGAGGTGGCCGTTTATTTCGAGGCAGCCGCGGTCATTGTCACCCTGGTCCTTCTGGGACAGGTGCTGGAACTGAAGGCCCGGGGGCAGACCAGCGCGGCCATCAAGGCCCTGCTGAGCCTGGCACCCAAAACGGCCCGGCGGATTCGGGAGGACGGAGGCGAGGAGGATGTGCCTCTGGATCAGGTTCAAGTGGGCGACCGCCTCCGGGTGCGGCCCGGAGAAAAAATACCGGTGGACGGCCTGGTCCTGGAGGGGAAGACCGCCGTCGACGAATCCATGGTCACCGGCGAACCCATCCCGGTGGAAAAGGAAGCCGGCAGCCGCCTGATCGGGGCCACGGTCAACGGTACGGGCGCACTGATCATGGAGGCGGAACGGGTCGGGTCAGAGACCATGCTGGCCCGGATCATCCAGATGGTCGCGGAGGCCCAGCGCAGCCGGGCGCCCATTCAAAAGCTGGCCGACCGCATCAGCGCTTATTTCGTTCCCGGTGTGGTCCTGGTCGCGGTCGTCACCTTCATCGTCTGGGCCTTCCGGGGACCTGAACCCGCCCTGGCCTATGCCCTGGTCAACGCTGTGGCCGTGCTGATCATCGCCTGTCCCTGCGCCTTGGGGCTGGCTACTCCGATTTCCATCATGGTCGCCACGGGCCGTGGCGCGGCCGGCGGGGTGCTCTTTAAAAATGCCGAAGCCATCGAGGTGCTGCGGCAGGTGGACACCCTGGTGGTCGACAAGACCGGAACCCTGACGGAAGGAAAACCCCGGCTGGTCTCCCTGGTGCCCCTGGAACATACAGCAGAAGTCGATCTTCTCCGCCTGGCCGCCACGCTGGAAAAAGGAAGCGAACACCCCCTGGCTGCCGCCATCACGGCGGGTGCCGAGAGCCGGGGCATCCCCCTGGCGAAAGCCGAGTCCTTTGAATACCTCACCGGTCAGGGGATTACCGGCCGGGTGGCAGGCCGCCTGGTAGCCCTGGGCAACCGGAAGTTAATGGACAATTTGAAAATCGACTTCCAGAACTTGGGGGACAGGGCCGAAGCCATGCGTCGGGAGGGGCAGACGGTCATGTTCGTGGCCGTGGACGGCCGGCCGGCCGGTCTGTTGGGCGTGGCCGATCCCATCAAGGGATCCACCCCCGAAGCGCTCGAGCGCCTCCATGAAGAAGGGTTGCGGGTGGTCATGCTGACCGGGGACAGTAGAACCACGGCCGAGGCCGTAGCCGGAAAATTGAAGCTCGACGAGGTCATTCCGGAAGTCCTGCCCCAGGAAAAGGCGGAAACGATCAAACGACTCCAGGCCCGGGGGCGGATCGTGGCCATGGCCGGCGACGGGATCAACGACGCACCGGCCCTGGCCCAGGCCCAAGTGGGCATTGCCATGGGCACGGGAACGGACGTGGCCATGGAGAGCGCCGGCGTCACCCTGGTCAAGGGCGATCTGCGGGGTATCGTCAAGGCCCGCCGGCTCAGCCGGGCCACCATGACCAACATCAAACAGAACCTCTTTTTCGCCCTGATTTACAATGCCTTGGGAATCCCCATCGCCGCCGGCCTTCTCTATCCTTTTTTGGGAGTGTTGTTGAGCCCGATGATTGCCGCGGCGGCCATGAGCTTCAGTTCCGTCTCCGTCATCGGCAATGCCTTGCGACTGCGTTCCGTTCGTCTGTGATGGCAGGGTGACCTGGGACTTGCGGTTTCCCGGAGGATCGTTGAAGAACATGGCGGGGAACTTTCAGTTCGCAGCGCCTCCGGGAAAGGCGCCACCTTTTCCTTGAAGATCCCTTATTAAAACGCCAGGCTCGGGGCAAGCTTCCGCGAAGCAGGAAAATAAAGGGCCTGGCAAGGCTTAATGCTAATAATCAATAATCAATTCCCAACCCGAAAATTTCGGAAAAGGTTTTTTGCCGCAGACACACGCGGATCCCGCCTGAGGCGGGACGGCGACCTGCCGCTACCCTAACCAGTAGGCCTTGCGGGCCAAATAACCTACGATCCGGAAATTCCATAAAATGGATATTTTTTTCGCGTCAGCGATGATGTGTTTTAGTCGGGCAAGTCGCCCGGCTAAAAAATTATTTGTCTGCGCAGGTCTGCGGCAAAAAAAGATGAAAGTTCATTCATTCACGGAATCTCCGCACTGGATAAGGTGTTGCGCGGTATCACCATAAATTCTTTGCAAAAAAACAAAACAAATATTGCCAAAAGTACTAACTGTTAATTCATAACGGACCGGACGTTTTTTCAACCAGCAACCAGCAACCAGCAACCGGTTTTATTTTCGTATTAAAGCTTAGAGGTAAGGCTCCAGGTTAAGACCGACTCGGTCTGCCAGACCGAGTCGGTCTGAGCCCGGGTACGCTGGGCAAGCTATTTTCGTATTAAACGCTCACCGGAGAAAAACTTCGATCACCTGATCATGGATTTTCGGTCGGAATGATCTGATTTTTTCGTTGCGGCGGGTTGGGTGAATCCGATTGGTCAGGAGAATGACCAGGAAATCTCTTTCCAGGTTGAACCAGAAGGAAGTTCCCGTAAAGCCGAGATGGCCCACGGTGCGGGGGGAAAAAAACCGGCCCGCACTGGATCCTTCCCGGGACGGCATGTCGAAGCCCAGGGCCCGCCCTTCTCCCTCTGCCACCGTCTGTCGCTGCCAGAAGGTTCGAACCAACCGGCCGTTAAAAAGCCCCGGGGTATCGGGTTGGTCATAGGCGTTTTTAAGTGCCCTTAAAAGGCGGAAAACCTCCCCAACGGTCCCGAACAGGCCGGCCTGGCCGGACACGCCGCCGACGGTATAGGTGTTTTCATCGTGGACTTCGCCCACCAGGATCTTTTTTCTCCAAGGACAATTCTCGGTGGCGGCATATCGTTCGGGATGAACGACCGGTTCCCCGGTCAAAGGCCGGAAGCCCAGGGTTTCAAGACCTAAAGGCCCGAAACATCGTTCTATTGTCCACCGCTGCAGGTCTTGTCCCCCCAATATTTCGACCAGCCATTCCAGGTAGATGAAACCCAGGTCGCTGTATAGGGTGGCTGCTCCGGGGGGAAATTGTAAAGGCTCCTGCCGGACCATCTCCCTCAGGGCCGGTTTTCGTTTCGAAAGCGGCAGATCCGCCAAATGCCGATAATAAGTCTGATAGGCGGGAAGTCCACTGGTGTGCGCCAGAAGTTGCCGGATGGAAACGGACTCTTTGCCGGGAACCAGAAAAGGCTCCCCCAGTTGTTGAAAGGTCTGGTCCAGACTCAGGCGCCCCTCCGCGATCAGGGCCATGACCGCCAGGGTGGTGGCCAGGGGTTTGGTCAGAGAAGCCAGGTCAAAGATTGTATCCGGGGTCAGGGGCCGCTGCTCCGGGATCAGGGCAGCGAAACCGTAGGCCCGCTGGATCAGAATTTCCTCGCCCCGGGCGACCAGCAGGACCGCCCCGGGAAAGACGCCCTCTTCCAGGGCCGCGGTCATGGTGCGATCGATGGAGGGATAGTCAGGCAAGGTATTTCATTAATAATTAATTATTAACAATTGATTATTAATTATTGATTTTCGGTCGTCCGGGAAATTCAAACCGCCCATTACCATAAAAAAGAAAGTCGTCCCGTTTCCCCGTCCAACTCCACCGGGGCGCCGATGGGCAGGGTCAGGTTTTCCCGGCCGTGGCCGATGGGCAGATCCCGCCAGATGGGAATGTCCAGGCCGCTGAAACTTTCCCTGAACAGGTCCCAGTCCGGTTTCAAAATCTTCTTTTCGGACAACTGCCCCAGCAGCAGTCCGGAAATCCGATCCAATACACCGGCCAGGCGCAGATGGAACAACAGCCGGTCCAGGCGGTAGGGTTCTTCGCCCTGATCTTCGACAAAGAGGATCGCCCCATCCCAGGAAGGCTCAAAGGGTGTGCCGAGCAAATGGGTCAGCATGGTCAGGTTGCCTCCCAACAGGACTCCGGTGGCCCGGCCTCCGCTGATTTTCCCTTTGGGAGGAAGGGGAATCATCTCCGGCAGGCCACCCAGCAGGATGGATCGCAGCCGATCGCTGAACGCCGGGCTGGTCCAGGACAGGGTGGTAACCATCGGTCCGTGGAAAGTCATCAGGCCTGTTTTTTCCCAGAAGGCCGCTAAAAGGGCGGTGATGTCGCTGAAGCCGACAAACAGTTTGGGGTTCTTTTTTATTACCTGGTAATTAAACCCTTCCAGCAGGCGCATGGTGCCGTAACCGCCCCGGGCGCAGATGACGGCCTTGATATCCGGATCCAAAAACATTCCCGTCAATTCCTCGGCCCGTTCCGGATCGGATCCGGCCAGAAAGCGTTTTTTACGGATCCGTCTTCGGCCGGTCCGGGTTTTAAAGCCCCACCCTTCCAGGACCTGCACCCCTTTTTCGAAAAGGTCCTGGTCGTAGAGGCTGGCCGGCGCGGGGATGCCGATGGTGTCCCCCGGTTCCAGGAAGAGCGGAATGATAAGCTTTGTTGATGTAGGTGTCATCGATTCCTTATTAAAAAAATTCAAAAATTTTTCTCTTACAGCCGCTGCATCGAGCTTAAGCCTTCAACCTGGGACTCCCTCTCCCACACGGGGGGAGAGGGTTGGGGTGAGGGGGCCTTCCGTCTAGCTTCCTGCAAATTCCAGATAGACCCGGTCTCCGAATTTTTCCCGCAGCCGCTCCTGTATCCGTTCCAGTTGGTCTTGCGAATCCGCCTCGACCATTAATTCCCCCTGTTCATAGACCTTTAAAAACCCATCCGGCTGGACGGCGGCGATGACTTCCCGGGGGTCCGAGGTCACCCAGCCCTTCATGCGCTGCAGGAGTTCTTCCCCTTTGAAGGGCCTTTCAATGGTCAGATCGATCCGCCGGTTCTTCCCCTCCCAGCCGATGACGGCCGGCTGCACCAGCACCGGAGACACCGGGTCAAACATGGCCGCGCACTGCAGCCAGAGCTTCGCTCGTACCATAAAGTGTTCCTTTGAGTTTGGAGTAATGGAGTATTGGAGAAATGGAGTGATGGTATAAACAGCAATACTCCAATACTCCAGCACTCCATTACTCCCCAGGATGATCCCACTAAAGCTTGTAAGCAAACTTCCTCAACAAATCTTTCCGCCAGCCTCGGTCTTTTTCCTCTTCCACCCCCTTGGGCGAAAAACCGTCGATAACCCCCAGGACCCCCCGGCCCATTTCCGACTGGGCCAGGATGACCTCCACCGGGTTAGCGGTAGCGCAGAAAATGGAACAGACCTCCTGGCAGGCCTGGACGGCATTCAAGACGTTGATCGGGAAGGCCTGTTTCAGCAGGATATTGAAGGTGTGGCCGGCGGCGATATTTTGAGTGTTCCGGACGGCCGCCGCCTCCAGCTCCGGGTCGTTGCCGGCGCTCCTGACCAGGCAGTCTCCCGAGGCCTCGGAAAAGGACAGACCGAAGCGGATCCCCGGAACGGCCCCGATCAGGATCTCGTACAGGTCTTCCACTGTTTTGATGAAATGGGCCTGGCCGAAGATGATGTTCGCCCCCTCCGGGATCTCCAGCCTTTGAACCACCAGTTCCATAATCCCTCCCCTAAAATAAAAATAGAATGCAAAATGCAAATTTCAAAATGCAAAATGCAAAATAAAAACCAAATCCCTATGGTTATGCGGTGCGGGTGTCCCCCTTACAGCCCGAAGACACACCCCATTCCGCACTCCCCACTCCGCACTCAACTTCATTCTCCCGCAATCTCCACCTGTTCCAACCGCACCGCCTCCGGACCGAGGTAGGACGAACGCTGCGTCACTTCCCGGGAAAAATACGCCTCCTGAAAGGCCTCCGAAATTACGCCGGAGACCGACCCGCCCTTTATCGGCTCCGCCCGGCCGTTCTCCAGGAAATAGCCGGTGCGGATCTCGCCGGAAAAAGCCCCGGTTATCGGATTGGGTTCGAAGGTGGAAAAACGCAGCAGGTGGAAGCAAGGACCGGTGCTCAGGAGATCCTGGGTGCTTTTCAGCCCCGGGGCCACCTCCACGTTGGCAAAATCGCCGGTAGCCGGTTCCCCCAGATAATCGGCATAGCGTTTATTGTTGGTCCGCTGGTTGAAGACGTTTTCCCGGATGACTTCCACTTTTTGAACCGGCAGGCCCTGGGTATCGAAAGAGCGGGTCTTCAAAAGACCGGGCACCGTGGGATTGCTGGTCAGGGTCAGGGCCTCCCCCCGAAGGTCCCTGATGACCGGCGCGCCGATTTCCATCCGGGACCAGCCCTGGAACCGGGCGCCGCCCGAGGCCTGGGCGATAAAAAAATTGAAGAGCGTATCCAGGGCCTCCTCGGAAAAAACCACCGGAAACGTTCCGCCCCGGGGCAAACGGGCGGTTTGGGCCTCGCGGGCAAAATTCGCGTAGCGCCGGACGGCCTCCCGGATCTTCAGGTGCTCGTAAAAACGTCCCTGCCGCCAACCCCAGCTCTCGCCGCCGAACCCGGCCCCCTCTTCGGCCAAAAGAACAAACTCCAGCAGCAGTTCGCCTTCCTCCCGCTCCTGCTCCAAGCCGTTGGAATTGAGGATCTGTTCTTCCTTGAAGTCCAGAAAGATCTCGGCCGAACTCAGCTTTACACCGGGCAGCGGGGTTTTAATCAGGTCGTCCCGGATCTTATCCAGATAGAACAGGGGCTGTTTTTTTAATTCCCCGTACAGGGAATTCACCGGGGAGTAAACCAACCCCTTTTCCGGCAATTTGAAGACCGGATTGGCCACCAAAGCCGCCATTTCCCAGGCCGCCTCGATCCGTTCCCGGAGATCGTCCCCCTCCTGGACGGTCACGGTGGATTCGCCCAGCACGGTCCCTTCTCCCCGGGGGTATTCTTTATAGAGGGTGACCAAAAATTTTTCACTGTCCACCACCCGCAGGGATTCCTGGTCTTTGAATATCAGGTAGCGTTGAAAACTCTTCTTGCGCAGCCTCCGGATTTCCCAGGCGGTGGGTTGAATGCGATCGTCGATCAATTCCTTGATTTTTTTAATGGTCATGGAGTTCCTTGGTTAAAAAAATAGAATGCAAAATGCAAAGGGATTTGAGTTTTTAAAATGTAGCACAGGCGCCCCCGCCTGTGCCCCTTACGCCAAACGCGCCCTCAGTTTCAGGCAGGGACCGCCGTCGGTCACCTTGACCCACTCTTTATGCCCCTTGCCGCACATCCCCAGGCCGCTGATCTCCACCCGATCGCCCACACCGGAAATGGACTGGAGCAGATCGGGGACATACCCGGTAATGATCACCGGGGTAAAAATCTCCCCGGTCAACCGGCCGTTTTTAATCCGTTCGGCGTAATAACCCTCCAGTTGGATCCCCCAGCCCTTCGGGTCCTCCATCCCGTTGGAAGGATGATCCAGAAAGAACCCGTCTTCAATGGAGGCCAGCAGGGCCTCGCAGGAATCTTTCCCCGGTCCGAAATAGGTGTTGGTCATGCGGGCATAGGCCTTGCGTTCGAAGGATTCCCTCCGGCCGTTGGCCGAACGGGTCAGCTTTAGTCGAGCGGCCGAGTTCAGATCCGTGAGTCCCCGCTGCAGGATGCCTTTTTCAATGATCCGGGTCTCTTTGGCCAATTCCCCCTCGTGGTCAAAGAAGAAGGAGGCGGCCTGACCGGGCAGGGCCGGGGAATCAAACAGGTCCACCAGAGGCGAGGCTACGGGTTTGCCGAGGTATTCCTCCCCTTTGGCCCTTTTCTTCAGGAACATGTCCGTTTCCATCCCGTGGCCGAAGGCCTCGTGGGCAAAAATTCCTGAAAAATCGGGCGAAAACAGGCAGTCGTAACAGCCGGTCGACAAACGGCGGGCCCCCAGGAGACGGCGGCAGTCCTCGGTCATCCGGGCCAGTTTGTCCTCGGGGATAAAGGCCTGTTCATAACCCCCCTGGAGGGCCTGGCCGGTATGCAGGTTCACCGAACGTTCGCCCTCGCGCATGATAATCTGGGCCGCCATCTGGGTCCGCCGCAGGTCCTGGTAAAGGACCTTGTGGCGATTGACGAAAAGCTCCCGGCTGCGGACATGGGCGTATTGGGCCGTTGCCTGAACGATTTTCCCGTCCCTGTGGTGCAGATCGTCTTTCAGGGCGGTGCAGGCCGCTATTTTTTCCGTAAGTGAAACCATTTCCGGATGTTTTCCGGGTTTAACCAGAAAATATTCGTTCATTTTCGGACCCGGGTCTATTTCCGGACCGTCGAAAAAGACCCCCTGGTCCTTGCCCAGCTCCTTGAGCTGTTCGGCGGCCCCCCGCAAGCCCTCTACGGAAAGATCGCTGGTGGCGCACTCCAGAAAGCTCCGGCCGTTAAAAGCGGTAAGAACCGCACCGCGACTGGGATCCAGCAGTTCGGCGCTCTGTTGTTTGGTCTGGACCAGAATGCGTTCCCCCGAGGTTTCCAGAACCAGGGCGGAGGTGTAGGGAAAAGTCTTTTCCAGATCATAAACCAGATCTTGAATTATAGATTTGAAGTATTCGGAATTAATCAATTTTATCTCCTTTGTAACGCAATTGAGGAGGTTCGATCAGCACTGTGGTCCCGGGCGGAACGGACCGGGTCAACCAGACGTTGCCTCCGATAATCGACCCGGCCCCGATGATTGTTTTCCCGCCCAGGATGGTGGCCCCGGAATAGATGGTCACGCCGTCCTCGATGGTGGGATGGCGCTTGCTTTTCCGTAAAAGGTCCCCCTCTTCGTCCATACGCAGACTCAGTGCCCCCAGCGTGACCCCCTGGTAGACGCGGACCCGGTCCCCGATCACGGAAGTTTCCCCGATGACCACCCCGGTACCGTGGTCGATAAAAAAGTGGCGGCCGATCCGGGCGCCGGGATGGATATCAATGCCGGTGAGACTGTGGGTATGTTCCGACATCATTCGGGGCAGCAGCGGGATATCCTGGACGACCAATTCATGGGCGATCCGGTAAGCGGTGATGGCGGCCAGGCTGGGATAGCTGAAAATGATTTCGTCGAAGCTTTTGGCCGCCGGGTCCCCCTGGTAGGCAGCACGGACATCATCGGCCAGCAGTCGGCGCAGTCCGGCCATCTTTTTCAACAGAATCACGGCCTCCCGTTGGCCCCGGTCCAGACACTGGGTGCAGATGTTTTGATAGCGGCGGCATTCATGGCGGATACTCAGGGTAATCTGCTGCGATAAAAGGTCAAAAAGCCGGTTGACCTCGATCCCCAGTTGAAAAGAAAGGTTGGTGTGGTCGATCTCCTGATCCCCGAAATACCCGGGAAAAAGGATCCGCCGGAATCCCTCCAGCAACCGGGCTACCGCTTCCCGGGAAGGGAGCCCCACCAGGTTGACGTGATGAAAAGTTTCCGGATCCCGGCAGCTCTCCAACAATCCGGCCACGATTCCGGGCAACTCCTCCCGAAACGGAGCGCCCTGGGGGCATTCCTCTCCGGATGGTTCCTGGTGGGGGCGATCGGCGCAGGGTTCAGAGCTGCTGCCGGCAGGAAGGGTTGGGTTCATGGCAGGTCCCCGTTCAAAAGGCTAAGCCGTTTATTTTTTTTCGATGTTAGCACACAATTTCCGACTCGGCCACCCTTGATTTTTTGCCGGAGAAACCGGCGCTTCCGGGTTGACAAACCTGAAACCTATAATTAGATTTAAAAAGATTTTTAAGAAGTTAAGCTGTTTCACCAAACCAAAACTTATGACTATTGTCTTGAATCAGAGAGGCCGGTCCATCCTGACGGCCATCATCAGGGATTATATTAAAACAGCGGTGCCGGTGGGCTCCCGAACCCTTTCCAAAAAGACGAGTCTGCGCCTGAGCCCGGCCACCATCCGGAACATCATGTCCGATCTGGAGGACCTGGGCCTGATCACCCAGCCCCATATATCGGCCGGTCGGGTGCCGAC
>JACRCK010000049.1 GCA_016219065.1 Deltaproteobacteria bacterium
ATGGAAACCTTGTTTGACGGCATCCCGCTGGATAAAGTCAGCACTTCCATGACCATCAACGCCCCGGCCGCCGTCCTGCTGGCCATGTACATCGGGGTGGCGGAAAAGCAGGGAGTCTCTTCCGAGGCCTTGAACGGAACCATTCAAAACGACATCCTGAAGGAATACTCCTCCCGGGGAACGTATATCTTCCCGCCCAAGCCGTCGTTGCGGATCATCACCAATATCTTTGAATTCTGCTCCCGCCACGTCCCGAAATGGAACACCATCAGCATCAGCGGCTACCATATCCGGGAAGCGGGATCTACGGCGGTCCAGGAAGTGGCCTTCACCCTGGCCAACGGCATCGCCTACGTGGAGGCGGCGCAGAAAGCCGGACTGGGCGTCGATGTCATCGGTCCCCGCCTATCCTTCTTTTTCAATGCCCATCTGGACTTTCTGGAGGAGGTCGCCAAATACCGGGCCGCCCGCCGGCTCTGGGCCCGGATCATGAAAGAACGTTTCGGGGCTCAGGACCCCCGGTCCCTGATGGTCCGCTTCCACACCCAGACGGCCGGCTGTTCCCTGACCGCCCAACAGCCCAAGAACAACATCGTCCGGGTGGCCTTTCAAGCCCTGTCGGCGGTCCTGGGCGGAACCCAGTCCCTGCATACCAAGTCCATGGATGAAGCCCTGGCCCTGCCCAGCCAGGAGGCCGTCCAGATCGCCCTGCGGACCCAGCAGTTGATCGCCTATGAAACCGGGGTGACCGAAACCGTCGACCCCCTGGCCGGATCCTACTACATCGAACACCTGACCAACGCCATTGAAACGCAGGCGGCGGATTACATCCGGCAGATCGACGAGCTGGGCGGCGCGGCCTCGGCCATCGAACAGGGGTTCATCCAGAGGGAAATCCAGGAAAGCGCCTACCGCTACCAGAAGGCCATCGAGGAAGACGAACGCGTGGTGGTGGGGCTGAATAAATTTCAAGTCCAGGAGCCCAAACCAACCGGATTGCTGCGGGTCGATCCGGTTGTCCGGCTGCAGCAGATGGAGAAGCTGGCGCAACTCAAGGGGCGGCGGGACAACGGCGCCGTGCAGGCCTCCCTGGCCGCGCTGGAGCAGGCCGCCCGCGGGGAGGATAATCTGATGCCGTTGATCCTGCAGGCGGTCCGGGTTTATGCCTCGCTGGGGGAAATTTGTGACACCCTGCGAAACGTATTCGGCGAATATACAGCGGTTTCGACACTTTAGGAGGATTAACCCATGGCGGGAGAAAAGAAAATTCGGGTGCTGGCGGCCAAACCGGGATTGGATGGACATGACCGCGGGGTCAAGGTACTCTGTTATGCCCTGCGGGACGCGGGCATGGAGGTCGTCTATACCGGCCTCCGTCAGACTCCCGAGCAGATCGTGACCACGGCCCTGCAGGAAGACGTGGACGTCATCGCCATGAGCGTTTTGTCCGGGGCCCATGACTACCTGTTTCCGCGGGTCATGGAACTGGTGCGGGAAAAAGGTCTGAGCGACGTGCTGGTTATCGGCGGCGGGATCATTCCCGACGAAGACATCCCGGCCCTCAAACAGGCCGGCATCGCCGATATTTTCGGCCCGGGCACGTACACGGCCGACATCATCCGCTATATCCGGGAGCACGCCCGGAAGTAAACGACTTGCGGCTGAAGCCTACAGCTTCAGGGGCCAAGGGTTCGAGGATTCAAGGGTTCAAGCGAAAAGCAACCCCTGAAATCTCACTTGACCCCTCGACCCCATGAGTCCTCGAACCCTATAGGGTCTTGCCCCCACTCCCCGAATGAACCAAAAAAAAGCCGGCCTGGTGAGGCCGGCTTTTTTTTATTGCCGTGCAGGTTACTTTTCCTGCCAAACGGGTTTCCGTTTTTCCAGAAAGGCCTTCAGCCCCTCCTCGGCATCGTGGGTCTTCATCATTTCCTGCAGGTAGATCTTTTCAATGGCCAGCAGCCCCTGGTCGGCCGGATCCACCAACCCGGCCAGAAAGGCCTTTTTGGTCAGGGCCAGGACCAGCCCGCTCAATCCGGAAAATTTCCCCAGAAATTTTTGCAGTTCCCCTTCCAGGCTTTCAGGCGGGACCACCTTATTGATCAATCCCAGGGTCAGGGCCTCCTGGGCTGAAATCAATTCCCCGGACAGCACCAGCTCCAGGGCCTTTTTCCGGCCGATCAGGCGAGGCAATATCAGGGCCGCAATCGGGGGAAAGACCCCCACCTGGATCTCGGGCTGGCCGAACTTGGCCTTTTCCGAAGCGATGACCAGGTCGCAATACAGGGCCAGCTCGCAGCCGCCGCCCAGGGCCGCCCCCTGCACGGAAGCCACGGACAGGGCCGGAATCCGGTCCAGGCGTCGAAAAATGCCGTGGAAGACCTCGATCATCTCGTTCACTTGGTCGCCCAGATGTTCGCCCACATCCACTCCGGCGGAAAAGGCTTTGCCGGCCGCTTTAAAAAGAAGAATTTTAAACGACTCCTCCTTCAGGGAATCCAGGGCCAGATTGATTTCCTTCATCATGGCAATATTCAGGACATTCAGGGGCTCCCGGTTCAGGGTGATGGTCGCCAACCCGTCTTGCACTTCTTTTTGAATAAACTGATAACCCATGAGTTCCTCCTTCCGGTTTATCTTCGTCCCCGAAACCCGCGGGGGACCCGGGCTTCCTTGACCAACAGCTCTTTGCCCATGAAATCTTTTTTGTTGAGCGAAGAAATGGCCCGCCGGGCTTCCCACTGGGTGGACATCTCCACCAGGGCAAAGCCCTTGGCCTGACCCGTCTTACGGTCCTCAAATATTCTCACCGACCGGACGTCGCCAGCGGTGGCGAAGTGCGTCTTCAGTTCCGGTTCACCGGCCTGGGATGGAAGATTGGTCACATAAATTTTTTTATTCATTATTTTCCTCTCTCAGGCAGCCTTGCGGCTTTTTTCTATTTTTTGAAACAGTCCAGGCAAAAAAGTTCTTTTCCGACCGGAGGCTGCACCTCGATGATCACTTCTTTTCCGCAACCGGTGCAAAGAACCCGATAGGACTTCCGACGTGCGTGGCGAGACGGTCCGTGACTGGCCGATCGCGCTGGTTTTCTCCTGGTTATCATGGGTCACCCTTTCTCCTTTTCCGTTATCCGGATAAAGGACCTGCTACCTTTGGATTTTTACCCCGTAACCAGATGGCCCTCCACCAGGGCCTTCAATCGCCCGCTGTTCGGGGAGCCGGTTTCTACAAAATAAAAACCCGCCAAGCAGTGGTTTTGATTTCTTAGCGGGTAACCGGCCGGGCGGGTCAGTAAACCTCTAGGCAACTAATATTTAAATTATAATATATTAGATACCCGCCAATATTGCAAGGAGAAAACCCCGCTCGGCTCCGTTGTCCGAAAAGAGCCGTTAAACTTCCTCCGCTGGTTTTTCCTCTCCTGCGGCCGGCGCTTCCGCTCCGGCTTCCAGGACCTCGGGTTCGCCGTTCTCCGGCTTGCCCAATTTACGTTTTTTTTTCGCCTCCTGCTTTTTCTGGCGGGCCATTTCTTTTTTCCGTTTCTCACTTTTATGAAATACGGAGCGGCTTCCCATGGCTACCTCCTTATACTAGTTCAAAAATAGATTTCAGCTACTTTTAATATCATTAATAATTAATTATTAACAATTAATTATTAATTATTTTAACTGTTTGTAAAGAAACTGGATATCCAGCCTCCCGGATGTTCCCCGGGGCGCTGCGCAGCCCTTTCCTCGAGTCGCCTCCTCCCGGACTAGCGGGCACGTCCCGCGCCGAAAAATCTTTTGGAGACGTTCATTTTCCGCTTCGCCAAGGCTTCCGCCATATTGGTTTCCCGGGGGGCATAGGCCGGTGATCGGGTGGCGCGCAGTTGTCGTCTCTCCGGAGCAAACGCTTCCGGAGCGATTCGATCTTGCTTGGCATAATCGAACCCCGGAACCTTCTCCCGGGGCATCCGTCGGCCCAAGGTCTGTTCAATCGACCGCAACCGGCCTTCCTCATCGGGAGCAACCAGGGTGCAGGCATCGCCGGCGGCATTGGCCCGGCCGGTCCGGCCGACCCGGTGGACGTAATCCTCGGCCTGTTGGGGGACATCGAAGTTGCAGACCAGCCCCAGGGCTTCCACGTCTATCCCCCGGGCCGCAATATCCGTAGCCACCAGAACGCGGAAACGGCCTCCTTTAAACCCATCCAGGGCCGCTGTCCGCTGGCTTTGGGAACGATTGCCGTGAATTCGGCCGCAGCGGATCCCGTTTCGTTCTAAAAAATCGGCCAGGCGGTTGGCCCGGTGTTTAGTCCGGGTGAAGGTCAGGATGCTCTTCGACTCGTTCTGCGCCAGCAGGGCCAGCAGGAGGTTCGACTTAAGTTCCTGCGGAATGGGATAGGCGACATGGGTGATGCCGGCCGCCGCCAATGGTTGGGGCGTGGTATTCAGGGAGACCGGTTTATTCAACATATCCCGGGCCAGGGCCACAATGGGCGGAGGGAGGGTGGCTGAAAAGAAAAGGGTCTGCCGTTCCGCCGGCAGCTTTTCCAGAATGCGCCGAATATCCGGTAAAAATCCCATATCCAGCATGCGATCCGCTTCGTCCAGAACCAGATAGCGGATATCATTCAGGCGGGCCACATTTTGGCGCAGGTGGTCGAGCAAGCGGCCGGGGGTGGCGACAACGGCCGCCACCCGGTCACGAAAGGCCTTGGCCTGAGGAACCGGGGAAACACCGCCATAGACGGCTGCCGCCTTGAGCGAGGTATAACGAGCCAGATCCTCCCAATGCTCGCGGATCTGGACAGCCAGTTCGCGGGTAGGAACCAGGACCAGGACCCGGGTTTTTCCCGGGGGCTGCCCGATAAGCTGCTGGAGAATGGGCAGCAGGAAGGCGGCGGTCTTGCCGCTCCCGGTTACTGCCGTGGCCATGATATCCCGTCCCTGAAGCAGCGGGGGTATGGCCAACCGCTGGATGGGGGTGGGCTGGTCAAATCCCTTTTTCTTGATGGCTTTTAACAGGTCGGCGTGAAGTTCAAATGCTGAAAATGACATACATCTCCTTATTTCCACGGCTAGGCTATTTTCGATATTCCAAGCGCTACCCGTTGGTTGGGCCGGCTGGTTTAGGACCATCGTGGGACGTTTTTTGGAGAATAACGGAGGGATTGCCGGTGAAGCCGCCGTTCAGGCTCTGAAGTTCCACAAATTCTTGCGTACGGCGCCAGGGGCAGGGCCCGGGGGATCGGCTTCCGGAGCATTCGGCAAGGCCATATAGTTAATAAATGAATATATATTTCTTTCAACCAGATGTCAAGTCAATTCCTTTTAATCAATTGGTTCACGGGGCCTGTCCCCTTCCCCAGGGAAGGTAGAGTTTTGGCGATTTTTTTTTTAGCAAACCGCATTATTGACTTTAGCAATTCCTTACGATATACTTATAAAGTAAGGAATTGCTAAAAAGGAAGGGACCGGCAATGAAATCAACCATTACTTCCAAGTATCAAACAACCATCCCTAAAGCCATTCGGGAAAACCTTTCCCTGGGTGTAAACGATACCCTGGAATGGGAGATCGACGGAGGAAAAATCATCGTGTTTCCCAAGCAGAAAAAATTTCTGGAATATCAGAACCGGATCAGGGTTGGGAAAGGCAACATTGCCGCGGACATCGCTCTGGCTAGGGATTTGCGTCTGAAGGATCAAACTTGAAAAAATACGTCATCGATACCAATGCCCTGATTTCCTTTGTGACCGATCGGAATCCGGAACAACAGGTCATCGTGAAATCGGTCTTGGAAAGCGTATCACGGCTGAAAGGGGTGGTACTCTGCCACACCAACGTTCTCACCGAATTTGTTTATGTATTGGAAAGGGTCTACAAGGTCCCCCCCAAGGAGATCAAGGACATGATCAAGGACTTCAAGACCTTGCCCGGGATAAAGATTATCCAGGAAATCGACTTCAAGGCCGTGTTTGAATATTGGCCGGAGGTATTCGGCGATTTCGGTGACGCCTTGGTGGCGTCCCTGGCTAAAACGCAGAAAGGGTCTATCCTGCTAACCTTTGACCAAAAATTTTTGGTTCAAATAAAAAAAGCCGGGTTGCCCGCCTATTTTTAGCGAGTTTCTTCCGCAAGCGGGTTTCCTTCGTGCCCGCCTCGATCCGGCCTTTATCTTTTCCGGCCTTTAATCTCCCGGGTCGGGACGGCCTTCCAGGGGTCGTCGGGCCAGGGGTGTTTGGGGTAACGGCCCTGCAACTCTTTTTTGACCTGGATGTAGCCGCTGTTCCAGAACCCCCGCAGGTCCTGAGTGACCTGCACGGGACGGCGGGCCGGCGACAGCAGGTGGATGAGGACTTGTACGCGCCCCTCCCCCACCGTCGGTGTATCGGCCTGGCCGAACATCTCCTGCAGCTTGACGGCGAGCACAGGAACTTCGCCGGCTGAGTAGTCCAGGGGGATGCGCCGGCCGCTCGGAACCGTCAGGGCGGTGGGGGCCCGTTGCTCAAGCAGGCGCCGCTGTTCCCGGGTTAAAAGGCTTAACAAGGACGGCAGGATATCCAGGCCGGCCAATTGTTCCCGGCTGCGGATGCCCGCCAGGAAGGGCGCCAGCCATTCCTCCGGGTTGGCCTGGAGCTGCTCGTCGGACAGATCCGGCCAATTTTCTTCAGGGAAAGTCCGTCCCAGCAGCCGGATACGACCCTGGAGTTGCCGGACTTCCGGGCGGAAGGGGATGGGCAGGGCCGCGGACCGTATTTCCGCGCACAGAATACGGGCCGTTTCTTCCTGCGCTGGACTCAGGGGTTTCACGGAAAGGACGAGCGCTCCCAGCCGTTCCTCCAGGACGGAGACGATCCGTCCCTCTTTTTTATCCCATTCGACCCGCCGCAACGAGGAGATCCGCTCCCCTACTTCCTTCCGTATCAGGGTCTCGGTGACCGGCTCGGCCAGATGCACCCGGCCTTCGGCCCCCTGGGCCCCTTCGACCTGAAGGGCGACAATAAAAGGACTCCCGGCCAGCGGGTCTCCGGGGGCCAGCCGCACCCCCGGCCCCCGGGCCAGGAGAAACCGCCCGGACCCTTCCACCCTTTTTTGGGCGAGGCGATCGGGGTAAGCCTGCACCAGCAGCCTGGGGATCAGCGACGACTCCTCCTCGGCAGCGTTCCCGGACCGGTGCTTTCCGGCTTTTAACAGTTCCCGGGCCACCCGATCAACGGCCTGCAGGGCGAAGGAGTCGGCGGCCGGGGTAACCTGCTTCCCTTTCCGCCAGTCTTGGAGCAGGTCGAGTCGCTCGCTGAGGCCCGACACTTTTCCGGGCTGTTTTCCGGACAGGGCCTGCGGACGCAGGATATCCCGCTCC
Source organism: Deltaproteobacteria bacterium (assembly GCA_016219065.1). Lineage (GTDB taxonomy): Bacteria > Desulfobacterota > RBG-13-43-22 > RBG-13-43-22 > RBG-13-43-22 > JACRCK01. The sequence continues at coordinate 7,350 of JACRCK010000049.1, forward strand.
GAGAGGAGGGCCGCCAAGTCGGCGCCCAGCCGGGGGCAGCCAAACTCAAAGGATTTGATGAGGAGATGGCTGAGCCGGGGATGCAGGGGCAGCCGGACCATTTCCCGTCCGATCCGGGTGATGGTCCCCTGGGCGTCCAAAGCGCCCAGGTCCACCAGCAGGCGCCCGGCCTCCTCCCAACCCGCCCGCGGCGGCGGATCGAGCCAGGACAGGGCCCCCGGGTCTTTGACCCCCCAGGCCGCCAATTCCAGGACCAGAGAAGCCTGGTCCAGGGTTAGGATCTCCGGCGGCGTATAGGGCGCCAGGGACTGAAAGACCTGGGGGTCATAAAGGCGATAACAAACACCAGGGCCGAGACGGCCGGCCCGCCCTCGGCGCTGCTCGGCCGAGGCCCGGGAGATGGGAACGGTGAAAAGGCGGTTCATTCCGGTCCGGGGGTCATAGCGCAGTCTCCGGGCCAGACCGCTGTCGATGACCACCTGCACCCCTTCGATGGTCAGGCTGGTTTCGGCGATATTGGTGGCCAGGACCACTTTCCGCTTTTTGGAAGGAAGAATGGCTTTTTCCTGCTCCTCGAAAGGCAGATCCCCGAAAAGAGGATGAATGGCCGGTTCAGCCTCGCTCCCCCAATCCAGCGCCTGGAGCGCCTCGGCGGCTCTCCAGATCTCTCCGGCCCCGGGGAGGAAGACGAGTAGGTCTCCTGCGGTCTCCCTCAGGGCCGCAGTTACAGCTCCGGCCACCCTTTCCGCCAGCGGTCTGTCGCTTCCCCGGACCACATAGCGTTCTTCGACGGGAAAGAGCCGCCCTTCCGTCTGGATGACCGGGGCCTCCCCCAGCAGAGCGGCCAGGGGCCCGCAGTCCAGGGTGGCCGACATGACCAGGATTTTAAGCTCCTCCCGCAGATTTCTCTGGACGTCCAGACAAAAGGCCAGGTTCAGGTCGGCCTGCAGGCTGCGTTCGTGAAATTCGTCGAATATGACCAGGGCCACCCCTGCGAGCGCCGGGTCGGCGGTAAGGCGCCGCGTAAGGATGCCTTCCGTGACCACTTCGATGCGCGTCTGGTCCGTTACCCGGCGGTCGAAACGGATCGAATACCCCAAAGTTTGGCCGATCTTTTCCCCCAGACCCCGGGCCATCCAACGCGCCGCCCCCACGGCCGCCAGCCGGCGCGGCTCGAGCAGGACGATGCGACCTTTCGGGGGGAAGATCTCCAGCAGCGCCAAAGGAACCCGGGTCGTTTTACCGGAGCCGGGCGGGGCCTTAAGAATCACCGCCGGGTGGGCGCGGACGGCTTCCTTCAAAGCGGGAAGAATGGGGTCGATGGGCAGGGATTGGGGAAAAGGCATAGATTTTTGGAGGTTTTAAATCAATGGATTTAAGTGGCCCGACACCTTCACCAGTAAGAGCTCCCCTTTTTTAGGAGCAGTTCAATGGATCTTGTATATGACAATTTTTCATTATAATAGAATTTTGTCGAGACAATTTTCTAAATGCACTGGGAGGAAGAGAACGGGCTGCTGAGCACTCAGGTGGTCCAGGAATTTTATGTGAATATCACCCGTAAAATCCCTCTGTCGCTGACGCCGGCCCAGGCCCGGGGGTTCATCCTCAATCAATTGGTTTGCGTGGCCCGAACCCAGTCCCCAGACAAATTCTGGCTTTTTAAAAGAAATTACATTATCCTTGCTCACGGTGGCTGAAATGAAAACCTTCCAGGTAATTGAATTATGGTGATTTTCATATTAGGTCTAAACATCTATTATTAACGACCATGTACGAGGAATATTTCGGCCTCTCCAAAAAGCCTTTTTCCATTGCCCCGAATCCGCACTATTTGTATTTGAGCGCCGGACACGCAGAGGCCCTGGCCCATCTGGTGTACGGGGTCAACAGCGAGGGGGGGTTTATCCTGCTGACCGGCGACGTCGGGACCGGCAAAACCACGGTCTGCCGGCGCCTGCTGGAAATGCTGCCCGCGGAAGCGGAGGTGGCCTTCATCCTCAATCCGGAATTGTCGGTGGTGGAATTGCTGGCCTCCATCTGCCGGGAGTTCAAGATCGACCCGCCCCCGGGACCGGCCACCAACCCGATGCTGGTCTCCCGCATCCACGACTATTTACTGGACCTTCACATCCGGGGCCGACGGGCCATCCTTATTCTCGAGGAGGCCCAAAATCTGCAACCGGAACTGCTCGAGCAGATCCGGTTGCTGACCAACCTGGAAACGAACGAACAAAAGCTGCTCCAGGTGATTATGATCGGACAGCCGGAACTCCGGGATCTCCTGGACCAGCCCGGCCTCCGTCAACTTTCCCAGCGGATCACCGCCCGGTATCACCTCGGCCCCCTGTCCCGGGAGGAGACCGACCGCTATGTTCAACACCGCCTGTCGGTGGCCGGATTTTCCCGGGGTCATTTATTTCCACCGGCCACGCTCCGCAAGCTGTATCGGTTAAGCCGGGGGATACCGAGGTTGATCAATGTCATTGCCGACCGGGCCCTGCTGGGGGCCTATGTGCAGGAAAAAGACCGGGTCGATCCCCAGACCCTGAAGCAGGCGGCGCGGGAGGCCACCGGCCGTGACGATTCTTGGAGGCGTTGGTCCGGCGTTTTTCAGATCCTATCCGCCATTCTGGCCCTGCTGCTGGTCGCGGTGACGGCCGTTTTCCTCAACCGGTATCGGCCTTGGACCGTTCAACTGCCCATACCAGCCACCGTTTCCCGTGCTCCGGAACCGAAAGCCGCAACGGTGGTCATTACCAGACTCGAATGGCCGGGAGAACTTACCGGCGAGCAGACTCGCCGCATGGCCCACGAGGCCCTTTTGTCCCTCTGGGGCTTCGAGGTTAAAGGGGGCGACCTGTGCCGGGAGGCCGCCGCCCGGGGCTTGGGTTGCCTGCCGGGCCGGGGCAGCCTCACCAAGCTGCGGCTGTTGAACAAGCCGGCGGTGCTTACCCTGGTGGATGAAAGAAAAGGGCGGTTTTATGCCACGTTGACCAACCTCCGGGGTGGAACGGCCACCGTGGTCCTCGGTCAGGCGGTCCGCGTCGTCGAATTGGGTGATATCAACCGGCTCTGGTCTGGGGACTATCTTCTGGTCTGGCGGGTGCCACCCGATTATCGTAAAAAATTGGAACCGGGGGACCAGGGCCCGCAGGTGGCCTGGTTGAAGCAGCACCTGGCGCTGGCCCAGGGGCAGACACCGCCGGACGAGATCAATCCGGTCTATGACCCGGACTGCGTGCAGCAGGTTAAACGGTTCCAAAAATCGGCGGGCCTGGTGCCCGACGGGATCGTCGGCCCCATGACGATCATACCCTTAAGTGCCGCCGCCAAACCCGGCGACCCGATCCTGCACGACGGAAAAGGGACTCTTTAGGTATGTCCTACATCCTGGAAGCCCTGAAAAAACTCGAAAGGAAACGGCAGCAGGAGGAAACCTCTCCGATCCTGAACCTGGCGGACTCCCCGGGCCCGGAGGACCGCATTAAACCCCTTTGGCTTTACCTGGTCGCCCTGGGGCTGATCCTCAATGCGGGCATTTTTTTCTGGTGGGTGTTTCATCCGGGATCATCGGGCACCCCGATGCCGGGAAAGCTTCCGGCCCCCCGGGTTGCCTCGAAAGCGGCGCTCCCACCACCCCCGCCCGTTGAGGCCGATCGATCCGTTTTTCCGCCTAAAAAGGAACCCGCCCCCGAACCGCTCCGGTCTCCGGCCAAACCCCGGACCGTCGCAGCCCCCCCTCCCCTCGCGCCGCCGCGAGAAAAGGCGTCTTTGTCCGAACAGGCTAAAACGCCTTCCCCCAAGCCGACGCCGGAAAAGATTCCAACTCCCGAACCGGTTAAAAAACCTTCCCCGGCACCGCCGGCGGAAAAGCCTGCCGTTGCCGAAACGGCCAAAGCGCCGTCGCCGTCTCCGCCGAAAAAGGAACCCCCCCGCAGTGACCGGGTTCTCCAGATGAACGAACTGCCGGCGGATATCCGCAACGCCCTGCCGCCGTTGAAGGTCTCGACCCACATTTACAGCATTGATCCGCAAAGCCGCCTGGTACGGGTCAACGAGCAGATCCTTCAGGAAGGACAGGTTTCGCTGGAAGGGCTGAAGGTGGAGGAAATAGTACCGAAAGGCATCATCTTCCGGTATCAGGGATACCGTTTTCGAATCGGGATTCAGTAACGTATTCATATCCATCAACCCCATCCGCAAAAAGTTTTACCCAAGTATATCGTTGCCCGGGTAAATCAGGGGGAGAAATTATCATTGCCAAGGCTGGGAAGCCGGTGGCCCGCCTTGTCCCCTATGGCACAAAACCAGCCCAAAGGGTCCCTGGTACCGCCAAGGAAAGAATTCAAATTATGGAAAATTTTGAGGAGCCTCTTCCCAAGAGCCTGATAAAATTTATCGAATCATGAAAGCCCTTCTGGGAAGAACCCAGGAGCTGACGGCCCGAGATGCCTTTTCGCCCTCACGCCTTACGGCCCCCTTGGCTCATTGCCTACCGCCTATTATCTTCTTTCCCCCAATACCTTCCATCTGGTCTTTTTCCCCATTCTGATGCCTGCAAGCCCATACGATCACTTAGAAGTGGCTCCAATTCGGCGATCAATAGAAGTTCTATCCGAAAGATGGGTTTGGCCGGGCCGGGAGGGATGTTGGATGACATTTCTTGTCGACGGGATATGTGCCCACTTAAAATATAACTGAACTCGGTGAACAACGTCCCCTTTACGATTAACTGCTCTAAAAGGTCGTCACCCCGGAGAATCCTGCTCGGCATGTCTGAAGCCCGGGTCCAGGGCCTTTGAGGGTTTCTGGATCCAGGATCAAGCCCTGGATGACAGTAAAAAACAAGTGCCTATAATTAGACAGGATTAACGGGATATCCATGATTTTTGCTCCCTTCCCGGGAGGCAGGGAGCAACCTTCATCCGCCGGAGGCGGAGAGGACTCTTTGGTCCCGGCATCAGGCCGGGATAAAAAAATCCGGTCGATCCTGTAAATCCTGTCTAATAAAAAATGGTTTTAGCCGTTGAAAAAGGGGCCATTTTTTTCTATAAAGGACATGGCGGAGCCTGGGAGTTCAGGTGAACAACGCGTGTAGTTCCGCCAATCACCCCACAACATAATCCCTGAACGAAAAGGAGACCGGCATGGGTGTGAACTTTTTCCGGCGGGACGACCGCGATCCGAAATTCGTGCTTTTTGAGATGTTGGATCTGGAGAGGCTGCTTCGGTACGAAGCCTTCAAGGACTTCACCCTGGACGACTTCAAAATGATTTTGGACGAAGGGCTCAAAGTGGCCCGGGAGGTCGTCGGTCCGACCCTGCAGGACGGCGACCAGCAGGGGCTGGTCTATGAAGAGGGCCGGGTGAAAGTCCCGGCTTCCTTCCACGACTGCTGGAAAGTGCTGTCCGAAAACGGCTGGTTCAGCCTGGCTGTTTCCCCGGAATTCGGCGGCCAGGGCCTGCCCTTGACCATCTACGGCCAGGTGGCCGAGTATTTTATCAGCGCCAACTCAGCCATGACGATCTACTCCGGATTGGCGGTTGGGGCCGCCCATTTGATTGAAAACTTCGGCACCGGGGAAGACCGGGCCCTCTTTTGCGGGAAGATGTGCAATGGGGTCTGGGGCGGGACCATGTGCCTGACCGAGCCGGATGCCGGCAGCGACGTGGGGTACCTCAAGACCAAAGCCGTGCCCGATCCCGAGGCCGGCGATCCCCGGGTCTATAAAATCGAAGGCACCAAGCGTTTCATCAGCAGCGGCGAACAGGATCTGACCGAGAACATCATCCACCTGGTCCTGGCCCGAATAGAAGGCGCCCCGCAAGGGACCAAAGGCATCAGCCTGTTTATCGTGCCCAAGATCCGGGTCAATCCGGACGGTACACTGGGCGAACCCAACGATGTCTTCTGCACCAACATCGAACATAAGATGGGGCTCCACGGGTCGGCTACCTGCGGGCTCAACTTCGGTGAAAACGGCCGCTGCCAAGGGATCCTCCTGGGTGAGCCCCAGACCGGCATGGCCCAAATGTTTCAGATGATGAACGAGGCTCGCATCGGGACCGGACTCCTGGCCCAGGGCGTGGCTTCGGCCGCCTACGACGCCGCCCGGATCTACGCCCAGGAGCGGGTCCAGGGGCCGCTCTTTGCCAATCGTTCGGGTCCCCGGGTCCGGATCGTCGAACACGAGGATATCCGCCGCATGCTCCTGACCCTCAAGGCTGGCACGGAGGCCATGCGGGCCTTTATCCTAAAGCTCTTCTACCTGACGGATGTCTCCCGTTTCGATCCGGACGAGGCGGTCCGGAGGGAAGCCGGCCAGACGGTGGATCTGCTGACCCCCCTGGTCAAGGCCTACTGCTCCGATTTTGCCTACCTGCTCTGCCGGGAGGCCATCCAGATTATGGGCGGGGTGGGCTATTGCCGGGAGTTCCCGGTGGAACAGTATGCCCGGGATGTAAAAAGCGCCTCGATCTACGAGGGTACAACCTATATCCAGGCCCTGGACCTGGTGGGCCGTAAATTGATGATGGCCGGCGGCACCGTTTTCCAGCGCTGGCTCGGACAAGTGATCGAGTTTGCCCGGGCCAATCAAGAAGATCCGGATTTCGCCAGGGATTTTGCCCTGCTGCTCAAGGCCGGCGAGGTCCTGGGCGATTATGCCGGCCGTTTCCTGTCCTATTTCCAGGAGGGGCGGCTCGGTCTGATTCCCTTATCCGCGGTCCGGTTTCTGGAGTGCATGGCCGAAACCGTTTTGGCCCGGGAGATGCTCGAACAGGGGCTGATGGCCCGGGAGAAACTCAAAAACGTGGATTCCCAGTCGGCCTCGGGGTTTTTTTACCGGGGTAAGATCGAGACCGCCCGTTTCTTCTGCCGGCAGATCCTGACCAATGTTTTTTCCCGGCAGGCCGCGCTGCACCAGGAGGATACCTCGGCCCTGGATATGCCGGAGGCGGCTTTTTAACAGGTTGCTGAAAAAGGCCCATCTATCCCGTGTTTCGCGGGATTGCCCTCATCCCTTGTCATTTCGACGTAGATCTAACTACGCCTCATTCCAAGAAATTTCGGGCGCCTTCTGGATGCCTTGAACCTGCGCATGAAAGAAGGGGGCTTTCACCTGCGCCAACCTGTAAAACGCTCTACAGAAGGGGCTTACCTGATGGTCGAGGCGCCAGACAGCGTATTGCTTGAACTCTTTGAAACACCTCTTCCGGAGCGGAAGAAGCAGTACGGATCTTATTTTTTTTAAATGATATGGAGGAGTCAAGATGGTTTGTAATCTTCATCACGTCCATCTCTTTGCCTCGGACATCGAGGCCAGCATCCGGTATATCATGCTGGAAGGACCCGATCGGGGGCTGACCGAGGTTTTCGAAAACCAAGGCATCGAGCCCTAAATCCGGTTAATGACAATTAAAAAGGAGAATACTATGACTATTATGAGAGTCAGTGTGGTAGGGATGACCTTGGATTCCGCTACCAAATCCAATCTGGCGAAGCGATTGATTGAGGAATTCGCTACGGTTGAAGTCGGGCGGTTTTCAGAGCAAATTGCAGCGGGTTTCACCTTACAGTTGGAAGAGCTTGCGGCCGATAGCTTATGGATGGGATTAAAGCCTGCGATACAATCGCATCCTTCCGGAAAAGCGGTGGTCATTTCAGCTCAAGTGATGGCCGGTCCCTGGAATGCCGCCATGAAGACGGAACTATTTGCCCG
>JACRCK010000223.1 GCA_016219065.1 Deltaproteobacteria bacterium
ATGTTCTGGATAAACCTCGGGAACAGTAGCGCCGCTACTTAGGAACCCTGGAGTCTTCATCGGTGACCTCCTATGAAAGGGGGGCGGCACCGGCTTTTAGGGAATTACATTTGGGAGATCCGCAGGATTTGATCTGTTGGCTGGACAAACAGGAGTTGTTTGTCTTTGAGGAAAGCCAGATTTCCAATCTTAAAGATTATTATTATAATGTTTTAAGCGGCTTCGAGGTCGATCAAATCTGGTTCGATGCCGATGTCAAAGACGGCGAGCACCTGCTGGCTTTCAGCGTTTTTCCGGTCAATACCCTCAACAAAAAAGCGGTCTCTTACCCCTTCCGCTTGAAAGCGGGGGCCACGACTTATCTCGTCGTCTCGGTGGTATCTCAACCTCAGAAGGACCCGGAAGTTTCTATAAAGATGGTTGTCGATCCGCAGAATAAGGTTTATCCGTTCTGATAAGCCGCAATTCCGGATCCGATCCGGATCCAGAAAAAAATTGGATCCCGGATCGGATCCGGAATTGCGGCTGAAAAAATACGAACAGCCTGAAATACCGCTCTTTTCGTCTCGCCCGATAGAAATTCGCTTTACTTTAACGCCAACCTGCTTTTCCTGGAACTGCGCTTCGGTTTTTCCCGGGGCCCTGATTTCGATTTGATTTGCAGAACCGATCCCTCCTTTTGCCCCCGGCGGACTTTTTCCGTTTTGTCCGGATCGGGCGGACCCGCCTGATCGGCAGCAGACAGTTCGGCCATTTTATCCCTGCCCCGTCGGCTTTTTTTCCCTCTTGCCGATTCGCTCCGCACACGGAAGTCCTCCTCCGACCAAGAAGTTCCCTTTTTTCTGTGAACTTCGGTATCGGGCGTATTCCTCAAAGAGCGGGCCCGGGCTTCCAGCGCCCGCCAATATTCGATCTCCGCCTGTTCCCGGGCCCGCTGTACTTCCGTGGAAGCGTGGCCGGGGGGAAGGGTGTTGGTAAAGGTCCGCACCCCGTTTTTATCCCGAACTTCTTGAAAAGTATTGGCCTTTCCAATTGTTTCGCAACCTAAGAGCCCCGCCAGACAGATACAAACTACTTTTGATTTCATATCATCCTCCTGCTCCCCCATATTTTTTGCTGAATTTCTGGTGAGTAAATTATCAAGAAGGATGCCAGGAAGCTTTGAAAATCCCCCCCAACCCCCCTTTCTCAAGGGGGGAGCCCAAGCTGACCGCCCGGCCTTCGGGACGGGATGACCCCCGCCCACCGTTTTTATTCAATGGTTGGACGTCGGATGTTCGATGTTGGGCATTCGGCTTTAATTTCGGGGAAACGTTCCCCTGCGCTTCAGCCATTCCTGAAGATCTCGAAACGATTCCACATGGAGGTCCGCTTCCAGCAGGGGATTTTTGTAGGCAATGAGCGGGATCCCGGCCTGTTGAGCGGCCTCCGCATCGACAACTGAATCGCCGATGTAAAGGGCCTGCTCGGGCCGCAGTTGAAAATATGCGATGATCTTATTGAGCGATTCCGGATGGGGTTTGGGGTGGACCACATCCAGCGCACTGACCACCAGGTCGAAATACCCGCGCAAGTCGTGCAGGGAAAGCACCTGGCCGATAGTGCTGGTGCGGTTGGTGGAAATGGCGGTCTTGACCGCCGGCCGTAAAAAGGTCAGTAACTCCCTTAACCCCGGTTCTTCCACCATGAGCCGAATGAATGGTTCGGGATCCAGATCCTGTCGATAGGCCTGGGCGCACCGGCGCTCCCCGGCTTCCGGAAAAAGGAAATCGACGGCTTCAAACACCGTATGCATGTGCACATATTCCAGGGCTTCTTCTGAAAGGGGGGGTTTTCCGAGAGGCGCCAGCAGGCTGTTGTAAAAGGCCCGATTGGCTTCCCGGGAATTGAATAAAACGCCGTCGCAATCAAAAATTACAATATTTGGCCAGGGGAGATCGGAAGGGAGCGGCAAGACCGTATACCTTGATGAATATTTCGGGACGCTGGGGGTCGTTACTGAGCACCTTAAAGTACCTTTCGAATTTCCCGTCCAGACTGTTGGGATCCAGCGCGATGACAATTTCTCCCTGCCCGCCGGGCTGGATGTGCGGATCGAACCGCACCACTTTCATGCTTCAGGTGTACTTGATTTTGGCGATTGAGAGCAGGGCCTTTCCGGTATTGGATACGGTGAACACCTGGGTAACGTCCTGGGTCATCCGGGAAATATCGCCGGTGTTATAATCGTCCGGAGAAATGGAAATCGCGGGGCCGGTGGTGTTGTTCCCCTGGCCGAAAACCAGCAACGGAACTAAAACCAAGGCCAAGCCCAGCGTTAAAAATAGCATAACGTTGTTTTTCATTGTATATATTTTCGGCACAAATCCCGCTTGAGTCAAGGAAATAATCACAAAAAAGGGGAGCTGGTTTCCCAGCCCCCCTTTTTTTCGGTTTCGATAAACCGGATCAGTTCAATTCCTTCTCCTGCGGAAAGATCGGCAGATAACGGTAGGACAGGGAGATGAGCAAGGCCCCGTAAGCCATGATGGCGAAGGTGGGCGCCCATTCCTGCCAACTGGGCCAGTACGTGGCGAAGCGGTCAAAGGGCAGGACCGGAACGGCCAGCGTGACCACGGTCATGATGAAGCGGTTGAACACGATACCGGCGCAGTCCAGGAGGCAGGCAAAGACCAGCCAGCCGTAGCTGTTGCGCAGGTTGGAAAGGAGGATCAGGGCCGGCAGGATGCCCAGCACCCCGATTTCCATGACCATCAGCCAGAACCCATAGGGTGCCTGGAACTGGCTGGCCAGGGTAAGGCCGCGGTTCGGCAGAATGGAGGCGGCCCAACCGATGGTGTCGATGATTTTCAGAACCAGATAGACGGCCAGTAAAGATCCGGCTATCTTCCCCATCAAAGACAAAACCTCCTGTTTGACCAGCTTGCGGCCGGTGACTTTCTGGACGATGGAGGTAATCAGGACCGTGAAGGCCGGCCCGGAGGCGATGGCCGAGGCGATGAACAGGAAGAAAGTCCAGGGCCAGATGAAAATCCCCTCCCGGAAGGCGAAGGGCCGGGCGAACATGACCCCGTACATCCCGCCCAGCGAACCCTGGTGAAAAAAAGACAGGAAAGTCCCGGTTCCGGCGAAGATGAACATCAGGTGGTGCAGGTTATGGGCAAAATAGTGGGCGCCCGGGTTTTTATTGATGACCCGGTTCTCCAGAACCAGGGGCAGGTATTCGATAGCCAATACGCCCAGGTAGAGGGTGATGCAGAACATCACTTCGGTCAGCATGGAATGTACGTTCGGATGCCAGAAGCCGAACCACGAGCGGAGCGGCTGGCCGACGTCGATGGTCAGGATCAGGATGGCCCCGCTGTAGCAGATGAAACCGATGATCACGGCGAAATTGATGATGGCTTTGAGTTCTTTTTTCCCGATGATATAGGTCAGAAAGCCGGTAAAAAAGGCACCGGCCCCCAGGGCAATGACCGCCAGGTCAAAGGTGATCCATAAGGCGAACCCGAAATAGTCGTTCATGTTAGTCTGGTTCAGCCCAAAGATAAGAACCAGCAGGCCCCCGATCACCCCCCAGCCCAGGACCAGCAGCAGGAAGATGATCCAGGTCAGGAATTTGGGCAGGGAGCAGCGGTTCATCCCCTCCGGGAACGCGGCATGATCAACAGGCATGGTTTTTTCCATGGAATACCCCTCTATCAAAAAAAAGTTAGCTTCGAAATCTAATTACTTGTGGGCGGCCGCGGCCTTTTTCAAGGCCTCGCCCTCGAGGTAATTGTCGCCCTGGCGTCTGATCCAGTCCTGGCTGGTCAAATAATACACCTTGGGCTCGCTGCCCAGTTTTTCCAGAAGGCGGAAAGCCTGGGGGCTCTGACGCAATTTGGCTACCGCGCTGTTGGGATCCTGCAGGTTGCCGAAGGTAATCGCCTTGCTCGGACAGGCCTCGGCGCAGGCGGTGACGTATTCACCCTCCTGGAGGTCCCGGCGGTCTTCCATAAAAGCCCGATCCTTAGCCCGCTGATAGCGATGATTGCAGAAGGTGCACTTGTGCACTACCCCGCGCATGGCCACGGACACATCCGGGTTCAGGTAATTCTCCAGGCCGGCAGGATAAACCGGGTCCCACCAATGAAAGTAGCGCACGTGATACGGACAGGCCGCTACGCAATACCGGCAACCGATGCAGCGGGGATAAATCTGGCTGACCACCCCTTTTTCATCGATTTTGGTGGCGTTGACCGGGCAGACCGAAACGCAGGGCGTATGATTCTGGCAGTGCATGCAGGGTCGGGGCAGGTAGGCCACCCGGGTCTTCGGAAACGGCTGCTGGTTGGAGAGGCGATAGATTTTCATCCAGGTACTGGCCCGCAGCTTGTCGGTCTCGTCATCCCGATAGGCGATATTGTTTTCCGCGCAACAGGCCACGGCGCAGGCCCCGCAGCCCGTGCACTTGTCCAGGTCGATGACCATGCCGTATAATTCTTTGCCGATGGGAATTGCTTTCATGGAATACCTCTAAACTTTTTGGATTTTAATCCGGGTGGCCCAGGCCATGGGCAAACCGCTCAAGGGATCCAAGACCTGATCCAGCAGCGGATACGGGTTGGCGCCCCTGTTTTTCAAAGTCGGATCGAAAGCCGTATGGCCCAGCCCCAGGGGTACGAAAACGTCCTGGGGACTGGCCCCCTCGAACAACTGGACCCGCACGGTAATTTCCCCCTGTTTCGAAAGCACCTTGACGCGGTCCCCCTCCCGCAGGCCTAGTTTTTTGGCCGTTTCCGGGTGCAATTGGGCCATCAAGTCGTTGCCCTGGAGGGTTTCCTCCCCCAGCATCTTGGTCATGAAAGGGGGGTTGGGAAAGTAACCGCTTTGGAGCAGCATCAGGGAACGCGGGACCAACAGCAGCGGAATTTCTTTTCCGGCGGCGAGATAGAGTTGGTGACTCAGGTCCATTTTTTCCGGTTCCCGGCCCAGGACGGCGGGGAAAAGGTCAGCCTTGCCGCTCTCGCCCGATCCTTCCAGATGATACCAGGATCCCTGCAGGACCAGACCTTCCCAAAATTTATCAAAAGACTCGAAGGAGGCCGAGCTGTATTTACCGGGTTCGGGTACCGGACCGTCGGCCAGCCGGCCTTTTTTGCTCTCGTAAACGGCTTTGGCCGTTTGTTTAACCACCGCCTCCATATTTTCAAAGGCCAGGGCTTCCTGTACCGTCCCGCCCAGGTTCTTGGCCAGGGCGATCAGGGTGTCCCCCACGTTCCGGTTCCCATGCAGGGGGGGGAGTACCGGCTTGGCCAGCCCGTAGACCGGGAAAGGGACGCCCGGAACCCCGTAGGCATCATCCCAGCGTTCCAGAAAGGTCGGAGCGGGCAGGATCAGATCGGCCAGTGCGGTGGTTTCATCAAAAAAGGAGGAAAAACTGACGATGTAGGGTATTTCCTGAAGGGCCGCCTGGAAAGCCTCACCGCTCAGAGTAAAGGCGGGATTGGCCTCATGGACCATCAGCAGGTTGATGGGATAAGGAGTTTTGTGAGCGCCGCTCCAGAAAAACTGGTTGACCTGGGGCTGGCCGGCCGGGAATTTGCCCGCCGCGGCACTGTCCAGCCGCGGCTGGCCGGCCCCTTTTTCGGCGG
>JACRCK010000228.1 GCA_016219065.1 Deltaproteobacteria bacterium
CTACATCAGACCAATTGGGGTCTTCTTAACCAGCAACCAGCAACCAGCAACCAGCAACCAGCAACCAGCAACCAGCAACCTAATTTTTCATCCCCGGGGATTCCTGTCAAGGCCAAAATGGTTTTTGATAGGAATTGATGCCATTCCGTTCAACAGGGGCAGGGACGGGTAATGGGTCAGATCGAAGGTGATGGGCGTCAGGGTGACGTAGCCCCGGGAGAGCAGGGCGTGGTCCGTATCGGGGGACTCCTCGGGCGGCGGCAGGATCCCGGCCTGCCAATAATAGATGTTTTCCCGGGGATCGATCCTTTTTTCGAATTTTTCCACGAACCGGAAGGTCCCCTGCCGGGTCAGGCGCATTCCCTTGATCTTGGCCAGCGGGCGGTTCGGGACGTTGCAGTTCAGGGAGACGCCGGGGGGTAGGGGATGCTGAAATAGGTAGTCCACCAGACGGCCACCGATATCCGCGGCGGCCTGAAAATCCTGAGACTGGTAAGAATCCAGGGAGACGGCCAGGGAGGAAAGCCCCATCATGGCCCCCTCGGTGGCGGCGCTGACCGTCCCGGAATAAATCACGTTGATCCCCACGTTGGGTCCCAGGTTGATGCCGGACACCAGGATCCGGGGCGGGGGCTTGATCAATTCGTGCAGGGCGATCTTGACGCAATCACCCGGGGTGCCGTTCACACCGTAACCGAAAAAGACCCCGTTGCGTTTGACTTTTTTCACCCGCAGGGGCTGGGTCAGGGTCAGAGCGTGGCCTACGGCGCTCTGCTCCGCCTCCGGGGCGACCACGTAAACCCGGTATTTTTTTTCGAGGGTCAGAACCATCGTCTCCAGGCCCTTGGCGTAAATGCCGTCGTCGTTGGTTACTAAAACGGCGGGTTTTTCAGATCGACGATGGTGAGGCTTTTTATCCAGCATAAAGATTTTACCCAGTTTGAGTTTTTCGTAGGGTCAGCGTCCCGCCGACAACCCTATGTTTTTAATTCGATGTTGGACGTTGGATGTTCGGATGTTGGACGTTCGTCTATTTTATTTTAATTGCTCTTATAAGCCGATTCCCGATCCAGCCTGCGGGCCAGCTCGCTGGTGTATCTTAACCCTAGTGTTTCGGCATGTCTGCGGGCCCAGTCGGTCAGTTTCGTGCTCCCGGCAGGGGGCGATTCCACGTACAACAGGTTGGACATCAAGCCTTTCATTTCATCCTTGGTGATCATCACGTCGTTTACGAGCTTGCCGATAACCCAGGCGGCTAGATACCCTAGACGCGGCGGAACCGACACGATGGGGCGGCCTTGGCCGATAATTTCCCCTATGGTTTCGACCAGCTTCCGATAAGTAAAGGTTTCCGGACCGATGGCGTCGATCAGGACGTTTTCCCGTTTTTCCCCCAGATCCACGGCCAATCCGGCCAGATCATTCACGTAGATCGGCTGCAGACGATAGCTACCGTCGCCGAAGATGCCGTACACCGGAAAGCGACGCAAGGTCCAGGCGATGTTGTTGATCAGGATGTATTCCTTGCCGAAAAGGACGGCCGGCCGCAGAATGGCGTAGGACAATCCCGAATCTTTTAAGGCCTTTTCCAGTTGCGCCTTGCCGCGGAAATATTCCAGGGGCGAATCTTCCGCTGCATTGGTGATGCTGATGTGGACGATCCGCTCCACCCCGGCTTTTCCGGCCGCCTCGAACAGGGTCAAGGTGTTTCTGACGGCGTCGGCGAAGGTGAACGTCCGGTAATTGAAGCGGACCCAATACGTATTGTAGAGAACCTCGACCCCCCGCAGGGACTCGACCAGTTTTTCGGGCTGATCGAAATTGAAGGGGTAAGCCTGAATCTTCCCGCCGAAAGGATTGGCCCGCTTAAGGGAGTTGGTCAGGGTAAGCACCTGATGACCCCGGTCCAATAATCTCCAGGTGATATATTTCCCGGAATACCCGAAGGCGCCGGTTACGGCCTGCAGGGGAGGATCTGCCATAATGCTTATATCCTAATAAATTTATGGGGGATGTCAACAATGGCCTTAGGAATTTGATATTGACACCGCTTGAACTAGACGATAACAATAGCTGAAATCGCCGCGCAAGATCAGGAAACGCCGGTCAACGCCATAAACTCCGAAGTTGGAGCAAGGCTTTTCTTCAAATCGATAATTAATAATGAATTGTTAATAATTAATTATTGATTTTAAATACTTAAAAAGGATTCCACCATGGTCCGAGAAATAAACACCCAGGAAATAACCCGGGAAGTGAGCCACCTGTGCCGGGAGGCCAACGAGCTGCTGGGGGAGGACGTACTGCAGTGCTTCCGCCAGGCCCGGGAGGCTGAAACGTCCCCGGTGGGGCGGGAGATCCTGGACCAGTTGCTCGAAAACGCCCGCATCGCCCGGGAGGAGCGGGTGCCCATGTGCCAGGATACCGGTCTGGCGGTCATCTTCCTGGAAATAGGCCAGGATGTCCACCTGGTGGGGGGGGACGTCAAGGAGGCGGTGAACGAAGGGGTCCGGCAGGGGTACGGGGAAGGATTCTTACGGAAATCCTCCTGCCATCCCTTTACCCGGGCCAACACGGGCGACAATACCCCGGCGGTGATCTACCTCGACCTCGTACCCGGGGACCGCGTCAAGATCATGGTCGTTCCGAAAGGCGGGGGCAGCGAAAACATGAGCCGGATCCATATGCTGCCGCCCTCCGCCGGGTTGGCGGGCGTCAAAGAAAAGGTGGTGGAAACGGTCCGGGAGGCCGGGCCCAATCCCTGCCCGCCCACCATCATCGGGGTGGGTATCGGCGGGACTTTCGAACAGGCGGCCCTGCAGGCCAAAAAGGCCCTGCTGCGACCCCTGGGGTCTCCCAACCCCGATCCCGAACTGGACCTGCTGGAAAAAGACCTGCTGACGGCCATTAATAAATTAGGCATCGGCCCCCAGGGCCTGGGAGGCCGAACGACCTCTTTGGGGGTACACATTCGTCTCCTGCCCTGTCATATCGCCAGCCTGCCGGTGGCCGTCAATGTCCAGTGCCATGCCAGCCGGCACAAGGAAGTCATCATTTAAAAAAGGAGTTTTGGATGGCTAAAACCGTTAACCTCACCACGCCCCTGACCGAGGAAATGGTTTCCTCTCTGGAAGTGGGGGACAAAGTGTTTCTGAACGGGATCGTCTACACCGCCCGGGATGCGGCCCACAAGCGCCTCATCGACCTCCTGGACGCCGGAAAACCCCTGCCTTTCGATGTCCGGGGACAGGTCATTTACTACGTGGGGCCGTCGCCGGCCCGACCCGGACGGGTGATCGGCGCCGCCGGTCCGACCACCAGTTACCGCATGGACCCCTATGCCCCCCGGCTGATGGAAATCGGCCTCAAGGCCATGATCGGCAAAGGGAAGAGGGCCCCGGCGGTCAAGGAGGCCATGATCCGCTGGAAGGCGGTTTACCTGGGGGCGACCGGCGGGGCCGGGGCTTTGATATCCCAGGCCATCAAGTCGGCGGAAGTCATCGCTTACGAAGAATTGGGGCCGGAGGCCATCCGCCGGATGGTGGTGGAAAACTTTCCGGCCGTGGTCATCAATGATACCCGGGGGCGCGATTTGTATAAGGAAGGAATTAATACCTATCGGATCGACGACTGAAAGCTGTTTTTGCCAAACCCCGTAAAATGTACTTGAAATATAGGCCGAGAAAATCTTAGTATGGGGACGAATCTTTTTTGTTGTTCCCTGCCGGAACCAAAAATAACCGCATGGTGGAGGTGGAGTCGATGAAGTCCAGGCCTGTCAACCGGTTTTGTGTATTGCGCATCTTGGTCGGCGCGGCTCTACTGTTAACGGCCCTGATGGGGCTCGTCTCCTGCACCCCCAACTCCAGCTCTTCCAGCGGAACCCAAACCGCCCCCAGCGGCACCGGGAGCTTTGAAACCCACTGGAAGATCAACGTGGCGCCGGCCCAGTCCTCCATGAATCAATCCGTGGCCACCTTCACCAGCAACAGCCCGGCCACCCTGAGCACCACCTCGGTGGTGATCACCGTTACCGACCCTTCCGGCGCGCCGGCCCCCAACGGTTCCACGGTTTCTCTGACCTGCTCGAACGGCGCTTTTGGATTTCGCCTGATCGCCTCCGGTTATGACTATGCCCAGCCGATCACCACGGACTCCCGGTATTTGACCAACGGGAAGGTCTGGGTCGATTTCATTGCCGGTTTTTCCCCGGGCACCGGTGCCATCAACGCCACCTTTCAGGGCGTGACCGCCACGGCCGCCATCAATATTTTAGAGACACCCAGAAACCAATAATCCCAATCGAATTTCGAATGCGGGAAGGGTAGGAATGAATTGCCCGGGGGGGAAACTCCCTAACCGGGGATGGCCGCGATTCGGGATTCTCACCCAACCGGGTAAGGAACGCCCATGATCAGGGAAATCAATGATGAAAGTTACGAGCGGGAAGTCATCGAACCGGGTGGAACGGTACTTCTGTTGGCCTATGCCCCCTGGTGCGGCGATTGTCAGCGGATCCTGCCCGTTTTTAAGGACTTATCCGGTTTGCCGGAGTACCAGGAAGTCTGTTTCCTGCAGACGGATATGGTGAAAAATATCCGGACTAAAAAGACTCTCGGAGTGGAACGGTACCCGACCTTGTGTCTGTTCCGGAACGGCCGGCAGGTTGCGGAAAAGGTGGCCGAGGCGCCGAAAGAAGAACAAAGGGCCATCATTGAAAGCCTGCTCCGGGATTGCGGTTCCACCGGTTAAAGGTCGTCCGCCCGGGGAGTTCCATTAACTTCAAAGTAATCAATCTGCCGGCCCAACTTCGATCCGCTTCGATTTAACTTTTCCTTTTCCGGATTGATCTAAACGAGGTAAAATACGGGTTATTGACGGATATAAAATCCGAGCGCCGGCCTTTCGCCGCCGTGTTAGATCAAGGAAACGTTGAAAAAGGAGGTGGTAAGAGTGAAAAAAATTCATCTGGCAACGTTGTTCGTTTTATTGATGGCCTTGGGATTGCTGATTTACGCCTGCGGCTCCAGTTCCTCCGGGGGAGGGTTTGCCAATACGACCGTGCAGTTTACGGTCAACGGGGACAAGATCACCCACAATGCCAACGAATCCCGAGCCTTCACTATCCCGGGTGTAGGGACCGATTTTTTGGAATTAACTTGGTTTTGCGGGAATTATAAAAACCAGACCAATAAAACCGTGAAGTTGACCTTTAAAAAGGTAAACAATACCTGGGAGTTGGATAAAGAGGAGTTTAGTGGCGGTTCCTGCGCTTAATCTTTTTTGACGCTTCACCCTTTTGAGTGGGTAACCACCATATCTGGTATAGCCGGCAGGTCCCGGCCAAAGGGTTTTCCAAAGGTACTCCGTGGCGGGAAACCGGGCCGAAGTAGTTAAATTTATTATGAAGCAGGCCCCTCCGGTACGTTACCCGGCGGCTGTATGGGCGGCCCTGCCTACGGAAAGATTTGTCCACTGGGGGCCGTGTTATAATCCAAAACGCAATCTGTAAAACCCTTTGGCCGGGACCTGCCGGCTCCGGTAGCCTGAATTTACCAAGGGCTATTAAATGTAATAGCCGCCCACTCAAAAGGGTGAAGATCCCCTTTTTTTGCTCTCCTTGTACCCCCGGATTTTTGAAGAAACCTGCCAAACAGAACGGGACAGACCGATGCCTGTCCCGTTCTGTTTCATGGTCCCCGGACTTTTATTGACAAAAGGGAAGGGTGCTATTATTATATATGAACAATTGCTCATATATAAAAATAGCATGAAAGAAGAGAAAACAAAACCGATAGAAGCAGAACGTTGCGGTGTGCGGATTCTGCACGGGGACCGGATACAAAAAGCCCATCTGGAGGCCTCCCCGGAAAAAGAAACCGCCCGGCTGGCCTCCGTTTATAAAGCCCTGGGTGATCCCACCCGGTTGAAGATGATCATGGGCCTGCGGGGGGGGGAGATGTGCGTCTGCGATCTGGCCGCCTTTCTGGGCCTGACGGAGTCGGCCATTTCCCATCAATTACGGCTGCTTAAGGATCAGGCCTTGGTTAAAAAAAGACGGGATGGGCAAATCCTTTATTATTCGCTGGACGATGAACATGTGGCGGACCTGCTGGGGGTGGGTCTGGATCATATCCGCGAGGGGCGGGAATAGGAAAGTATGCATTTTTTATTGGAAATATTGGAAAAAAGCTGGGACCTGCTCCTGGATTCGAGCGTTTACGTCCTTTTCGGCCTGGTGATCAGCGGCCTGGTGCGGGCCTGGGTAAATCCCCAGACCGTAGCCCGTCACCTGGGGCAGGGACGGTTTACTTCCGTATTCAAGGCCGCCCTGGTCGGGGCGCCTCTACCCTTGTGTTCCTGCGGGGTCCTGCCGGCGGCGGCTTCCCTGAAGAAACAGGGCGCCAACAACGGGGCCGCCACGGCTTTCCTGATCGCCACTCCGGAAACCGGGATCGATTCCATTGCCCTCTCCTCCGCCCTGCTGGATCCTATATTAACCGTTTTTCGGCCCCTGGCGGCCCTGGTTACAGCGATAGCGGCCGGTCTGGGCGAGAATCTTTTCCAGGGATCGGACCGGAAGGAACCGACTCCGGCCGACCTGCGCTGCCCGGTGGACGGCTGCTGCGATGGGCTGGATTGCCACCCGGAGGACCATAGGCGGCATCACTCGCACCTGGAAAAAATTCGAATGGGGGTGCGGCACGCCTTCGGGGAAGTCTGGAACGACATTGCGGGCTGGTTTTTTCTGGGTCTTCTTCTGGCCGGATTGATCACGGCCCTGGTTCCGGAAACCCTGTTCCGGGATTATCTGGGGGCCGGTTTCACCCCCCTGTTGGTCATGCTGGCCTTCAGTATACCGCTGTACGTCTGCGCCTCGGCGTCGACCCCCATCGCCGCCGCCTTGATCCTGAAGGGGATCAGTCCAGGGGCGGCCCTGGTTTTTCTGCTGGCCGGTCCGGCGACCAACGTCACCTCCCTGACCGTCCTGACCGGGCTGCTGGGTAAAAGGGCCACGGCCTTCTACCTGGGGGCCATTGCTCTCTTCAGCATTTTTTTCGGCCTGCTGGTGGACAGCCTGTATCCTCTTTTGGGTATATCTCCCCGGGCCGTCATGGGGCAGGCGGGAGAGCTGATCCCCGAATGGGCCCAAGGCGCCGGCGCCGTCCTGTTGTTGACCCTGTCCATAAAGCCGCTGGTCGGCAAGATCCGCCTCATGACCCGGCGGGTGAAGCCGGTCCCTATAGAGGCTTCTTCCGGACAGGGGAGAGCCCAAGGGCCGGCGGTTCTGCCGTCCTGCTCGGAGAAAACCTGAGGCTGTTAAATCGGCCCGGTTCGGGCCAAAATTGGTTTTATCTATCCCATACCCTGCTGCGGAAGGCCAATACGGATTTCCCTTTACCTGGCCGGCAGGCGAGACGCCTGCCCTACGTTTTTAAATTCGATGTTGGACGTTGAATGTTGGATGTTCGTCTGTTTATTTTCGAACTAAATTTCCCTCACCAACCATATTCTCCGGTTTCACGATCATGTCGAATTCCTCGGCCGTTACCTCTCCGCTGGCCAGGGCCGCCTCCCGCAGGGTGATGTTCTCCCGGAGTGCCCGGTGGGCGATGGCGGCGGCCCGGTCGTAGCCGATGACCGGGGTCAGGGCGGTTACCAGCATGAGAGACCGATTCAGGTGTTCGGCCACACGGGCCCGGTTCAGTTCCGTTCCGGCGATCGCAAAGCGGCGAAACGCTTCGCAGCCGTCGGCCAGGAGGCGGGTCGCGTGGAGAAAATGATGGCTGATGAGGGGGCGCATGGTGTTCAACTGCAGGTTGCCCTGGGAGCCGGCGAAGCTTACGGCGCAGTCCGCGCTGATCACCTGGACGCAGATCATCATCAGGGCTTCGCACTGAAAGGGGTTCACCTTTCCGGGCATGATGGAAGAGCCGGGTTCGTTGGCGGGCAGGATCAACTCGCCCAAGCCGCCTCGGGGACCGGAGGCCAGCAGGCGCAGGTCGCCGGCGATCTTCAGCAGCGCCACCGCCAGGCCTTTCAGGCCGGCCATGGCGGCCACCAGGGCATCCGACCCTGCCAGGGCGGCGAATTTGTTGGGAGCCGTTTCGAAGGGCAGCCCGGTCAGGTTTGCGATTTCCGCGGCGATCCGGGGGCCGAAGTCGGGAGGGGCGTTGAGACCGGTGCCGACGGCGGTGCCTCCGGCCGCCAGCCGGTACAACCCTTTCAGACTGCACCGGATCAGGGCCAGGGCCTCGCGGATTTGGGCCCCATAGCCGGACCATTCCTGTCCCACCGTCAGCGGGACAGCGTCCTGCAGGTGTGTTCGGCCCATCTTGACCACGTCGCTCCAGGCCGCGGCCTTGGCCTCGACGGCTTCGGCGAGCCCCTCCCCCCGCGGCAGCAGATCGCGCTCGATGGCGATTGCGGAAGCGATGTGCATGGTCGTGGGGAAGGTGTCGTTGGTGGACTGGGAAAGGTTTACCTGGTCGTTGGGGTGCACGGGGCTTTTACTGCCGAGCTTCCCTCCCAGCAGTTGGATGGCGCGATTAGCGACCACCTCGTTGACGTTCATGTTGGCCTGGGTCCCCGATCCGCCCTGCCAGACAGACAGGGGGAATTCATCGTCCAACAGGCCCGCGCTGACCTCTTCGGCCGCTCGACCGACGGCCTCCGCGATACAGTCCGACAAAAGGCCGACCCGCGCATTCACCCGGGCCGCGGCCTTTTTCACGAACCCGTAGGCTTGGTAAAAAGACGGGGGCAAGCGATCGTCGCCGATCGGGAAATGGGCCAGGGCCCGTTGGGTCTGGGCCCCCCAGTAATGCTCGGCCGGGACGGGGATCTCCCCCAGGGAGTCGCTCTCCAGCCGCCAGCCGGTTTCGCCGGTGCCGATGGGAATATCTCGAAGGGAGGCGGATGGTTCAGCCTCCGGAGGCCGGTCCTTTGGATCGTTGTTTGTCATGGGAACCTCCGACTTTTGTGTTATACCGCCATGCTCATAGACGGGCGCCTGCGTAGTAAGAAATCCCCCCCAACCCCCCTTTTGTAAAGGGGGGAGCCCAAGCTTTTTTTTGTTGAGACCGAGTCGGTCTGAGCCCGGGTGCGCTTGGTATGCTTTTTCGCCGAACGCCGAACGCCGAACGCCGAACGGTATTTTCGTGTTAAACCCCTATGGCCCTACATACTGAAATTCCATGTTGGATGTTGAATGTTGGATGTTGGACGTTCGTCTTTAATTTCGAATTAACTCCCCTGCGTTCCTTTCATCCTCGCCAGATCTATGTTTCCCCCCCCCAATTTTCCATCTTCGATATGGATTACCCGGTCGGCCCATGGTTGGAGGCGGTCGTCATGGGTGGCCACAACGACGCTGACGTTTTGTTGGTCCACGGCCCGGCGCAGGAGGTCGGCGATGACGGTGCGGTTAGCGGCATCGAGATTGGCGGTCGGTTCATCGGCCAGAATGATGGGGGGACGGTTCAGCAGGGCCCGGGCGAAAGCGACGCGCTGTTTTTCGCCGGCGGACAGGTTGGCCGGCAGGTAGTCGATCCGGTGTCCCAGCCCGACATCCCGGAGCAGGTCCACCGCCCGGGAGCGGGTCCCTTGCGGGCGGTCGGACAAAAAATCCCCCACCAGGGCCACGTTTTCCCAGACTTTCAAGTTGGCCAGAAGATTGAAGCCCTGAAACACAAACCCGATAGTTTGAGTGCGAAGTCCGGCGAGGGCTCGGGAAGGCAGGGCGGCCACATCCTGACCCAGGATTTGTAAGCGGCCGGAAGTGGGCCGGAGCAGGCAGCCCAGCAGGGCCAAGAGGGTGGTTTTACCGCTACCGGAAGGCCCCCGGAGCAACACGAATTCCCCGGCGCCAATTTGGAGCGAAACGCCGTCGACGGCGACGACGCTTTTCTCCTCCCGGCCGAATCGATGGGTCAATTCTTCCGTTTCGATGACCGGCGTCATGCCCGGAAAGCCTCCATAGGGTCCAACCGGCGTAGGCGCCACATGGGCAGGGCCGTGCTGAAGAGGGCCATGGCCAGGCCGGCCGCCAGGGTCTGGACCACGAGCGCCCCGTCCAGCCTGGCCGTCATACCCGGCACCCATTGGTTGATGATCCGGTTGGCCAGGATCGACAAGGCCAGGCCGATCAGCGTGCCGACGGTCAGGGAGATCAGCGCCTGCCGCAGCAGCAGTCCATAGAGATACCGATCCGTAGCTCCCAGCGCCTTCATCGTCCCGTATTCCTTAAACCGTTCCAGAATAGAGGTATAGAGGGTAATGCCGATGGTGATGGACCCGACCAAAAACCCCATCAGCACCCCAACCAGCAGCAAGGGCAGCATAAACGTGCCCAGAAATTCCCGCATGTTGTCGGCCAGCTGGGCCCGGGTCAGCCCGGTAAGGGGCAAGGCCGCTTCGATTCGCCGGATCAGGGTTCCGTCGGAGACCCCTTTGCTTTTCCAGACCAGCAGGTGGGTAAAGAAAAACTCCCCGCCCGGCAACAGGCGGCCGAAGGCCTCCCGGGACAAGAAGGCGTACTGGCTGCCGATGGACGTGGTCTCCAGGGTGAAACCGGCTACGGTGAAGGTCTGCCCGAAAAGGGCGAGCCGGTCCCCGGGTTCGAGACGGTGGCGCCGGGCCAGGTCTTGATCCAGCAGAATTTTATTATCCTTCAGGTCACGGGAATTCTTAAGTTGGGGCAGGGTCCGGCCCAGCTTCCAGGGGCCGCCGTCGCCCGACCCGGTGTCGTAGCCGATGATGTACACCCGGGATTTGACCTGGTTGATTTTCAACAGGGTATACACGGCCAATATACCAACGGCCCGGTCGACGCCCTCCAGTTTTTTAAGCTCCTGGAGGGCCGGCCTCGGCAGGGTCGAGGTGGCGATAAAATCGTCCACCCCCTGCTGCAGCACCCAGATATCCGCTCCGATATGATCGATATAGGTCGTTATCTGATTGCTGGTCCCCTTAAGAACGGAGAGCTGGAAACAGATCAGTAGGATGGCGAAAGAAACGCCGACTACGTTGACGCTGAAGCGCAGGCGATCTCCCTGGAGGTTGCGGAAAGCCACGGGAATCCGCCGTCGCCCAGCCGGAAAAAAGAGCGGGACCCGAACGGCATAAAGCAGGTAGTCGGCTCCGAAGCGCTGTTTAAGTCCGGGTTCTTCGAACAGGCGCAGATAGAGGGGGGTCAGGAGGAACCAACCGGGGGTCATCACGAAGAGCGATCCGGGGGAACCGGCAATCAGGCTGAGCCCGGCGAGCGCGATCAGATAGCCGACGCAAAGGGGATGGCGGTGGACGGCAAAGGGCCCCCGGGTGACCAGCAGCGTTGGAACCGGGGAGATCCGGAAACCGAACAGTTCGGTCAAAAAGCCGCGCCCCTCGGTGACCAGCAGCCAGGCGGCCCAGAGCAACCAAAGGGCGCCGGCCCCCACCAAGCCTACGCCGGCCAGGGTAAAAAGTGGGTGATCGAGATGACGGGACGCGAAAAAGGCGACATCCAGTTTTTTGCCCGCCAGAAGGGTCAACCCGGGAACAAGCAGCCCGAACAGCAGCAGATCGAGGACCAACCCGGCAATGATCCGGAAAGTTCTCACGGGTTATGCCACCTCCACCCATTTTTCAAGAACCAGGCCCATGGCGGGTGCGAAACCGAACCAGAGCGTCAACAGAAGGGTTTGCTGGCTGAGCTTGATATAGACGTCCGGCACCTCCTCCCAACGCCGGATAGTCTTCAATAGGGGATAAGCCAGCGGCAGACCGAGCAGAGAGGGGATGCCGGCCCACAGGGGGACGGCACCGGTCAGGAGAGGGACCAGAACTCCCAAAAGGCCCAATACGACCGCCGCGGCGACCAGACCA
>JACRCK010000229.1 GCA_016219065.1 Deltaproteobacteria bacterium
AAAAGAAGGGCTTTTTTATTGACAACCTTCCGGTTCCCGGGTAGGGGAAAGGGATGACCGATTTTCCACAACGGGGAAAGCCGCCCTGGGTGGTCATTGTCAATCCCGCCAGCGCCGACGGGCGCACCGGACGTCGCTGGGGGAAGACGGCGGACATTTTCCGCCGACTGCTGCCCCCCTTTGATGCGGTTTTTACCGAAACCCCGCAGCAGGCCGGCGAGCTGGCCCTCCGGGCCGTAACGCGGGGAGCCGAGACCATCGGAGTTCATGGCGGGGATGGGACGGTCAACGAGGTTATCAACGGGTTGATCGAAGGCGCCGCCCCACTTAAAGAAACGGCCATCGCCCTGCTGCCTTCCGGGACGGGCGCAGATCTGGTTCGTTCCCTGGGCATCTCCCATTCCCCGGCCCGGGCGGCGGCTCAGGCCCGCAGTGGACGGCTTCGACCCGTCGACGTCTGCCTGGCCGAGTTTGTGGACCTGGCGGGAAAGCCCTGCCGCCGGTACTTCATCAATGTGGCGGATATCGGCTTCGGGGGGGAGGTGGTCCGGTATGTGAACAGCCACAGCAAACGGCTGGGGGGGCGGATCAGCTTTCTCCTCGGGCTGGTGGCCACCCTGTTCCGGTATTCCAATAAACGCCTCCGGGTTTCCCTGGATGAACAGCCCCCTTTCGAGGTCCAGGCCAATGCCGTCGTCATCGCCAACGGCCGGTATTTCGGCGGCGGCATGCGGGTGGCGCCGTCGGCCCGGGTCGATGACGGCCGCCTGGAAGTGGTCGTCGTCGGTGACGTGACCAAAGCCGAAGTCCTGACCAATATTCCCCGTCTCTACCGGGGCACCCTGGCCGGCCATCCCAAGGTGCAAACCTTTCAGGCGGGAAAAGTGCTGCTGGAATCCGCGGAAGAGGTGCTCATCGACCTGGACGGGGAACTGGTCGGGCGCCTGCCGGTACGGATTGTGACCCTCGCGGGAAAAATTCAAATCCGGGTTTAGTCCCAGCCCCCTGCCACGCCGCAGGCGTGGTTGACTTTTGAAGGATTTGGGTATAGGCTGGGTCCCAAATCAAACCGAGGATCGGCTATGACGAAAACCAAATTCATCTTTGTTACCGGCGGTGTTCTGTCCTCACTGGGCAAGGGCCTGGCCTCGGCGTCCATCGGGGCCCTGCTGGAGGCCCGGGGTTTAAAGATCACCTTTCAAAAATTGGATCCCTATATCAATGTGGATCCCGGTACCATGAACCCCTTTCAGCACGGGGAGGTGTACGTTACCGACGACGGCGCCGAAACCGATCTCGATTTGGGGCACTATGAACGCTATACTTCGGTCAAACTGACCCAGAAAAACAACTGCACCACCGGGCGGATATACTTCTCCGTGATCACCAAGGAAAGGCGGGGTGATTACCTGGGGGGCACGGTTCAGGTCATCCCCCATATTACCGACGAAATCAAGCAGTGTATCCTGGCCGCGGCCGATGCGGTGGATGTATCCATCATCGAGATCGGGGGAACGGTGGGGGACATAGAAAGCCTGCCTTTCCTGGAGGCCATCCGCCAGTTCCAGTCCGACGTGGGCAAAGAGAACGTCCTCTATATTCATCTGACCCTGGTGCCTTATATCAAGACCTCCGGGGAGGTCAAGACCAAGCCCACCCAGCACAGCGTGAAGGAGCTGCGCAGCATCGGCATCCAGCCCGATATCCTGCTCTGCCGCACCGAACAGCTCCTCACCCCGGAAATGAAGGCCAAGATCGCCCTGTTCTGCAACGTGGAAAAAGAGGCGGTCATCACCGCCAAGGACGTGGAGAGTATTTACGAAGTGCCGCTGGTTTTTCACCAGGAGGGTCTGGACGACCGGATCGTCGAAAAGCTGAATATCTGGACCCGGGCCCCCCGCCTGGAGGCCTGGCAGGCCCTGCATGAACGCATCAACCGGCTGACTGTTCCGGTCTGTATCGGCATCGTCGGGAAATACATCGATCTGAAGGAATCCTATAAGAGTTTGAATGAAGCCTTGTACCACGGGGGGATTCACAACGATTGCCGGGTGATCCTGGATTTTTTCGATTCCGAAGAGTTGGAGCAGCAGGATCCCCGGGAACAGCTGGCCGGGGTCGACGGGGTCCTGGTGCCCGGCGGCTTCGGATCCCGCGGCGTGGAAGGCAAGATGCGGGCCATTCAATTCGCCCGGGAAAACCAGGTCCCTTATTTCGGCATTTGCCTGGGCATGCAATTGGCCGTGATCGAGTTCGCCCGACATCTGGCCGGCCTGACCGGGGCCCATAGCACCGAATTTGATCCGGAGACGCCCTACCCGGTGGTCTACCTGATGCGGGAGTGGTTCGATTACAAGGACGGCGTGGTGCGCCGGCGGGATGAACTGTCCGACAAGGGGGGGACCATGCGCCTGGGGGCCTATCCCTGCCGGCTGCTGCCGGGCAGCCGGGCCGCGCAAGCCTATCAGCAGGAGGAGATATCCGAACGACACCGCCATCGTTATGAATTAAATCTGGACTTTAAAAAGGCCCTGGAAGAAAAAGGCCTGGTGTTCAGCGGCCTTTCTCCGGACGGGATCCTGGCGGAAATTATCGAGCTGCCGGACCATCCCTGGTTTCTGGGCTGCCAGTTTCATCCGGAATTCAAGTCCCGTCCCATGGATCCCCACCCCCTTTTTCGCGAGTTTATCCGGGCCTCTTTGGAGAAGTCCCAGGAACCGAAAGCTACGGAACGCCTTTGAGATCGATCCCGGTCGGGAACATAACCGTCGGTGAAGACCGCCCCCTGGTTTTGATCGCCGGACCCTGCGTGATCGAAGACGAATCCACCACCGTCGCCATTGCCCGCGAACTGGTGGAAATCACCCGTCGCCTGAACCTGCCCCTGATTTTCAAAGCCTCGTACGACAAGGCCAACCGGACTTCCGGCGGGAGCTACCGGGGCCCGGGCCTGGTTCCCGGACTGGATCTGCTGGATTTTATCCGGAATCGTTTTCAGGTCCCGATTCTGTCCGACGTTCACCAGGTGGCCGAAATCGGGCCGGCCGCCGAGGTGCTGGATATCATCCAGATACCGGCCTTCCTCTGCCGGCAGACCGATCTGCTGGTGGAGGCCGGGCGCAGCGGACGCATTGTGAACATCAAGAAAGGGCAGTTCCTAGCCCCCGGGGACATGCGCTACGCCCTGGAGAAGGTCACCGGCACGGGCAACCGGGACATCCTGCTGACCGAACGGGGGACCACCTTCGGCTACAACAATCTGGTGGTGGATTTCCGCTCGCTGCCGATTATGGCCGGCCTGGGTTTTCCGGTCATTTTCGATGCCACTCATAGCGTCCAACTGCCCGGCGGCGGTTCCGGTTTCTCGGAGGGGAACCGGGAATTCGTCCCCTTTCTGGCCAGAGCCGCGGTAGCCGCCGGGGTCCAGGGGGTTTTCCTGGAAGTCCATCTGGATCCGGACCGGGCTTTATGCGACGGGCCCAATTCCTGGCCCCTGGACCGACTGGAAACCCTGTTGCGATCCCTGCAGGCCCTCCAGGGCTGTCTCCGGGGGGGCGCTTGACCAAGGAGGGCCTGAGAACCTCGACCGCCGCAGCGGATCGGATCCTGCGCCAGGCCCGGCAGGTCCGTTTGCTGCTGCTGGATGTGGACGGGGTCCTGACCGACGGCCGACTGCTCTACGATCACGCCGGAAGGGAATTTAAGCAATTTCATGTTCATGACGGACTCGGCATCCATTGGCTGCTCCAGGCCGGCATCGAAGTGGGGATTGTTTCCGGACGGACTTCCCGGGCGGTGGAGGTCCGAGCCCAGGAACTGGGACTGACCGTTGTTTTTCAGGGTATCCGGAATAAATGGGCGGTCGTGCAAGAC
>JACRCK010000230.1 GCA_016219065.1 Deltaproteobacteria bacterium
ACAGCCAAAAGGATTTGCAGGGCCGGGGCGTCCAATTGATCCTGGATGTCGATCCCGGGGATATGCTCTAAAGGGCGGAAGCCTCTGAATAACTTATCCGCAATGCGGCGATTTTACAGCCTTCTTGACTTATTCCGGCAAGGGGATTACAGTAACAAGTAATAACTAAATTGGAGTAATGGAGTGGTGGAGTATTGGATTATTTGTTTTTAAGACCATTACTCCAACACTCCATTACTCCACTACTCCAACATAAAATACAATTATGGCCGTTTTGAACATCTGCACCTATCCGGATCCGGTCCTGAAGCAGAAGGCCCTACCGATCGAAAAAATTGACGATGCCCTCCAGGACCTTATCCGGAATATGGTGGACACCATGTACCAGGCCCCGGGGATTGGACTGGCCGCCAACCAGGTAGGCCGGCCTCTCCGGCTCATCGTCTTTGACGTAACCCCCAAGGACCAGCCCCGTAACCCCCGGGTCTTGATCAACCCGGAAATTGTCTGTGCCGAGGGGAGTCAAAGCCTGGAGGAGGGCTGCCTCAGCGTCCCTGAATTTTACAGCGAGGTTAAGCGGTGTTCCAAGGTCACCGTTCGGGGCCTGGACACCCAGGGCAACCCGGTTGAATTGGAAGGAGAAGGTCTGCTGGCGGTGGTCCTGCAGCATGAAATCGATCACCTGGACGGCATACTGATGTTGGACCGGATCAGCCCCCTGAAACGGGCCCTGTACAAAAAACGACGGCAGAAGCAGCTGAAATCTAAAGATGAAACCGGTTGAAGCGCGCCGTCTGGTTTTTATGGGCACCCCCGATTTCGCCGTGCCCTCCCTGGAAAAGCTGGTAGCCAACAAGGAACAAGTCGTCGCCGTGTTTACCCAGCCCGATCGTCCCAAGGGCCGCGGGCGATCCCTGGCTCACTCCCCGGTCAAGGAGACGGCCCTCCGACACAACCTCCCGGTCGTACAGCCCCCAACCCTGCGGGATCCGGAAGTCCGGGAAAACCTGTCCGCCCTCCGGCCGGATGTGCTGGTCGTAGTGGCCTACGGACTGCTGCTGCCTCAGGCCGTTTTGGACGTTCCCACCTGGGGCGCCATTAATGTCCACGCCTCCCTGCTGCCCAGGTATCGCGGGGCGGCCCCGATCCAATGGGCCGTCATTTCCGGGGAGGAGGAAACAGGCGTGACGACGATGCACCTGGACGCCGGTCTGGATACCGGTGATATCCTGTTGCAGCATCCGACCCCGATCCGGCCCGACGACACCTCACAAACCCTTCAAGACCGACTGAAGGTCCTGGGGGGGGAACTCCTGCTGGAGACGCTGCAAGCCCTGCGCTGGGGGACCCTCCAACCGGTCAAGCAGGACCCGGACCGGGCCACCTACGCCCCTCCCCTGAAAAAGGACCAGGGTCAATTGGACTGGTCCCTTTCCGCCCCGGAACTGGATCGTTGGATCCGAGGGCTTTCTCCCTGGCCGAAGGCCTTCACCTCCCTGCGGGGAAAGCGCCTGATCATCCACCGGGCCGAACCTGTCCCCAGCACGGCTTCCGGAGAGCCGGGAGCCATCGTTTCCTGGGACAGCACGGCCATCCAGGTCCTGACCGGTCAGGGGATACTCGCCCTGTCGGAAGTCCAGATGGAAGGACATCGCCGTTTACGAAGCGGGGATTTTGTCAAGGGTTTCCCCCTGCAGATCGGCGAACGTTTGGGCCGGTAAATGGCCACCGCCCGGAAATGGGCCTTTGATTGCCTGCTCCAAAGTGAAGCAATGGGGCGGTTCCCCGACCGGGTACTCGGGGAGCTTTATGGGCAACACCCGGAAATCTCCCCCCTGGACCGGGCCTTTATCCAACAGCTCGTTTTCGGGGTTTACCGCTGGCGGGCCCGGATCGATTGGGTCCTGGAAAAATTTTCCAAAACCCCCCTGGCCAAGCTGGACTTCCCCCTGCTCTCCATTTTACGGCTGGGAGCTTTTCAGATCCTTTTCCTGGACAAAGTCCCGGTTTCCGCCGCCGTAAACGAAGCGGTCCGACTGGCCAAATCCGGCCCGGCGCCCTGGACCGGCGGAATGGTCAACGGAATCTTGCGTTCCCTGGTCCGGGAGAAGGAAACGCTGAGCCCTCCCACGGCCGAAGACCTCCGGCCTTACCTGACCATTACCCAATCCCACCCGGAATGGCTGACGGAGGCCTGGCTACAAACGCTGGGTCCCCAGGAAACCATCGCCCTCTGTGAAGCCAACAACCAAATCCCCCCTTTGACGTTGCGGACCAATACCCTGAAAATCACCCGGCCGGACCTGCTGGAGCGTCTCCGAAAAATGTTTGCCTCTGTAGAAGCGACGACTTGGTCCCCGGTCGGGATCCGGATCGTTCAACCCCGGGCCCCCCTGCAGGACACCAACTTATACCGGCAGGGTTTTTTCCAGATCCAGGACGAGGCCTCCCAGTTGATCGGTTTCCTTTTAGATCCGCAACCGGGGGAGAAAATTCTGGATTTGTGCGCGGGTTTCGGCGGCAAGGCCACGCATCTGGCTCAATTGATGGAAAACCGGGGGCGGGTCCTTTCCGTAGACCGTGATTCCCGGAAGATCCGGGATTTGGGCCAAAATACCCGGCGGCTGGACTTGGCCATCCTGCAGGGCCTGACCGGCGATATCCTCGGCGATGATTTGCGGCGAAAAATCCCGGGGCCCTTCGACCGGATCCTGGTGGATGCCCCCTGCAGCGGCTGGGGGGTGATCCGCCGCCATCCGGACCTCAAGTGGCGGATCCGCTACGAAGACAGTCACCGTCTGGCTTCGCTGCAAATTAAGTTCTTGCAAAAGGCCGCCGGATGGCTAAAATCCAGCGGAGTGCTG
>JACRCK010000233.1 GCA_016219065.1 Deltaproteobacteria bacterium
ATCGCCGGCGGTGATCACCGGCGTCCCCGGCGAAACATATTCCCCCGGTTCCACATTATCCGCCAGGACCAGGCCGTCGAGGGGCGAGGCCAGCGTGGCGTACCCCATCCGGGTTTCGGCCAGGGCCAGGGCCTCCTGGGCCTGCTCCAAGGCCGCCCGACCCTGATCGATCTTTTCCCGGCGGGGGCCCTTACGGACGAGCAGCGCCGCTTCCCGGGCCTCCCGGATGCGGGCCTCGGCCCCGTCAAAGGTTGTCCGGGCCTGATCGAATTCCCGCGTGGAAATGACTTCCCGCTGGTAAAGTTTTTGCTGCCGCTCAAACTCCTGCCGCGCCCGGTCTCCCTCCGCCTCGGCTCTGGCCTGGGTGGCCTCCGCCTGGGCGATTTCCTCCGGCCGGGAACCGGTCGTCAATTCGGCCAGGGTGGCCCGGGCCGCGGCCACCTGGGCCCGGCGCTGGGCGATTTCCTGAGCCAGGTCCTGGCTGTCGATCCGGGCCAGGACCTGGCCCTTTTGGATCGGTTCCCCTTCGGAAACCAGGCGTTCCACCACCCGGCCCGGGATCTTAAAACCGATTTCCACGTCGGTGACCTCGATGTTCCCCGAAAGGCGAACGGTATTGGAGAGCGGCGTCCGGCCGCCCCGAAAATAGATAATACCCGCCGCCAGCACGGCGATGATCAGCAAACCCAGTAGGATGATCTTCTTTTTCATGGCCCCTATCCCGTTTCCGGCCGCCCCGGTCCACTCCCGGGGCGGCGGCGTTCTGCCGAATCTTCCTTTTATTCTTTTTCCGCCCGCCCTACTTTTGCTTTGAATATTTGATGGATCAGGTTTTTATCGAATTCCCATCCTTCCTGCAGCAGGGCTTCTTTTTCTTCCGCCGTAAAGTAATCCATAATGGGCCGGAAAAAGTGTTGGTCCTCCTTTTCGATATGCCGGGGATAAAAATCGATCAAGAACCGCAACCGGTCCAAAATGGACGGCAGGGCTTCCAGGTCCCCGCGGACGTAGCGGCTCTTGGCTTCAACCAGCTCGAGCGTGGTTTTCCGGCCCTGCCGATGCTCCTCGACCAGCTCGTCCATGGTCTTTTTCAGGTCCTTGGGCAGGGACTTTTTGCTCAAGTCCCGGAAAAGGATATCCTCCTCCTTGCCGTGGTGGCATTGGTCCGCATACAGACGGATGAATTCGACGGCCTCATCGATGAAATCAGGATCTATCTTTTGCTCCTGTTCCCACCGTTCCACTTTTTTTCGGATGACTCCGATCATCCTTTCTATCAGCCGGTGTTCCACCATGAGGGGACCGATCGGCAGCATGAAACCACCTCCTTAATGCTTATGCTGGGGATCCGGGTGGCCCCGCTTGACTTCTCCATGTTTAGGGTGCTTTTTCCGGACATCCTGATGGTGAGCTTCCCCGCCCGCCGCCTTTTGATATAAGCCTTCCACATGATGCGTAAAATCGACGTAAGCGGCGACATATTCCCGGCCGGCGGCGACGCTCTCCCCGGCGTGCTTCTTCTTCTCCACCACCCGCTCGAACCGCTGGCGGATGCCGGCGGTCGCAGCGTCATTGACCTGTTTGATCAGGTCGTCCGCCGTTCCCGTCTCCAGGGCCTTGTCGGCCGCCGCCACAACAGGCTCGATCGCTGCGCCGGGCTTGAGCCCGGTGTAGGGGGCGCCCTCCCCTTCACGGTGAATGCGCACCAGGGTGCCGAAAAATTCCATTTCGGCCTTTTCCTTTATGGCCGGGGCCGCGGTTTTAGCCGCTAGGGCCTTTTGGAAGGCGGCCCGAACCTTTTTTTCCTGCTGCGGCCCGACCCATTTCAGCACCGGGGTCACGTCGCCGGTCTCCAGCGCCATCCGGGCATCCTGAACCACGGGGCCGGCCAGGGTATCGCACTGAGCGGCTCCCGCCGCCGGCAGCACCCGCAGCGCCCCCCAACCGATCAGCAGCACCAATGCGATTGGGAACAGACAGGGTTTAGGTTTCATGGGTTTTCTCCTTCCTCTGTAACAGTTTAGCCTTCCTGAAAAAATGTATCTTCTCGAGACGATCAGCGTCGGTGCTCCCCCTCCCTCGATCCCGCGCTGCCGCGGGACAGGCTCCGGGGGTTGGGGGGTGGGTGAATTCCCGTATCCTCACCGTAACCGGTTTCACTCCTTCCCTAATCCTCTCACACCCACGGCGTGATCAAGGGGGTGGATTCTTTCTTCGGCTTTCGATTACCGAGCAAAATGGCTATTTCAACTTTTTTTAGTGTTTCCGGCCCCGGGCTTCCGGGCCGGAAGGGGCGGTTCCCTTTGCAGAGCTTCCCGGAATATGGGCCAGACCCGGTGCATATGGCCTTCGATATCGTAGCGGCCCGCGCTCAAATAATTCAAAACCGCCGCGGGCTGGAACAATCCCAGGAACAGCACCGCTACCGTTTGGGGGGCGTAATCCCCCCGGATCTGTCCGTTTTGTTGCCCCAGCCGGACGACGGCCTCCACCCGGGCCAGGAAGGTTTTAATCAAACGGTAGACTTTTTCCTTCCGTTCCGGGTAATGGGGATAGGCATCTTCGGAAAAAATGATCCGGGGGATGGCTGGGTTGTCCCGGGCCAATTTCACCTGACGCTCCAGCAGCCGGCGCAGCCGCTCCAGCGGATCTGCGACCTCCCGGCAGACGGCCTCCACGTTTTCCAGCAGCCGGCGGCCGATGATCTCCAGGGCGACGTCCACCATCTCGTCCTTGCTGCGGAAGTGCCGGTACAGGGCGGAGGGCACCAGGCCGATTTCGGCGGCCACCCCGGCCACGCTCAACCCCTTCAGGCCCTTCCGGGAAATCAGTTGCAGCACCGCCTGGGCGATCTGGTCCCGGCGGATGTCGGTTTGAACTTTTTCGGTGCCCATGGTTAAATGTGAATTATAATTCACATGATAGTTTCGAGCGCCGGGGCCTGTCAAGTTTTTTCAGGTAATCACGCATGGATCTTTCCCCTCCTCCTCAGCCACTTGTCGACCTCCACGACCCCGACCACGGTCAGGGCCAGTAGCAGGACCTGGAGCCATTCCGGGCCGGTGATCGGCTCGGTCCGGAAGACCCACTGCAGGGAGGGGACGTAAATCACGACCAGTTGGGACAGCACAGCGGCGATCATCCCATAAAAAAGGAACGGGTTGCTCACCGGGCTGAGGCGAAAGACCGACTGATACTCGGAACGGCTGTTCCAGGCCTGGAAGAACTGGAAAAAGACCATGGTGGTCATGGCCAGGGTCCGGGCCTTTTCCAGGGTGGCCCCCTGCTCCAGGGCCTGCCGGAATTCCCATAGGACCCCGACAGAAATCAACAGGCTCACCAGTACCGTCCGTTCGATCAGGGTCCGGGACATGATCCCCTCCCGGGGGTCCCGCGGCGGCCGGGAAAGCACACCCGGCTCCCCCGGTTCGAAGGCCAGGGCCACGTCCTGCAGGCCGTTGGCCACCAGGTTGATCCAGAGCAACTGGGCCGGCAGGTAGGGCAGCGGCAGCCCGAGCAGGACCGATCCCAGGATCGACAGGATGGCCGCGATCCCGGTAGGAATCAGAAAGAAGGTGACCTTGCGCAGGTTG
This sequence comes from Deltaproteobacteria bacterium, assembly GCA_016219065.1. Taxonomy (GTDB): domain Bacteria; phylum Desulfobacterota; class RBG-13-43-22; order RBG-13-43-22; family RBG-13-43-22; genus JACRCK01. The sequence continues at coordinate 3,594 of JACRCK010000233.1, forward strand.
TCGAAAACAATCCGGCCCTCCTCCACGGCATTGAAGATGCTGGCGAAGTTGTCGTCAGCCAGGACCATGTCCGCGGCCTCCTTGGCCACGTCAGTGCCGGTTTGGCCCATGGCCACGCCGATATGGGCCGCCTTCAGGGCCGGGGCGTCGTTCACCCCGTCGCCGGTTATGGCTACGATGTCCCCGTGCCGGATCAGTTGCTGGGTGATCCGCAGTTTGTGGTTGGGGGAGACGCGGGCATACACCGAGACTTCCCGGACCCGTTCGAACAGATCGTCATCGCTCATCGTTTCCAGCTCCCGGCCGGTGAGGACTCCAGGGTCCTTGCCCCCGATCCCTAGTTTCCGGGCGATGGTGCGGGCCGTGACGGCGTGGTCCCCGGTGATCATGACCACCCGGATCCCGGCTTTGCGGCAGCCCTCGATGGCGCCGATGACCTCGGGTCGCGGGGGGTCCAGCATGCCCTGCAACCCGGCAAAAACCAGGCTGGTTTCCAGCAGTTCGTGAGTGAGCTCTTCGGTTTCCAGCGGTACTTCCTTGTAGGCCATGGCCAGGACCCGCAACCCCTCGCGGGCAAAATTTTCGGCAATGTGCCCTACCTTCTCCCAGGGACCCCCGGAGCAGGTGGTGCAGATGTCAAACAGTTTTTCCGGTGCCCCCTTGATGAAAATCCATTTTTTTTCTCCCTGCCGGTGGAGGGTGGCCATGTACCCCCGATCCGACTCGAAAGGAATGAGATCGATCTGCGGGTAGTTGTTGCGCTCCACCTCGGCATCGAGACCGGCCTTCAGAGCGGAGACGATCAGCGCGGCCTCGGTCGGGTCCCCGTCCACCCGGTAAACGCCTTCCTCCTCGTACAGTTCCGATTCGTTGCACAGCAGGCCGATCCGAAAAACCGTTTGCAGCTCCGGAGGGATTCCGGAATCGACCGCCAGCCATTCCGACAGGATCTCACCCTTCGGTTCGTATCCTTCCCCGGTCACTTCGTAAACGTGGTCTCCGGCATAAGCCGCCTTAACGGTCATCTCGTTTTTGGTCAGGGTCCCCGTTTTATCGGAGCCGATAACGGTGGTGCTCCCCAGCGTTTCCACCGCCGGCAGCCGCCGGACGATGGCGTTGCGGCGGGCCATGCGGGTGACGCCGATAGCCAGGGTGATGGTAACCACCACCGGCAGTCCTTCGGGAATGGCCGCCACCGCGGCGGCCACGACGGTCATGAACATTTCCTTGACCTTCTCCCCGGTCAGGATGCCGGCCACAAACAGGATGACGGAGGCCACCAGGACGATCAGGCCGATATTCCTGGCGAAGCGGTCGAACTTTTCCTGAAGCGGAGCCCTCTGGGTGGGGGCCTCCTGGACCTCCGTGGCGATTTGCCCCAGAATCGTCCGCGGTCCGGTTTCCACGACCACCCCTTTGGCCCGGCCGTTGACCACCACCGTTCCCATAAAAGCCATGTTGCGCTGGTCTCCCGAGGTGAGGTTTTCTTCCGGAATGAGTCGGGGATTTTTTTCGACCGGCAGGGATTCCCCGGTCAGCAGGGCTTCGTCCACTTTGAGTTCCAGGGTCTTGGTCAAACGCAGGTCCGCCGGAACCTTGGAACCGGAGGCCAGAACCACCAGGTCCCCCGGGATCAAGCCGTCACTGTCGATCTCGAGTTCCCGCCCGTCCCGGATCACCCGGGCCTTGGCCACGACCAGTTTTTTCAGGGCCCGGACGTTCTTCTCGGCCTTCAGCTCCTGGGTATAACCGATAAGGGCGTTGAGGAGGATGACCGCTACGATCACGCCGGTGTCCTTGTACTCTTCAAGAAAAAAGGTCACCACGGCGGCCAGCATCAGGATGTAGATCAACGGGCTGGTAAACTGGTGCAGGAGGAGTTTCCAGCGGCTGATCTGCCCCTCCTCGGCCAGCTTATTGGGACCGTATTTTTGGATCCGGTCGGCTGCTTCGGCTTCCGTCAGCCCTTTGACGGAGGTCTCCAGTTTTTTCAATACATCTTCAATATCGGATTGATACCATTTCATGAATAGCTCCCGTCACATCCCGGCCATCTCTTTTTTGATCTGCAGAAAGCGGGCGATGCCGTTGCGGGTTATCATGCCCACAAAGGCCCCCCGATCCAACACCGCGATCCGCCCTTTATCTTCCTTGATCATCAGTTCCAGGGATTTCATGGCCTCATCTTCCAGCGTGACCTCTCCTTTTTCACCGGGGAGAACAGCTAATTCGGATACCGTTACGCTTCCCCACTCCTCCCGGCGGATGTTTTTGATCTCCTTGAGGGTAATAAATCCCAAAAACCGACCGTTCGTCATAACCGGGAACCCGCCGAACCCGTGCTTCAGGAAATACTCCGACACGGCTTCCTCTAAGGACATCGTGGCCGGCAGGGTGACGAGGTCTCGGGTGATGATGTCCTTCACTTTGACCCCGGCAAGGCTCTGCTGCAGTGTGGCCTGCTGGTAACTGGCCTGGGCGGCGGTATAGAGGAACCAGCCGATCAGCATCAGCCATAAGCCGCCCGGCATACGCCCAAATAAAGAAAAAATTCCAAAAATAATTAAAAACAAGCCGAATTTCTGGCCGATGCCGGACGCCTTCCGGGTGGCCTGAAAAAAGTCCTTTTTCCGGCTCCAGATGGCCGCCCGCAATACCCGGCCCCCGTCCATGGGAAAACCCGGGATTAAATTGAAGATGCCGAGGATCAGGTTGATCCGGGCCAAGTAAAAAAAAAGGGCCTGGATGCCGCCGCCGGCGGTTTGGCGGGCCAGCAGAAAAAAAAGACCCGCCAGGAAAAGGCTGGACAAAGGCCCCACCACGGCGATCCGGAACTCGGCCCTGGGGTTGGGGACCTCGCCCTCCAGTTCCGACACCCCTCCAAAGATAAAAAGGGTGATGCCTGAAATATTCATCCCGTAGCGACGGGCCACCCAGGAATGGGCCAGTTCGTGGAAGGCCACCGACCCGAAAAGAAGCAGGGCCGCCAACAAACCATTGATCCAATAGGAAAACCAAAGAAGTTCCGGGGCGGCGGCCGGGAAATATTGGGTGGACAAGGACCAGGTAATCAACCCAAAGACCAGCAGCCAGGAAAAATGCACCCGGATGGGAATGCCCATAACGGTTCCCAACTGCCAGGACCCTTGAAACAGGCCGCTCTTCATCGTCGGTCTCCCTTGCGGTTGTTTAAAACAACCGGGTATGTTTCCGAAATGATCGCCCAGGCCTCTTCCGTGGTTTCGACATACCGGAAGAGTTCGATATCCTCCGCCGTGATGGTCCCCTCTTCCGCCAAAGCCTCAAAATGAACTACGCGCTCCCAGAAGGTCCGCCCAAAAATTAGCACCGGACGCAGCTCATCCCGAAGAAGGAAATCGTGGTCCCGGAAGGCCAAGCGATAAGCCGCTGAAAGGGTCTGGGGCGAGGGGGGGCACAACTCGGCGGATCGGGCATCTTCCCGGGCAGTGGGGAAGATCTCTTTTTTTTCGGTTATTCATGGTCTTCTGGGCCTCCTTTCTTTTTTCTTCCGGCTCAGGTCAAACGTCAACGTCCCCCCGGGCTCGAGTTCGTAGATCCGGTCCTGAAAGGAAATTTTCGCCGCCTGCAGCCGGCACTCGCTCGAGGCAATGGTCAGGTACTCGGGGGTGGCGGTCAGGGCAAACCAGTTCCCCCGGTATTTGATACGCATGGCGATTTTCGGTAATCCCTGGGGAATGCTCGGGTTGAGAAAAAGAAGGTCGTCATGAAATTCCAATCCCGTGTAGCAGCGCTGCAGAATATCAACGGTCCCGGCCATGGCGCCGAGATGAAGGCCTTCATGGGTCGTGCCGCCTTGAACGTCCGAGATGTCGCTCTCCAGGCCCCGGTGGAAAAGCTCCAGGGAGCGCGGGCGGTCTGACCGGGCCAGAACCCAGGAATGGACCACGTTGCTCAGGGTGGAGCCGTGGGAACTCCGTTTCAGGTAATAGTCGATATTCCCGGGGATGCTGCCGGGATCGAAGTCATAGCCCATCCGGGTGAAGAGTTCCGTTATTTCCTCGGCCGAAAAGAGGAAGAAGAGCATGAGCACATCCGCCTGTTTCGAAGCCTTATACCGGTTGGGGGTGTCCCCTTCCGCCTCGAGAATCCGGTCCAACCTTTGGATATCGCCGTATCTTTTTTTGTACCCCTCCCAGTCGAACTCCCGCAGTTGCTCATACCCCTCGAACTGACTGATGATGCCGTCTTCGTGGAAGACGACGCGCATCTTCCGGATGACATCCTGCCACCGGTCCAGCTCCGCCTGTTCCAGGCCCAGGACCTCCAGCAGGTCAGCCCTTCTTTGGGGTGCGAGGGCCTCCATCGTTTTAAAGGCGGTCCGCAGCACCTGGACGGCCATCACGTTGGTGTAAGCATTGTTGTTCAAACCGGGTTTTTCCGACTCCGGGTAGCGGTCATGATATTCATCGGGCCCCATGACGCCGAGAATTTCATAGCGGTCGAGTTCCCGGTTAAAGGTCGCCAGGCCGGCCAGAAACCGGGCGATCTCCAAAATCATCTCCGCACCGTAGGTGGACAGAAACTCCCGGTCTCCGGTGGCCTGGTAATACTGCCAGACATTGTAGGCCACGGCGCTGGTGGCATGGCGCTGCAGATGGGTGTTGTCCGGCAGCCACCGGCCTGACTTCGGGTTCAGATGGAGATGTTGGGTTTCTTCCCGCCCATTGCTTGCGCTCTGCCAGGGATAGAGGGCGCCCCGGACCCCGGCCTCTCCCGCCGCCCGGCGGGCCCGGTTCAATCGCCGGTAGCGGTAAAGCAGCAAAGAGCGGGTGAGCATCGGTAACCTCAGGTTGAGATATGGGAAGATGAAGAGTTCGTCCCAGAAGATATGCCCCCGGTAGGCTTCACCGTGCCAGCCCCTCGCCGGAACGCCCACGTCCAGATCGATGGAGTTTCTCGAAACGGTCTGCAGCAGGTGAAAAATATGGAGCCGCAGGATCATCTGGGCGCGGTCGTTGTTTTCCAGCAGGATGTCGCAGCGCTTCCACAGATGGGCCCATTGCCGCACGTGGCTTTTAAGGAGGTCGGCAACCCCCCCCGCCGGCCCGACGGCTTCCGCGGCCTCCAGGGCCGGCTCGGAGATGGCCAAATCCCTGGAGGTGAAGAAGGAGACGACCTTTTCTATCCGCAGGGGTTTGCGCTCCGCCGCTTCGACAAAAAATTCCTGGCCGATGTATCCGGGTTGTTCGATCAGTTTCCTTTCAACTTCGAGCGGTTGTTCGCCGGAGAACACACGGGTTCTGGCGGTCTCGGCCACCCGCAGGCGGGATTGGCTGGTCTCCACCAGCAGACGGATCGTTTCGTCATCGAGCCCCTCGCTTCGCAGGGGCGCCAGATGCTTGCCGTTAAGCTGTTTATACCGCTCAACCCCGGCATTGATAACCGTTCCATCCAGGGCGGAATGGACCTCTAGGGGTCCCGACCAATTCTCCGGGATGATCGTGGTTTCCAACGCGGCCAGGTGCATCTGTTCCATGTGGACGAAACGCCGCTGGATCAAGGTGGTCTCCCGGCCTGGTTTGTCTTGGAACCTGACCGTTCTGGAGAGGAGGCCCTCTTTCAAGTTCAGTTCCTGGCGGTAGAAAAGGATTTGGACGGACAGCAGATTCAACCAGTTTTCCCCTGCGGGCCGGAACCGGGTGACCAGCCAGTTGGGCATGTTCACCAGGTCCTCGTTTTCGATGACCCGCCCGGCGATGTCTGTTTTCAGCCGGTTATATCCTCCGGCCAGATACGTGCCCGGGTAATGAATCTCGCCCGCCTCCGATTCCGGCGCCGCGCCGCGGGTGGCGAAATATCCGTTTCCCAGGGTGCAGAGGGCCTCGCGCAGGTTTTCCCGTTGGGGATCGAATCCTTCATACACCAGCTTCCAGGAATTCATGTCGACCTCCTGCAGAACGGGAGCAGTCGAAGAAGAAATTCGCGGACCTCATCGGGATTTTTCAGGCTGTAGGCGGCGGCGGTCTCCTGGGGCTGATCCCGGACCACGATGCCGATTCCCCGTCCCTGCAGCGCCCGGAAGGCGTCCTCGTCGGTCACATCATCCCCGATGTAGAAGGGCAGCACATCCGGACCGGAGAGATGCAGGACGCGCAGCAAGGAGAAAAGCGCCTTTCCCTTATGCCAGTCCACCCGGGGCTGGAGTTCGAAAATCTTTTTCCCGTAGGACTTCCGAAGGTCCGGGTGCCGGTCGGCCACCTCGTCCACGACCTTTTCAATCCCTTCCACTCTTTCGGGATCCACTTGCCGGTAGTGGACGGCGATGGCGAATTTTTTCCGCTCTACGAGCAGGCCCGGAATGGAAGCGAGCTTCCGGGACAGCTCTTTTTCCGCCTGGTCCAGGACGGGAAGGAACTTCTCCCCCACGGCGATCGCGACCTGCATCCCCCCCGGCCCGGCGATGTCGAAACCGTGGCTTCCCGCATAAACCATGGAGTCAATCCGCACTTTGTCCCGCACGTCTCTGAGATCCCGACCGCTGATGATCCCCACCGGGCAATGCCGGGAGAATTCCGTCACCGCCCGCCGGATGTCTTCCGGTAAGACCGCCCGGTCCGGGGTTTCGGCGATGGGCGAAAGAGTGCCATCATAGTCCAGAAAGACCGCCGGGCGTTTTTCGCCCACCTGACGGGAGATGCTTTCAAAATTCTTCAGGGCGGAGGGGAGTGATTCCGCGGTTTCCAGATCACCGGCAATGGAAACTTCAGAGAGGTCGGCCACCACGGCATCCGCTCCATTGTCCTGAAGGACTTCTCTTCCGCCGGTCCTGGCGATGCCGATGACCAGTCCGAATTTTCCGGCCCGCCCGGCCCGGACGCCGGACAGGGCGTCTTCGATCACCACCGCCCGCTCCGGTTTCACCTGTAATTGACGGGCTGCCTCCAGGAAGATATCCGGGGCCGGTTTACCGGGAATTCCCAGGAGTTCCGCATCCACCCCGTCAACCCGCACGTCAAAAAAATCTGCAAGATTTGCGGAATCCAGAATCAGGGCGCAGCTTTTGCTCGACGAAATAACAGCGGTTTTCAGGCCGTGCTTTTTGGCGCGGCGGATCAAATCCACGGTGGCTCCGTATACCTTCACACCCTTTTCCCGGATCTGCTTCAGGAAATCCGAATTCTTGCGCTGGGCCAGACCCTGGATCGTTTCGGCCTCGGGCGGGTCCTCCGGCCGACCCTCGGGCAGGGTGATCCTCCGGGACTCGAGGAAACTCCTCAGCCCGTCGAGACGGGATTTCCCATCCACGTAGGAACGGTAATCCGTTTCGATTTCAAAAGGCCGAAAGGCAATCCCTTCCCGGGCGGCCTGCCGCGAGAGGAAGTCATCGAACATCCGTTTCCAGACCGCCGCATGCACGGAGGCCGTATCGGTGACCACCCCGTCCAGATCGAAAATGATGGCGTCAAAAGAGCCGGCGGGTATCATGCCGGTTGTTCCTTGAATTCCATTTTATAAATGTCGACGACCGCCAGAAACAGGGACAGCAGGGCCGGACCGACGATAAAACCCATGACCCCGAAGGTGGCGATCCCGCCGAGAGTGGCAAAGAAAATCAGCAGATCATGGATCCGGGCCTCCCGTCCCACGAGCCTCGGGCGCAACAGATTGTCAATGCTGGAGACAACGGTCAGGCTGATTAAGATGATGGCCACGCCCTGCCAGAGGTGGCCCAAGGCGATCTGAACGACGCCGGCCGGGATCAGCACCACCCAGGGACCGACCATAGGGATAACGGAACAGATCAGGGTCACGAACCCCCACAGCAGCCAGGTGTCTATCCCGAAAACCAGCAGCACCAGGGACCCGACCAGGCCCTGAATGACCCCGATCAGCAGGGTCCCCTTGATGGTAGCCCGAGAGATCAGGACGAACCGGTCGAAGAGCAGCCGGTCGTGGCCTTGGCGGAGCGGGCTGAGGGCCTCCAGGCTTCCCAATATCTGACGGCCGTCCTTGAAAAAGTAAAACATGCTGAACACGGTAACCCCCAGGGTGGCCAGCAGGTTGATGATTCCGCCCGAGGTTTTGTTGATTAAAAAGGTCCCGATCTTGCCGGCCGTTTTTGCCGCTTCCTGCACCAGGGATGTCCAGTCGAGTTGCCGGATCAGTTCGTTCGCCACCAGGAACCTTATCAGCGGCAGCCGGGCCAGTTCGCCGAGCAGCCCCCTGTCTCCTTCGGCCAAAATGTCGCGGATGGTCCGGTTGGCGACGGCCACCAGGTCGATCATCTGCAGGGCCACGAGATGCAGGACCACATAGGCCGGAATCAGGAGCCCCCCCAGGAGGATAAAACAGGTCAGCAAAGCGGCCAGCCCCGAGTGTCCCCGAAAAAAATCCAGTAACCGGGCATAAAGCGGATAGAAGAGCGTGCAAAAGGTGGCGGCCAGGATGACCGGGACCAGGAAAAAACGAAACAGAGGGACCACGGCCAAACCGGCCGCGACCAGCAGAACGACCAACCCGTAGCGGTTGAGTTTTTCGTCCTGCCCCCTTCCCGGCGTTTCCCCGGCCCCGGATTGGTCCGGAGCGGAGGCAGCCCCGGGCGGCGATTGTTGCCGGTGTTCCTCGGGCAATTTATTGCTGGATTGATCCATCGGATTTAAATCGATCCCCCGCCGGGAGCGGCTTTCTTTTCAAGCCAGCCCGCACCTGCGGCAGCGTCTTTTCAGCGGAGAGGACGAAGGCCTTGTCCCCGCTTATCAATTCCGTGCTGCAGAGGGATTTCCATTTCCAATACCAATACGCAATTTTAAATAATACCACCGGTGGCTGGATTTGGAAACGTCAACCAATTTAATTGTAAGCAGTTTCGTTGCCAAACGGCAACCATTTAAAAAGCGCCCCGGATTACTTCTCCGCTGCCGCCACGGCTTGGCGGCTGTTGAGGCGGATAACGGCCAGGACCAGGATAAAACCAGCAACGGCCAGGATAACCGTCACCAGGCTTTTAGGCAGCAGGCCCAGCAGCAGTTTGGCCGCAAAAATTCCTATGATCCCCAGGGCCAGGACGGCCCCGATTAAAACCAGCAGAGAAAAAAATTTCATGGCAATAGCCCTCCGAAGATAAACGGTCCAGTACGCAGCACACCGGCGTGCCGACGGACGGCCGGAGAATAAATTCGTGTTTTATGGAAACTAAACGGAGTGGGGTACCGCCAAGGGAGAGAGCGGCGGGCGTTCGATTTTAAAATAAACCGCTTGGGGGGAAGAAATGACAGGAACGGGTATGAAAAAGGCTATGGTCAGCCTCGCGTCGATCTGCAGCGGGGTATTGAAGACCATGGCATGGGGAGTGGGCGGATTCTCCCGGTCCGGATTTCCCTGGGTCAATGGTACAGCGACCCAGGCCCGCACCCCGATGGCGGACGGCTCCAGATATTCCATCAGGAACAGGGAAAGCAGCAGGAGACACCATATCCTGCCTTTTTTGGATTCATTCGCCATAGTTTTATTATAGGGAAACGCTCAAAAAAGTCAACCCGGGTGCCCGCAACCTTTTCCCAGGAAACCGGATTACTTTTCCTTGATCGGTACACCCCGGGAGGTAAAGGAAATGCCCTGTCCCATGGAGGTGCCGATCATGACTCCTTCCAGGATCGGTTCGTTGACCGGGGTGGCCGCTTTCCAGCGCACCAGAAAATTAGCCCCCGATCCCCCGGCGGTGTCCGAGGCCTTGACGATAAAGCGGGCGGAGCCGAGCGGGCCCAGCGTGACCGGCTGGTTGATTTCCTTCCGGAGCAGTTTTCCGTCGTTGTCATAATAATCCGCCTGCAGGATGGTGATGGGCTGTTTGGGATCCGTGTTGCGGATGCTCAGGATGCCGGTCAGCAGGATGGTCCGCTCCCGGTCACCGTAATAGATATGGGAATAGATGGGCACATAGACCAGTTGCCCTGGGGACAAGGTCTGCGCCGGGGCAGCCGGGGGGAAAATCCCAAGACCACATAAAGCCAACATCACGACCGGGACCCAGCTTATGGATTTTTTGTTGAACCTGTTCATCTTCTCCGACTCCTGAATTATTATTTGAGTGAATGACGTACCTCTGTATTTTGCCCAATTTTCCGGATAGGAACAACCGAAATCACAAGAGCGGTCTTATTCGCAAAAATTTTTGTGCAGGTAGGCTGCGGCGTATTCCCGGTTTTTTCCCCCCAACAAAAGAATGTGTTTGCCAGCCACGATCTCGATTTTCCGCATTTCAGGGTGCGGAAAAGACCGGACAATCTCCCAGTCTTTCCCGTCGGCCGTCCGGTAGAGGGTGGACACCCCTTCCCGGCTTTCCCACCCGGAATCGGCCAGGGCGTACAGGTATCGGCCGCAAGCGGCCAGGCTGGTGATCCCGTTCATTTGGATATCGACCAGCACTTGCTCCCGCCGCTTTCCGTCGAACCGGTAAATTTGGGCTTGGTTTTTCGCTCCGCGGGCTGTCGTCCAACCGCCGATACCCAGATAAAGATGGCCCTTCCAGGGATAGGCGCACTGGTACTGGAATTTTCCCTCCAGGGATGGCACTCGTTCGAATCGACTTCCATTATTGGTCCGGAAAGCGGCCGTTCCTCCTTTGGAATACGCTGATCCCTTATGGCCCAGGAAGTAGAGATGGTCTTGATATACCGCCGGGACCCAAACCCAGTCGGACAAATGGGCCACCTGAACAAAGCTCCGACCGTCCTTGGAACGGAAAATGGTCATGCCGTCATGTTTCGGAACTCCGCCGCTGATAAATAGATTCCCCCGAAAAACGGCGCCGAAGTAAAAACCTTCCCGGGAGGGGATGTCAACCGGATCCCAGGTTCCATTTTCCCAATTTAGTCTTCTTATTTCAGAAGGACTTTTTTCTACCACCCCAAACAGTTCATTCCGAAAGGCGATGAGATCGAGTACGGCCTCCGTAGGAGCCTGTTTATCGGGAAAAAAGGCGCGTTTTACATCCGATCCCAAAGGGTCGAGGCCGAAGACATAAACCGATCCGGGATTGTGGGTCCCGGCATAGACTCGATCCTTATACCAGATGCCGGAAACGAACCGGGTTGCCGGATCGTCTTTAAAAATAATTTCCTCCCAGCCTGGAGTTTGCGCAACAGCCCCAGAAAAAGGCCAACCGCCCAAGAGGAAAAAGACACCGAAAAACAAGGCGATCTTTTTTATTACCGACGAGCCCTTCTTGGTCGTGGTTAAGGACTGCCTAGTCCCGATCAAAAGCGTCATGGAAAAGAACTTCATGCTGGATTCCCCCCATTAGAAAAACCCGGATAGCCATCAGAATAATGTTGGATCCAGGATAAAAACGTTATAGGGAAAGGTCAATTTAGGTTAATACGCGCAGGGGTCGACGAGGGGGAAAGAGGAGGATGATAAATTTTGGAATAAACAGACTGCGGCGACAAGTTCTGCGCCACCAAAGTAAACGATTTTATTATAATTTCAGTCTTTAATTCAGTTCCTGGATCGAAAAGCATGGCCTGGGGGGCCGGCGTATCGTGCTTCTCCGGAATTGTAATTCCTTTATGATCGGGAGATTCCCGGGGCAATGGAAAATTGGGATAAGCACGAACCCCTACCACGGAGGATTCCAGATATTCCATTAAGAATAGGGACAGAATAAAAACACAAAATAGCTTATAGCCTGAAAACTTCATTGGTGCAGTTTAACGGTATTTATTGACCGGGTCAAGCCAAACCGGAAAATTTTCCCAACCCTGTTCATGATTAGGGCTGTTCAATTTTAGCACCATTGTGCTATATCATCGGCACTGCATCTATAGAAAGGCTGCTCATGAAATTCTTCTTTGAACCGCAGGGGATCGCCCTGGTGGGGGCCACTCCCAAAACCAATACCGGCGGTTATAGCCTGCTCGCCAACCTGACCCTGGGCTACGACGGCTCGATTTACCCGGTAAATCCCCGCTATCCCGAAATACTCGGGCTGCCCTGTTACCCTTCGGTTGCCGAGGTCCCGGACCCGGTGGACCTGGCCATTGTTTTCGTGCCGGCTCCGGCAGTTCCGCCGGTCCTGGAGGAATGCGCGGCCAGGGGCCTCAAAGGGGTCATTATCGAATCCGGCGGTTTTGCCGAAGTGGGCCCCGAGGGCCGGGCCCTCCAGGAACGCTGCCTGGAAATCGCCCGCCGGAGCGGAATGCGTCTCTGGGGGCCCAACTGCATGGGCCTGATCGATATCCGGAAGCGCTACGTCTTTTCCTTTATCGCCCCGGACGCCTGGCAGGACGTGTTGAATCCGGGGGGCGTATCCCTGATCGTCCAGAGCGGCCTGCTGGCCGGCGGGTTTATGACCACCCTCATGAGCCACAAGATCCTGCGCCTGGCCAAGGCTTGTTCCATCGGCAATAAAGGCGACATCGATGAAACCGACCTGCTGGAATATTTCCTGGAGGACGACGACACCCGGGTCATCGCCCTATACGTCGAGTCATTTCCCCGGGGCCGACGTTTTTTCGAACTGGCCTCGCAAAGAAAAAAGCCCGTCGTGGTGCTCAAAGGGGGAAAAAGCGCTGCCGGCGCCCGGGCGGCCGCTTCGCACACGGCGTCGCTGGCCGGGAACTTTGAACTGATCCGGGGCGCCCTGGATCAGGCCGGGGTTTACCAGGCCGACGATTTTTTCGAGCTGGTGGATCTGGCCCGGACCCTGGAAATGGATTTTGAGCGGACCGGACCGCCGCAAGGAAAACCCCGGGTGGCGGTTTTCACCTTCAGTGGGGCCGCCGGGATCGTCACCGCCGACCATCTCGAGGCCTCCGGTCTGGCCCTGGCCGACCTGGCCCCGGCCACCAGGCAGCGGCTGGAAAAGTTATCCCCTTCCTGGATGCCGGTCAACAACCCGGTGGATTTCTGGCCGGCCATGGAAAAACACGGCCCGGAGATCACTTACCGGGAAGGATTGGCCGCTCTCCTTATGGATCCCGGGGTGGATGCGATCATCGTCCATCTTTTTGCCGGTTTCGGGGTCTGGTTCCTCGACGTGGAAAAATTATTTAAAGGTCTCCATGAAACCCGCAAGCCCGTCCTCTTCTGGGTCATGGGTCACGAGAAGGGCTACCACCCCACCCGCCTGTCCTTGGAGGGAATGGGGTTCCCGGTTTTCAATGAAATCCAGCGGGTGGTGCGGGTCCTGGCCGGGATCTTTGAATTCGGGGCAAAACGGGAATCGGCAACGGCCGCAACCGCAGCGCCGGACCCTGGAATTTTTCAATCCCTGAAAACAAAAATCGAAGCCTCCCGGGAATCTATCCTGGATGAACGGGAAGCCAAAAACCTGCTCCGGAAACTGGGGCTGGCCGTCGTTCCGGAAATCCTCGCCGCGGACCTTTCCGAGGTGTTGGCAGCGGCCGAGGGCTTCGGCTACCCGGTGGTCCTGAAGGGCCGCTCCCCGGGGCTGGTCCACAAAACGGAGGCCGGGCTGGTCCGGCTGGACCTGAACACCGCGGAACAATTGCAAAGCGCTTTCCGGGAAATGGCCGACAGACCCCAGCCGCCGGCCGATTACCTGGTTCAACCGCAATTGCAGGGCGACCTGGAACTGATCGCCGGCGTCGTCCGGGACCCCCAGTTCGGGCCGGCGGTGATGCTGGGATTGGGCGGCGTCCGGGCCGAGGTTTACCGGGATGTGGTCTTCCGCCTCGCCCCGGTTACGAAGTGGGACGTGGAGCAGATGGTGGCGAAACTACGCGGCCGGGCCCTGCTGGAAGGCTTTCGGGGAGCGACCCCGGTCAACCTGGACCTTCTGGCCGATTGGCTGATTCGTTTGGGCGACCTGGCCTGCCGCGTGGATGCCGTTAAAGAAATCGACGTCAACCCGCTGCTGGTCGTGAAGGGCGAGCCGGTCGCGGTGGATGCCTCGATTGTCTTGAGATCAATGGTCTAACCCCTTTCTCAGTTCTGGACAGCGCCGAAGCAGGAGGCACGGATCAGGATATTGGATACCCCCATGATTTCCCGCTGATAGGGGCCCCGGCCCCATCAGCTCCCTACATCGACAAGAGCCTAATCAATAATTATTAGCTTGAGCCTAAAAACGTGATATAATCACTCTCACGGATAAAAATCGAATTATAAGAAATGACCGATAAGAAGGGGAGAGAAGTATGCCGGTCATTGCCAGATTTTACGGCATTATTGTTAAAATGTATTTCAGCCAAAGCGAGCATGGAACCCCGCACTTTCATGCAATTTATGGAGAATTTAACGCTGTTTTTTCTATAGAATCATTGGAGATGATGGAAGGGGATTTGTCGGGCAGAGCTCAACTCCTCGTCAAAGAATGGGCCGGTATTTACCAAAAAGAACTGTTGAAAATGTGGACTCGTCAGGAGTTTAAGCAGCTCCCCGGATTGGAGTAAACAGCACATGGATAAAATTCCAAAGATCAAAGATGTAAAAGCCATCGGAGAAGCAAAATTACTGGTCACTTTCGATGGTGGAGTTGAAAAAATTTATGACTGCCGTAAGCTTCTGGGCAGACCGCAATTCCAATTGCTTGCCACCCCCGCCTTTTTTAACGCCGTTCGTGTTGATCCAGGTGGCTATGGTATTTCTTGGAGTGATGATATTGACTTGAGTGAATATGAACTTTGGACAAGCGGCAAAACAGTCTCTATCAATTCACCGAGGAGGGATGCGGCCTAAAGACGCCGTTAGGGATAAATTTTCCCCTTATGCATGCTCAGGAGATTCTCCGCGCTCGAGAACTCGCGGCGTAGCCTTTTTATGTTTCTTCACGACCATCCCCATGGATAACCAGACCGCAATCCCATTTGCTTGCTCGGCTTTTGGCCACACGTTCAGGCACCTTTAAGAATTTAAAAGACAACCTGATTTTCCTTTTTTCGTAGGGCGGGCGTCTCGCCCGCCAGCCAGGTGGGGCTTCGTTTTCCCTTCGCGATACCAGGTAAAGCTGGGGGACTTGGCTGATGGCCGCCGGATTTGAGCAGGCGGTTGGTTGTGACGCTACCGACTCTGGAATTTAACCTCCAAAATGATTTCGAGCCAGGCGCTTCCATATTAAATCTGGTAAGTAACGTCACTGGCCCCCGGCCTCATCCCCTTACTCACCACGCTGGGCAGGTAGAGCACAAAGCTGGCGCCCGCGCCGGCGGTGCTTTCCACCCGGATCCAGCCCTTATGATCATCCAGGACCCGCTTGGCAATGGCCAGACCCAGCCCGATCCTTTTAGTGGAAATCTTGGTCGTGAAAAAGGGTTCAAAAATCCGGCTCAAATCCTCTTTCTTGATCCCTTCGCCGGTGTCGCTGACCCTGACCGTCACGTAAACCGCCCCATTGATCATCTCCGTTCCGGTGGCCACGGTCAGCCGGCCGCCCTGAGGCATGGCGTCGACGGCATTGACGATAATGTTTTCGACCACCACCAGGAGCAGCTCTTTTTCCCCTTCGATGGGCGGCACCTCTCCCAGGGACCGCTCGATGGCAATGGAGTGCTCTTTGCAAAGCTCCTCCAAAAGCCCCAGGGCCTTCCCGACGATCTCCTTCAGGTCGCATCGCTCCGGATGGACGGCCGGGCCCCAGGATAAAAAAAGGACATTGCGCAATATGTTTTCCAGGCGGTCGACCTCGGCCAGGATAAACTTCACATACCCCTTCTCTTGTGACCCTTCGGGCAGCTTTTTATCGAGTCTCCGGACGAATCCGCCCACGGCGGTCAGGGGGTTTCTGATTTTGTCGGTCATACCGGCGGTTATTCTCCCGAGGGCCGCTCTTTTCTCGGCTTCGGCCAGTTCCTCCTTAAGCCGG
This sequence comes from Deltaproteobacteria bacterium, assembly GCA_016219065.1. Lineage (GTDB taxonomy): Bacteria > Desulfobacterota > RBG-13-43-22 > RBG-13-43-22 > RBG-13-43-22 > JACRCK01. The sequence continues at coordinate 19,399 of JACRCK010000233.1, forward strand.
CTTTTCTCCATTTCGGCCTGCCGCCGCATCGTCACCGCCGCCAGCGTATCGGCCACAGCCGTGAGGAACCGCTCTTCCTCCACCGTTTTTTCGCGTCCTTCTTCGATAGGAATGATGATCAGTCCCAGCGTCTTTCCGGTTGAGGCCATGGGCAGGCAATAAAAGCCATGCGGAAATCGGGCCGGCCGTTGGCTTCCGTCTTGGCCGTCCCCGCATTCCGTAAAGGCCGCCGCACAGGTGGCGGCGTCTTTCCCGCACAGGCATTTGCTGAGAGGGATTCTCGCGCAGGGCGGAGGCATTTCGGGAAGGGTACGCCAGGCCTTTAAAACCAGCACCTCCGGTTCGTTTTCGACGATATAGACGCTTCCCTGGCCCCGGGAGGAAAGGCCCGGGATCGTCAAAATGAGGCCCAGTACTTTGTTCAACTGCTCTTCCAGGGAAATCGGCTCCAGGGAAATCTTGAGCACGGAACTGATGGCCGTCTGGATCCGGTAATTCCGCTCAATTTGCAGTTCCGCCTGCTTGCGTTCCGTGATGTCGCGGACCGAGGCAATGACCAGAAAATCCCCGTTCGTCTCGATCGGGCTCAGGCTGATGTCCGCCGGGAATTCGGTCCCGTCTTGCTTAAGCCCGTAGATATTCAGGCCGGCCCCCATGTTTCGAACACGGGGATGCAAGAAGTACTCGACCACATTCTTTTTATGGTCGCGGCGATATTTTTCCGGTATCAGGAGATGAAAGTCTTTTCCCACCAAATCCTCTTCGCGGTATCCGAATAATTGCTCCGCCTGGGCGTTGACGAGAACAATCCGGGCCTCTCGATCGATAAAGAGCATAGCGTCCGGGGCCGATTCCAGGAGTTTATCGTATCTGGCCTGGGTGGTCTGCCTTTCCCGATTGCACTCTTCGAGCAACTGAAGCTGCCGCCGCATTTTTCCCAGTTCCTGAAACAGTTGCTCGCGGGTCATCCGTTTTTTCATAAGTTCTCCAATGGCGCGGTCCGGCCCCTTGGTTTCCTGCGGCGGCCGGGAGTCCTCTTTGGGGGGAGTCTTTTTAGTATAAGGATATTTTTTTCATTTATCGCCAAAAAAATTATCCGGACCAACGGCGCGCTGACCGCTTGACAAAGGGGGTGCCGCTGGAGCTACAATTAAATCAAGGAGGGCGCAATCATGAGTACATCCTTCAGGTACAACCGGCTTTCCAAAGAGGAGGCCGCGCTGCTGTTGATAGACCACCAGGCGGGCCTGATCTCCCTGGTTCAGGACTTCTCGCCCAGCGAGTTCAAGAACAACGTGCTGGCGGTCGCCGCCTGCGGCCAATATTTCCAGTTGCCGACCATTCTCACCACGAGCTTCGAGAACGGCCCGAACGGGCCGCTCCTTCCGGAACTGAAAGAAATGTTCCCGAACGCGCCTTACATCGCTCGTCCCGGCAACATCAACGCCTGGGATAATGAAGATTTCGTGGGTGCCGTGAAGAGGACCGGGCGCAAACAACTAATCATCGCCGGCGTGGTTACCGAGGTCTGCGTAGCTTTCCCGGCCCTTTCCGCCCGGGAAGCGGGTTATGAGGTGTTCGTGATCACCGACGCCTCCGGCACTTTCAATGAGGTAACCCGCCATAGCGCCTGGTTACGTATGCAGGCTGCCGGCGTGCAGTTGCTGAACTGGTTTGGCCTGGCCTGTGAACTGCACCGCGACTGGCGCAACGACGTTGAAGGTCTGGGTAAGCTCTTTTCCAACCACATTCCCAACTACCGTAACCTGATGACCAGCTATTTCACTTTGGCGGGAAACAAATAAGCTGCCAGCGGCTAAAGCCGATACTTTAGGGGCCAAGGGGCCGAGGCTTCAAGGATTCAAGCGAAAACCATTTAATACCCGATCACTTGATCCCGCGACCCCTTGAATCCTTGAAGCCTGTCATTTACCGCAGCCGAAGTCGAAGGCGTTGCCCCCGAAGCCGCCGACCCTTTAAAATACAAAGCCCCGCGAAACGCGGGGCCATGCTTCAATTCGAAATTCAGCGTTCGATATTCGATGTTCGTTTTTTCGTATTATAGCCGCCCATCCCCGGCGGAATGGCCGGTCTGCTGGTGATCCGGTTTCTGGGATACCCGCTTCTTGTTTTTCCAGATGTCCTCCAAATGAAAGACCTGGACCCGATGATTTTTTTGGTCGGCCACCAGCATGCTGTGATACAGGGGGCTGTAATGGAGGCCGTCCGGTGAATTAAATTGGCCTGGACGGATCCCCAGGCCCCCGCCGAAAGAATGCACCGGCCGGCCCTCCGGGGTGAAGACCTCGATCTTGCCGGCGGTTTCATCCACCGCATACAGATACCCTAAATCATCAAAAGCCAACCCTTCCACTTCCTTGGCAAACATTCCCGGCCCGGAGCCCTGTTTCCCGAAAGTCCCGAGGTGCTCCCCTTCGGGGCTGAACCGGTGGATGCGGGAATTTTTTTCGTCGGCCACGAAGATTTCCTCCCGGGGCAAGGGGCCGACGGCCAGCGATTCGATCCGTTCCATCCGTCCGGCCTCAGGTTTTAAGGTTCCGAATTTCCGGATAAAGGCAAAGTTTTCGTCAAAGACCTGGATGTCGTCCCGGGTTCCGTCGCTCACGTAGAGGTGCCCCCGGGAGTCCAGGGCCAGTCCCATGGGCTCCAGGAACTCGCCGTCGCCGGTCCCTTTCCGACCAAAGGCGGTCAGGAATTTCCCCTCCGCATCGAAGACCTGGAGGCGAAAATTGTTCTGGTCGGAGACGATGATCCGTTGCTGCCGATCGATGACGATGCCCGTGCACTGTTTGAACTGGCCGGGGCCTTCACCCGGCTCCCCGAAAGACTTCAAAAACCGGCCGCCGCCGTTGAAAAAGTTAATCCGTTGGTTGCCCTTGTCGACTACCAATATCCGGCCCCGGGCATCCACCCAGACGCCGTCGATGGTGCCGAACTCGCCCGGATCGGTGCCGGTCTTCCCAAAGACCAGCGCGACGTCGACCGACGGCGCCATCGACGGCGGGCTGGTTTTCTGCGGTGCCGCCGCCGTCTTGGCCGGCAGATTGGTTTTCTTTGGCGCTGTCGCCGTCTTCGCCGCGCCTTTTTTCTGTGCCGCCGTCGCGGGGTCAATGACAAGACAGATCCCGATGAAAACCAGCCCGATCAGTCTTCCCCATTTGATCTTCATTTAAAAAAATTCCCTCCAAAAAATTTTTTGCAGATTTTATTCCTGAATATGCCGCGTGTCCATCAAAATTGATCCCTGCCGGCAGTGGAAAAATCTTTCAGCAGGGCACCGTCAAGTGTTTGTACTTGGGCAGCAGGCGCACCGGTTTTTTCAAGGCGTCCCGGCGGAAAGGTTCGGCCAGGACCTTTTCCCCCCCTTCGATGACGGCATTGATGACACAGGGCCGACCCGTTTGCACGGCGTCCCGGACCGCCTCCTTGATCTGGCGGTAATCGTCCACCAGATAGCCCTTGGCCCCCATGTCTTCGGCCAGCCGGGCGTAATCCGGATTGTCGGGCAGGTTGGTGCCCACGAAACGGTGGTCGTAATAATCGATCTGATTTTTCTTTTCCGCCCCCCACTCAAAGTTATTGGCCACGAGGGCGATTACCGGGATCTTTTCCCGGACCGCGGTCATGACCTCGGCCAGACCGCTGATTCCGTAGGCCCCGTCCCCCTGGAAGGCGAAAACCGGGGTTTTCGGGCGCCCGACCTTGGCCCCCAGGGCCGCCCCGTAGGCAAAACCGCAATTCCCCCAGCTCAGGGCCGCCAGATGCTGACGGACGCCGGTGAATTTCAAATAGGCATTGCACAGGGAGGAATTGTTGCCGATATCGGTGGTGACGATGGAGCCGTCCGGGATGGCGTCGGCCAGCTCCCAGAGAAACCGGCGGGGATGCATCAGGCGGGAAGTGGAGGAAGACCAGCGCCGGAGTTCATCCGACCAGCGGGCCTTTTCCTGCTCCAGTTCCCGCTTCCGCTTCCGGTTTTCCTTGCGCCCGGGTTTCAGGTCCTGGATCAGCAGCAGCAGTTCCCGGGCAAACTCCCCGGCTTCAGCCGGACTGGCCACGTCCACCCTGCGGGTCATTCCCAGCACCCGGGCATTGACGTCCACCTGGATGATTTTCGCGTCCCGGGGCCAATAGTCCATCCCGTATTGGGGCAGCGTGCCGAAAGGCCCCAACCGGGTCCCCAGGGCCAGCACCACGTCCGCCTGGGCCAGGATCCGCATGGCGGCCTTTGATCCGCAGTAACCGATGGGGCCTACGGCCAGGGGATGATCGCTGGGGAAGGTATCGTTGTGCAGGTAGGTATTGGCCACCGGGGCGGTCAGGTATTCCGCCAGGGCCCGGGTCTCCTCCAGGGCGTTTCCTTGGGATACGCCCCCCCCGGCCAGGATCACGGGATAGCGGGCCCGGGCGAGCAGCCGCGCCGCCGCCTCCAGGGCCTGGCGGGGGCCGCTCCCCCGGGAAACCGCCAGGGAGGGATAGATTTCATCCTCGCACACCCCATAAAAATAATCCCGGGGGATATTGAGCTGGGCCGGTCCGTTTTCCACCTTGGCCAGGTAGAAGGCCCGGCGGGCCAGTTCGGCCATCCGCTCCGGCCGGTTGACCCGCACCTGGTACACAGTCTGCTCCTTAAACCAGGCCATCTGGTCCAGTTCCTGGAAGCCTCCGGTGCCGATCCCCAGGGATCCCGTCTCGGGGGTAATAGCCACCACCGGCGAATGGGCCCAGTAGGCGGCGGTAATGGCCGAGACGAAATTGGCCGCCCCCGGCCCGTTCTGGGCGATGCAGACCTGGGGCTTCCCGGTCACCCGGGCCAGGCCGTCGGCGGCGTGGGCCGCGGCCTGCTCGTGGGCCACCGAGACAAAACGGATCCCGGCGGCCGGGAATAAATCCAGGGCGTCCATAAAGGCTGATCCTACAATTCCGAATACCGTTTTCACCCCTTCGGCCGCCAGGGTCTCCACCAGGGCTTCGCTGGGGGTCATTTTTTGTTTTTCCATAGTGTTGCTCTCCTTAAAATCTGTTTTCAACCGCTTCATATACTTTTTTTCGATGAAAAATGGCGAAAATTCGGACTTCAGCCTTCACGATTTTGAAAACCACCCGGTAATCCCCAACCCGGAGTTTCCAATAACCATGAAGGGTTTTTCGCAGGGGTTCACCGTAGCGGTGGGGGGCTGTTGCCAGACGTGCTTCAATGGCTTTCCGAAGGCGCTTTTTAATCCTGGCATCGAGGGATGGGATGTCGACCGACTTGATATCCGGATGATACCAGAGTTCAAACACCGGGATTACCAAACATCCTCGTGTTTTAGTGCCCGGCCCTTGGTAAAGGTCTTTTCCCGTTTTTCGGCCAGGGTGGAGAGCATGAGGTCTTCCTCGGTCTCCAAGGCCTGCTTCACCAGGTCCCGAACCTTCAAAGAAAGAGAAACCCCGTCGCGGTTAGCCAGCTTTTCGATGCGGTAATAAAGCGGCTTTTCCAGCACCACGTTGATTCTTGGATTTTTGACCGGCATGATCGATTCCTCTGCGGCCAGTGTATCACTTATGTTCCATCTAGTCAAAGAGCCGGTAAAAAAAACTACACGCCGTCCACGGTGAGCGCCACCCGCTCCACCTTGGCCAGGTCTTTGGCATAATAAAAGGACCCGATATAAAACAAAATGCCGGCCCACAGGGCCGACAAGGGCAGCAGGGTCAGGGCCGTGGTGATGCCGTAGCGGTCCGAGATCATCCCCACCACCAGCGGCCCCAGGGCGCTGCCCAGCAGGTGCATGATGATCACGCACAGGCTGTAGGCCGTGGCCCGCAGACCGGGATGGACCACATCCTGGGTGACGGCGATGGCCGAAGAGGCAAAGGCGATGGCCGTGGTCCCCCCCAGCAGGAACAAGTAAAACTGCGCCGGTCCCGTAAGGAAATAGAAGCCACAGATAAAAATGACGGCCGTCAGGGTGGAAGACAGGGCGCTGAACAGCAGCCGGGCCTCCACTCTTCTTTTCAGCCACTGGTCGGCCAGAAAACCGCCCAGGGGCGAACCGACGATGGCCATGACCATGATCAGGCTGCTTTTCAAAGAAGCTTGATCCATGGGCAGGCCCTGGGTTCGGTTGAAATAGGAGGGCAGCCAGCTCATCAGGGCCGTGGTCAGGAAGGTATTCCCGGAAAAAGCGAAGAAGGTCAAATATAATGAAGGGGTGCGGGTGAAGTCCCGGATGATTTCGGACGTGCTCATCCGCCGCGCCGGTCCTTTCCGGTCGCCGGTCTCGTCGGTTTTAACCAGCTCCACCGTGCGGTAATCCTTGATGAAGAAAAAAAGGATGGCGATCAGGAGCCCCGGCAGGGCCACGATCCCAAAGGCGTGGCGCCAGCCGAAGCGCATGGCGACCAATCCGCCCAGAGCGATGCCCAGGGCGCTGCCCAGGGGGATCGAGGCGTTCCAGATCCCCACGATCAGGGATCGTTTTTTTTCCGGGAACAGGGCCGAGATCATGGCCGTACCCCCCGGGGCGTACCCGGCCTCGCCGATCCCGATGGCGGTCCGGGCCAGGAACAGTTGGGGGAAGCTTTTGGTGAAGGCGCAGGCCGCCGTGGCCAGGCTCCACAAAACGGCCATGACGCCGATGCTTTTTTTTCGGCTCCAGCGGTCGATGACGACCGAGGCCGGAAAAGAAAAAATCAAAATGGACCAGGAAACGGCCGAAACCAGCAGGCCGCACTGGGTGTCGGACAGGCCCCATTCCTGTTTGAGGAAGGGAAACAGGGAGACCACCACCAGCCGGTCGATGTAGTCGAACATGTAGAGCAGGAACAGGAGGGCGAAGACATAGTAGGAGTAGCCTTTGGAAAGCAGATAGCCTTCAGTTCGCGCCTCGTTCATTCGATCTCCTTAAAGCCTTACGGCAGGACTTCGAACCCTTGCTCTATAAAATGAGGGTCAAAGGTAAAAACCTTTCGGATCCCCGTTTCCCGCATGACCTCAAAACTGATGCAATCCACCAGACTCAACCGCCTTCGGGAGGAAGCCAGGAGAGCGGATGTCCCCAGTCGCTGCATTTTAGGGGTGACGAATTCCAGGGAAAGGAGGGGGAATACATCTTCTTGAAATCTTCGTACCGCTTCCAGCCCGATGCGGCTCTGCAACAGGGCCAGGGTCTCCACCAGGACATAGTTGGTGGCTACCAGCGTATAATCGGCATCCAGGATCCGGTTCCATTCCCGCCCGGCCTTCAGGTGAGATTCATCCGTCCGATCGAGCAAGGCGTAGAAGGCCGAGGTATCGATGAACATCCTCATGGTTTATAAGCCACGCTCAGATAGGCATCATGTTTTCTGGATATGTCACTTTTCCCGGAACTGAATTTGCCAACTATTTCCCTGGCCCTTTTAACCCTTTCTTCCCGGTCCATAACCGGACTCGCCTGAATAAGCCCCTCAATGGCCTGACGTATGAATTCAGCCATGGAAACGCCCCGGGCCGCGGCCAGCTTCTTGACCATCCGGGCCTGATCGTCCGTCAATTGAATCTGTGTTCTAACCATAATGCCTCCATTACATCATTTATTACATTATGATTACATATTATGGAG
>JACRCK010000231.1 GCA_016219065.1 Deltaproteobacteria bacterium
TGGAGGCGGCAGTATACGGCCGTCCCGACGAGGACCTGGGGGAAAGGGTCCTGGCGGCCGTGGTTTTAAAACCCGGGGCCGAATTGTCTCCGGAAGACTGCCTCGCCTATTGCCGCCAGCACCTGGCCCCCTATAAGTGTCCCAAAAAAGTCACCCTCCTTTCGGCCCTGCCCCGCAACGCCATGGGCAAGATCCAAAAGCAGCATTTACCGGACGGTCCCTCTCTTCCGGCCGGCCAGAACGAATAAGGGCGCCCGTCCGGTCGCCCTTAAAAACTTCATCCACATTCGATGTTGGACGTTGGATGTTCGTCTTTATTTTAAGGTTCCCGCGTACCCCATGCGTCTGTTCAATCCGCCAGATCGGACACATCCTCCCCTTCGTCCTTCTTCACTCCAAAATCCTCCAGGCCCTTTTTCACTTCCACCGGAGGAACGTACTTCTTGACCAGCTCCAGGGTGTTGCCCACCTGAAGCTGATCAAACAGGAACCCGAACTTTTCTTCCAGCGTGGCCCGCAAAGGTGCCCGGATTTCTTCCGGCAGGTTCCAGAGATCGGCCTTGAAGGGGCCCAGACCCTTTTTGCGGGTGCTGTACAGAAACTGCTCTTCCGTTTTTCCGGATTTCCATTCGGAGGCGTGCTTTTCTTTGAGATAGTCATACATGCGCTGCCGCAGTTCCGCCGGAAATTTCTCATGATCGTAAATGATGTTTTGAAACCCGGTGGCCAGATGCACCTCGATGGCTTCATGGGTCACGAACTGATTGAAAGCCTCATCCGGCAGGGTGGAGGCCCCGTGCTGGACTGTGCCCCCCATCCCGTAAACCCGGCGGCTGATCTCGGACAGGGTTTTCAGGACGTTGAAATCGATGGCCACCTGGGCCAGGCTGCCGTCGGGCAGGACCACCCCGCCGTGGCTGGTGCCGGTCTGGATGCTGATCTTGGACAGTCCCGGCAGGCCGGCCGGCAGCGCCCGCCGGTAGCCGTCCATGAAGGCCCGTAGCTCGGTCTCGTCGCTGTTCTTGCCGCCCACTTCCCCGATCTCCCCGCCCACGGAAACGGTGACGCCGGGCGGCTGGTGCTTTCGGATAAAGGCGGTGAAATGGGCACACTGTTCGCAGTTGACCCGTTGCTGTTCCTCGATCGTGGCTTGACTCAAATCCACCAGCGTGGAGGTATCGATGTCGATGTTATAGAAGCCCGCTTCCAGGGCTTCGAGAATCAGCGTTTCGATAGCTACGATTTCTCCGGCCGACTGGTCCTTATATTTTTTCCCGCTCACCTGAAAGTGGTCCCCCTGGACGAACAGCGGCCCCGCATACCCTTCCTTGATGGCCGCCGCCAGCACCGCGGTAAAATATTCCTGGGGCCGCTGTTCGGTGTAGCCGATCTCGGAGCGGGCGATTTCAAAAATCAGGGCGCCGACCTTCCGGGGGCCGGCCGCCCGAAACACCGACCGGGCGCTGTCATAGGCCATGGCCCGCAGGTTGATGGCCGGCACGGTGAATCTTTCCGTTATGTCCCCCCGGCCCTTGGCCAGGTAAAAATCATGAATCGAGGCCGGATAAATTCCCGCCTGCCGGCCCAGTTCCCAGATCAGCCAGCGGGCCAGGGCCTTCCGGTCGGCCTCGCCGAAAACCGCCCAATGAACCAGGCGGTCGATGCCTTCGTCACGCAGCTTCCGGGGGTCCCTAATGGTGACGATCCCCGGCGGATCCATTAGCACGAAATCCTGCAGCTTCTCCAGCGCCTCGATTTTCATAGTCATCCTCCCTTGCGTGCAGACTCGCTTCAGTGGTTATAGTAAAACAAGGCTTGACAAGACTATAGCAAAAACATTAACGAAAGTCATAGACTAAGAAAGACAGGAGTTAATTCATGACCGGAAACGAAGTGGTGATCGTCAGCGCAGTACGAACTCCTTTCAGTAAATTCGGGGGGCTGCTGAAGGATTTTCGCAGCATCGACCTGGGGGCCCTGGTTATCCGTGAATGTCTGCGCCGGGTTAATCTGGCGCCCGCCGAAGTGGAGGAAGTCAATTACGGGCTTTCCGTCATTCTGGAGGCCGGTCTCGAGACGGATGTCCCGGGCCGGCAGGCCACGCTGTTCGCCGGATTTCCTCCGGAAAGCATCTCGCTCACCGTCAATCGGGCCTGCTGCTCTTCCTTGTCGGCCCTGCGGCTGGGCTACCGGGCCATCCGGGCCGGAGAGATCCAAACGGCCCTGGCCGTCGGGTCCGACAACATGGGGCGGGCCCCGCTGCTGGCCCCGGGGATTCGTTGGGGCAGCCGTTTGGGCCATGTCGTCTTAAAAGATCCCCTTTTCGAGCTGGGGTATCCGGACTTTGCCCCACTGGCCAGGGATGCAGGGGAGGTGGCCCTGGAATACGGCGTAACCCGGGAGGAACAGGACCAATGGGCGGTCGGCAGTCATCAACGGTATTTTCAGGCCTGGCACCAGGGGAAATTCGCCGTCGGGGAAGAGTTGCTGGCCGTGGAAGTCCCTCAAAAAAAAGGGGCTCATTTATTCGACCGGGACGAATCTCCCCGGGAAGACGCAACCCTCGAACAACTGGCCAAGCTGCCGACGATCTACGGCAGCCCCACCGTCACTCCCGGCAATGCCCCCGGTTTGAGTACCGGCGCAACGGCCATACTGATCATGAGTGCCGACCAGGCCCGGAAAAAGGGACTGAAACCTTTGGCCACCATCCTTTCTTCTGTAGCCACGGCCATGGATGCGCGCTACATCGCCTCCATCCCGGCCCCCACCATTACCAAGGCCCTGGAGCAGTCCGAGCGTACCCTGGAAGCCATGGACCTCATCGAGATTAACGAGGCCTTTGCGGCCATGCCCCTGGTGAGCACCCGGATTCTGGCCGGGGGGGACGCCGGCCGGCAGCAGGCCCTGCTTCAGAAGACCAACGTCAACGGGGGGGCCATTGCCATAGGACACCCGGTGGGAGCCAGCGCCCTGCGCATCACCATGACCCTGATGTACGAACTTAAGCGGCGCGGCGGCGGCTCCGGGGTGGCGGCCATCTGCGGCGGTTTAGCTCAGGGGGAAGGGATTGTCCTCCAGGTCTGAGATCATTTTCATCTCTCAGAGAAATTAAAATAAATTGACTATTAATTCTCCTCTTTTTATGATTAGGGCAATTTTTTTATTCACCGAAAGGAGAAAACCGTTTTGAAAAATCCCAACGATGCAGTTATCGTCGCCGCCGCCCGAACCCCGATCGGGAAATTCGGGGAGGCCTTCCGCACCCTGCGGGCTCATGAATTGGCCGCCACGGTCATACAGGAAGTTCTCAACCGGTCCGGGATCGAACCGGGTCTGCTGGATGACATTATTTTAGGGGACTGCGCCCAGTGCCCCGATGAGGCCAACACGGCCCGCACCGCAGCCCTCAAGGCCGGCATCCCCGTGGAGGTTCCGGCCGTCACCATCCAGCGGCAGTGTTCCTCGGCCATGGCCGCCCTGGCCTTCGGCGCCCAGGCCATCAAGGCGGGGGACGCGCAGATCATCCTGGCCGGCGGGGTCGAATCGATGAGCAGCGCCCCCTACGTGCTGAAAACCGCCCGCTGGGGACAGCGGTTGACCCACGGGGAGATGACCGATGCCTTGTGGGAGATGCTCCATTCCGGGAGCAACCTGCTGGAGAAGAAGGGCTATATCATGGGCCAGACGGCGGAGAACCTGGCCGAAAAGTATGGTATCTCCCGTCAGGACCAGGATGTGGTGGCCCTGCGCAGCCACCACAACGCCGAAGCCGCCATCAAAGCGGGAAAATTCCAGGAAGAGATCGTCCCGGTGTCCATCCCTCAGAGAAAGGGCGATCCCAAAATCGTGGCTACCGATGAACACGTCCGCTACGGGTTGACCATGGCCGATCTGAACTGCCTGGCCCCGGCTTTTAAAAAGGACGGGACGGTCACGGCCGGCAACGCTTCTGGGTTGAATGACGGGGCCGCCGCCGTCATCGTCACCTCCCGCCGCCAGGCCGAGGAAATGAACCTGCCCATTATGGCCCGGATCGTGGCCCAGGCCGCCGCCGGGGTGGACCCCAAGTACATGGGCTACGGCCCGGTTCCGGCTACCGAGAAGTGCCTGAAAAAGGCCGGCCTGGACCTGTCGGCCATCCAGCTCATTGAAGTGAACGAAGCCTTTGCCGCCCAGTATATCGCCTGCGAACGGGGGCTGGGGCTCAACCGGGACATTACCAATGTGAACGGCAGCGGCATCGGTCTGGGCCATCCGGTAGGGGCCACCGGGGTCCGAATTATCATCTCCCTGCTGTACGAAATGATACGGCGCAACCTGTCCCTCGGTCTGGCCACCCTGTGCGTGGGCGGCGGGATGGGCTTTACGACGATTATTGAGAGAGACTAACCGCCTCGAATCCCTGATCCGGCTACCCCGGTTCCCAGGAGAACCGGGGTAGCCGGTACCCATCTTTTCGCTCCCGGCCCTTGAAACCGCCCATGGATACCGCCAGCCCGCCGGTTTATTTAAACCCCGGCCATCCGCTGTTCCCGTACCTGGTCAAAATCGTCTACCCCCAATTGGGCGCCCATCCGGAGCGGCCCCGCTTTATCGTGCGCCGACTTACCGCTTCCACCTCGGTCTACCGGCTAACGGAAGAAGGTTCCACGGTCAGCGTCATCGGCAAGGGCAGCTTTCTACCCGGGCGCCTGCTCCAGCAAAAACGGATCTGGCTGGAACGGGAATACCGGAACCTGCTCTTTTTAAGAAAAATCGGATTCGACGCCTTTCCGCACCGGGTTGCCCGTCCCCTGGGCGACCGGAGGTGTTTGCATCTGGGGCTGTTTCAGGATTGGGAAAGTGGCAACCACCTGGATTTTTTCTTTCAGCGGGCCATTTTTCAGCAGGAGCATTCCGCCCTCTTTTCCCGGCTGGAAACCCTGGCCTTTTTTCTGGCCCGGCTTCATCAAAAAACCGAGACCGGAAGGCCGGTGGATTGGACCCCCCTAGGCACCTATTTTCAAAAGGTGCTGAGACAACTTTTCAATGCGGGTTTGCTGCCGACCGAATTGGCTCAGGAGTTTCACCGCTGGATCTCCTGCTGGTTAAACGGCCTGGGTAACTATCCGACACGGCAGGTGCTGATCCATGGGGATGCCACCCCGACCAATTTCCTTTTTCCTTCCGGGCGGGAACTGGTAGCCCTGGATCTGGAACGGATGAAACCCGCCGACCGGGTCTGGGATTTGGGCCTGGTCTGCGGGGAAATCAAACACGCCTTCTTATGGCGGCGGCGGGATGGGCCGGGTGCCGAACCCTTCATCGGCCACTTTCTGCGGAGTTATGCCTCTTTTTTTGACGAAGACCGTCAAATGTTTGAAACGATATGCCGGCTAGTCCCGTTTTTCATGGCCGTGACGGAACTGCGGATAGCCCGGAACCAATATCTGGACCGACCCTACCGCGTCCTGCTGATTCGCGAAGCGGCGACCTGTCTAGTGAGTGGTTATCCGGATGGCGCAGGTTTTTAGGAGGGAAAACCGCCGGTCTAAGTCGGCCGGTTGGCTGGGATTATTAATCCGCTAAATTTTTAAAAGCCCCCAAATCGGCATCATCAACGATAAACAGCCGACGGGCCATGACAAAGTTCCGGTTGTAATACTGGGAATCGCTCAGGTTGGTAATAATAACCCCTTTGCGGCTGGAGGAATGGATCATCCGGCCTTCGCCGATATACATACCGGTATGTCCGATCGGCCCCCCCTGATTTCGCTTGAAGAACAACAAATCCCCGATCCGCAGCCGGCTCAAATCCCAATCGGTGGTGACCAGCGCCCCCATCTTGGCCTGTTCACGGCTGGAATGGGGCAAATTCAAGGTCAGGGTTTGATAGACCTTCTTCATAAAACCCGAACAGTCGATGCCGTCCTGCCCCTGCCCATAGCCGCCCAGGCGATAGGCCGTACCCAGGAGCTGCTTGGACAACTTGACCAGTAGTTGCGAGAACCCCGGTAGGGAATCCGCCTCCTGGGCTGGATATTCCTCGACCGAAAAACTTTCCTGGAATACCGGTTTTTTGATCAGGCTGAGGGTATCCTGCCCCTGGTCGCGATTATAGGATGATTCCAACGGCTCGATGAGAAACTTACCGTTGTCCAGCGGGGTTACTTTTAATAAAGGGGTGCCCGGATTCGGAACCTGCGGCGTATCCTGGGCCAGGTGTTTGGAGCGTTTATGGCGGGCTTTAGACGATTTTTTGCTCTTATTGACGGTTTTTGCACCCGTCAGGCGGGTTTTCTGGGATTCTTTATTTTTGGCGATCCCGGTTTTTTTCTTGGAAACAGACTTGGACGCGGCGTGCAGGCTTGAAACCGGAAAGGTCATCATCAGGACTATGGTAATAAAGACTACCCATCTTCTTATCATAGCTCTTTTCCTATGTGCGGTTTTTTTTGTATGGGGAAATTCATATCCCAAAAAAATTTCTTTGTCAAACCTTTTTGATCTTGAAATTATTCAGCTATTTTATGCAAAAATCATTCCGGATCGGTGAAAGGTCGCTTGATCGGTAAAGACACAGCATCTGGTGGTTTTTTTTCAGGAAGATACTATAAAAGTCTTGATCCAGGCCCTTTCGGAAACCTAGATTTTATCCGCAGAGAAAAAAATTTAGATCTCCGCATTCTCCGCCTTTAAATCCCGGGTCATTAAATCCCGGACGGCTCGGCGGGGGTTCTGGTTCTCGTACAGGAGACCATAGACCTGGGTAATAATCGGCATCTCCAGTTGCTCCCGCAGGGCCAGTTGATAGGCGGCCCGGGTGGTCTTGACCCCTTCGGCCACCGTCTTCAGGGCCGACAGGATTTCGTTTAGTTTTTCGCCCTTGCCCAGCCGCAGCCCCACGGTGCGATTGCGGCTCAGGTCCCCGGTACAAGTCAAGACCAGATCCCCGATGCCCGCCAGGCCGAAAAAGGTGGCTGGCCGGGCCCCCAGCTTGACGCCCAGGCGGCTGATTTCCGCCAGCCCCCGGGTTATCAGGGCCGCCCGGCTGTTGTGGCCCAGGCCCAGCCCATCGGAAATGCCGGCGGCCAGGGCGATTACATTTTTCAAGGCCCCGCCCAGTTCGATCCCCGCCAGATCCGGATTGGTATAGACCCGGAAGTAACTGTTGGCAAACATCTTCTGGGCCCTTTCGGCGGCTTCGAGGGTCCCCGCCCCCAAGGCCACCGCGGTCGGGAGTTCCCGGGCGACTTCCTTGGCGAAACTGGGGCCGGAAAGGGCGCCGATATAGGGATGATAAACGGCCTCCAGGGTTTCCCGCAGAATCCCGGTCATGGTCAATAAGCTGTCGTTTTCAATGCCTTTGGTGGCGCTGATCCACAGGCAGCCCTTTTTAATCCGGGACAGATGGGGAAGTATCTGATTTAAAATATCCCGGAAAACGTGGGAAGGTACCGCCAGCAACAACAGTTCTTTCTGCTGGAGGGCCTTGGAAAGGACGGTGACGGGTTCGATGGTCGCCGGCAAGCGGACGCCCGGAAGGTAATTTCGATTTTCCCGATCCACCCTGATCTGACCGGCCGTTTCCTCTTCGAAACACCAGAGTTGCACCGGAAAGCCGTTCCCTGCCAGGACCCGGGCCAGGGTGGTACCCCAGCTTCCGGCGCCGATTACGCCCACGGCTCCCTTTTTCCGGACTCCGGCTGCCATCAAACTTCTTCCTTCTTAATGGCTCTGGCCACGCCGACCACCTTTTCCAGATCTTCCAGGTTGATGAGCCGCACGCCCTGGGTATTGCGGCCGATTACGGAAATATCGTGCACCCGCAGGCGGATGATTTTCCCGCCGTCGGTGATGATCATCAGGTCGTCTTCATCCGTCACCGGCAGGACCCCCACCACCGAGCCGTTCCTTTCCGTAGTCTTCACGGTGATGATGCCTTTACCGCCCCGGGCCTGTTTCCGATATTCCTCGGTCTGGGTTCTCTTGCCGAACCCGTTTTCGGTGACGGTCAGCAAAGTTCCCTCCCGGCTCAGGACGGCGGTGCCCACCACAAAATCATCGGCTTTCAACAGGATGCCCCGGACCCCCTGGGCCAAGCGGCCCATTTCCCGGACTTCTCCCTCATGAAACCGGATGGACAAGCCGCTGCGGGTGCCCAACAGGATATCCTGTTTTCCCGTGGTCAGCTCGGCGGCGATGACCTCGTCCCCTTCGCCGATGGTGGTGGCAATGATCCCTCCCGAACGGGGACGGCTGAAGGCCATCAGATCGGTCTTTTTAACCAGCCCCTTGCGGGTGACCATGAAGATGAATTTTCCTTCCTCGAAATTCCGGACCGGCAGGGTGGTGGCCACTTTTTCCTGGGGCTGCAGGTTGAGCAGATTGACCAGGGCCTTGCCCCGGGCCTGGCGCCCGGCCTGGGGGATCTCGTGGACCTTCAGCCAGTACAAGCGGCCCTGATTGGTCAAAAACAGGAAATGATCATGGGTGGAGGCCACGAAGAGGTGCTCGACGAAATCATCCTCCTTGGTCTCCATGCCGGTGATTCCTTTTCCTCCCCGGTGCTGGCTGCGGTACAGGCTGACCGGATTGCGTTTGATATATCCGGTGTGGGAAATGGTGACCACCATGTCCTCTTCCACGATCAGATCTTCCAGCTTGATCTCCGTGGTGTCTTCGATGATCTCGGTCCGCCGGGGATCGCCGAATTTTTTCTGCAGTTCCGTCAGTTCTTCCCGGATGAGGTTCCAGATCAAGGCTTCGCTCGACAGGATGGCCCGCAGCCGTTCGATCGTTTTCAAAATCTCCCGGAATTCCTGCTGGATCTTTTCCCGTTCCAGATTGGTCAGGCGCTGCAGACGCATCTCCAGTATGGCCTGGGCCTGGAGCTCGGAGAAATTAAAGCGCCGGATCAACTGGAGCTTGGCCTCCGGTGGGTTCTTGGACTTGCGGATCAGGGCGATGACTTCGTCCAGATGATCGACAGCGATCTTCAAACCTTCCAGGATATGGGCCTTTTTTTCGGCCTCCCGCAATTCGAAGGTCGTCCGTTTGCGGATGATTTCCTGGCGAAAATCCAGAAAATGGCCCAGGATGGCCTTCAGGCTCATGATCTGCGGACGGTTTTTGACAATGGCCAGCAAGATGATGCCGAAGGTGGACTCCATGGCCGTGAACTTGTAGAGCTGGTTTAAAATGACCTCGGCGACTTCATCCCGTTTCAGGTCCAGCACGATCCGCATCCCTTCCCGGTCGGACTCGTCCCGCAGGTCCTGGATGCCTTCGATTTTTTTCTCTTTGATCAGTTCGGCGATCTTCTCGATCAGTCTGGCCTTGTTGACCTGATAAGGGAGTTCGGTGATGACGATGCTTTCCTTGCTCTGGTTCTTTCGCTTTTCAATCATGGCCCGGGCCCGGATCCGGATGATCCCCCGCCCGGTTTCGTAGGCCTGCCGGACCCCGGCCGTACCGTAGATGAAGCCGGCCGTAGGGAAATCAGGCCCGGGAATCAGGGCCAGCAGTTGCGGCGGAGCAAGATCGGGGTTGTCGATCAGGGCCAGCAATCCGGCAATGATCTCCCCCAGGTTGTGGGGCGGGATGTTGGTGGCCATGCCCACGGCGATGCCCGAAGAGCCGTTGATCAGCAGGTTGGGCACGACGGTCGGCAGGACCGTCGGTTCATTCAGGGACCCGTCGTAATTGGGGAGGAAGTCCACGGTTTCCTTGTCCAGGTCTTCCATAAACTCGTGGGCCAAACGGGTCAGGCGGATTTCGGTGTAGCGCATGGCCGCCGGCGAATCCCCGTCCACGGATCCGAAATTTCCCTGCCCGTCCACCAAAGGATAACGGAGGGAAAAATCCTGGGCCATCCGGACGATGGTGTCGTACACGGCCGTGTCGCCGTGGGGATGGTATTTACCGATCACGTCCCCGACGATGCGGGCCGATTTTTTATAGGGCTTGTTGTATTCGTTGCCGAGTTCCCGCATGGAAAAAAGGGCCCGGCGGTGCACCGGCTTCAGTCCGTCCCGGACATCGGGCAGGGCCCGGCCGATGATCACGCTCATGGCGTAATCCATGTAGGAGCGTTTGATTTCGTCTTCAATATTCGTGGAAAGTTCCTGGGCGGGTAATTTCATGAGGCTTCCAAAAGTAGCTTAAAACACCATTCGTTCATTTATATTTTAATTTTATTCGGTTGACGTTTTGGTAGGGAGGAGGTTAATCCCCCTCCACCTCCAGCCACCCGGGGAATCCTGGGCGGGTGGGGATTGACCCCACCCTACAGCCCTATTCGATGTTCGATGTTGGACGTTCGATGTTGAATGTTCATCTTTATTTTAGAACTAAATGTCCAGGTCCCGGACTTCCAGGGCGTTCTGGTAAATAAAATCCCGGCGGGGCTCCACCTGGTCCCCCATGAGAATGGTAAAAATTTGATCGGCTTCCACCACATCCTCGACCCGGATCTTCAGCAGGGTCCGGTGTTCCGGGTCCATAGTGGTTTCCCAAAGCTGCTGGGGATTCATTTCACCCAGGCCTTTGTAGCGTTGAATGGTCAGCCCTTTTTTTCCTTCCTCCGTGAAATACTGGAGGAGGATCTCCGGGGAGGCCACGGACTGGGGCTGGTGATCGTTGACCACCTGGACCGGGAAATGCTCCAGGCCGGGCAGTTCTTTCCGCAGCCGCCTTAATTTCTGGAAGTCGGCCGAAGTCAGCAGATTCCAGTCGATCAGGCACCGGGGTTTACCCCCCGCTTGATCCAGGATGACCAATCCGAAAATCTCGTGTTCCTCGTCGAAAACCAGCTCCCCGGTGGCAATCTGCTGCTGCTGCAAGCGACGGCTCAGGTCTTTCAAAAAGGCCTGATCCTTCAAATGTTCCCGGGTCAGGACTTCCGGCGGCTCGATCAGCCGCAGCAGGTCAGGGGTATACCCCTTTAAGCCCAACCGCTCCCGGATCTGCAGATAACCGTTTAATCTTTCCAGAAATTGGGCCAGGGAATCCCCTTCCAGGGAGGTCTTGGTCTGCTCCCAGATGATTTTTTTTCGAGTGATCCCCCGGGCGTTTAAAAACCGGTTAAACTGCTCATCGTTCTTGATATAGGTTTCCTCTTTGCCGGAGACCAGCCGGTACAGCGGCGGTTGGGCAATATATAACAGGCCCTTTTCCACCAGTTGCGGCAATTGGCGATAAAAAAAAGTGAGCAGCAGGGTACGGATATGGGAACCGTCCACATCCGCATCGGTCATGATAATGATCTTGTGATACCGGAGCTGATTGAAATCGAAATCGGTTTCCCCGATGCCGGCGCCCAAGGCGGTGATGATGGTCCGGATTTCGTTGTTTTCGATGAGCTTGTCGAAACGGGATTTTTCGACATTCAATATTTTTCCCTTCAAGGGCAGAATGGCCTGAAATTTACGGTCCCGCCCCTGCTTGGCCGAACCGCCGGCCGAGTCCCCTTCCACCAGATACAATTCGCAGAACCGGGGATCTTTTTCCTGGCAATCGGCCAGTTTCCCCGGTAGGGAGGTGTCGCCCAGGACGCCTTTACGCCGGACCAGATCCCGGGCTCTACGGGCCGCCTCCCGGGCCCGGGCCGTTTCGGAAACTTTCACCAGAATGCCTTTGGCCACCGCCGGGTGTTCTTCGAGATAAGCGCTCAAGTCTTCATAGACCAGGTTTTCCACCAGACCCTTGACCTCGCTGTTGCCCAGCTTGGTCTTGGTCTGCCCTTCGAACTGCGGTTGGGGAATCTTGACGCTGATGATAGCCGTGATGCCTTCCCGGACGTCATCTCCGGAAAGCTTCTCTTTCAGGGCCTTGGGAACGTTCTCCTTGGTGGCATATTGGTTCAGGCTGCGGGTCAGGGCGGTTTTAAAGCCGCTCAAGTGAGAACCGCCGTCCCGGGTATTGATGGTATTGGCAAAGGAGAATATTTTTTCCTGATAGGAATCGTTGTATTGAAAGGACACCTCGATACTGATGTCCCCCCGCTGCCCGCTGATATAAATGGGTTTGGGATGAATGGTTTCCTTGTTCCGGTTGAGGTGTTCCACAAAGGAATTGATGCCGCCCAGATATTGAAACTCGTTCTTCTTCTGGCTGACTTCATCTTCCAGGGTGATTTTGATCCCCTTATTTAAAAAAGACAGTTCCCGCAGCCGCTGCGCCAGTATATCGTAGCTGAAGGAGGTAGTTTCAAAAATCGAAGGGTCCGGTTTGAAATGGACCTTGGTTCCGGTCCTCTTGGTGGTGCCGCTGACTTCCATGGGGGTAACGGTCTTCCCCCGTTCATACCGTTGGGCATAGACCTGACCGTTTTTCCGGACTTCCACCTCCAAAAAATCGGATAAGGCATTGACCACCGACACGCCGACTCCGTGGAGACCGCCGGAGACCTTGTAGGTTTGATTGTCGAATTTTCCCCCGGCATGCAACATGGTCATAACGACTTCCAAGGCCGGTTTTTTTTCCGTTTTATGCATATCCACCGGGATGCCCCGACCGTTGTCTTCGACGGTGATGCTTTCGTCGGAATGGATGGTGACGTTGATCAGGCTACAAAAACCGGCCAGGGCTTCGTCAATGCTGTTATCCACCACCTCATAGACCAGTTGGTGCAACCCCTCGGTGGAGGTATTTCCGATATACATGGAAGGACGTTTCCGGACCGCCGAAAGACCTTCCAGCACTTTGATTTGATCCGCGTTATAGGTACTCATCTTCCTTTTCCTGTAAGGGCTGACAAGCCCGAAACCTGTCTGGATGTATCCGGTTTATCCGGTCAGAGACCGTGAAGCCTGTTTTAGGGGAAGGGCTTTTACTAAAAACCGGATAGGCTAAAAAACATCCAGAGCGGCTAACGGCTAATCTTTTGTTTCTTGACGGGCGTTTAACTGGGTGTTTCCTCGAAAACCTTCATCGGCATGATCAGGGCCAGGTATCCCGGATCCTGTTCACCGCTTAAAACGGCCGGACTGACCGCATCGCTCAATTCTATCGTTATCTTTTCACTGTTCATGACGAGGAGGGCATCGATAAAATAGCGGGGATTAAAGCCGATATCCATCTTATCCCCCTGATAATCCAAAGGAAGCTCTTCCTGGGCATCACCGATTTCCGGGTTGATGGATTGAATTTCCAACCCTCCCTTTTTGAGCAGAAATTTAATTCCTTTATATTTTTCGGTGGATAAGACCGCCATCCGCCGCATGGCGTTCAATAGATTGTTTTTAGGTAAAATCAGGTTCTTATCCTTTTTCTTCGGCAATACCAGGTGATAATCGGGAAATTTTCTATCCAGCAGCCGCATGATGATCAAAATATTGTCTTTGATGATGATGCCGTTATTTTCTTTGAACCCCAGACGGATGCTTCCCGGTTTATCCAGTATTTTTAAAAGTTCACTGACGGCTTTGCGGGGCAGGAGCACGCCCTGGGTAAAGGTCCCTTCATTCAAGGGTTCAATTTCTTTATCAATTAAAGAAAGACGGTGTCCGTCGGTGGAAATCATGCGTAACTTGTTTTTATGGTCTTCGGCGGTTACGTATTCAAAATAGATTCCCGCCAGATTATAACGGGTATCTTCCAAAGAAATGGAAATGATTGTTTTTTGTATCATTTCCCGGATATCCGTTCCTTCCAGGGTGATCATCTGATTTTGGTCGGTTTCCGGTAAAGCCGGAAAATCCGTTACCGGCAAGCCTACCAAATGATATTGTATCCCTTTACAGGAAATAAATAACCTATTATTTTCTTTTAATTTCAAATAGATATTATCATCAGGCAATTCCCGGATAATTTCATAAAATTTCCTGGCCAGAACCGTAATACCTCCCGGCTGTTTGACGACAGCCGGACAGCGGAAACGGAGCCCTACCTGCAGATCCGTAGCCACCAGGTTGATCCCTTCTTCCGTCGTCTCGATCAGGACATTGGAAAGGATAGGCATGGCGCTCTTTTTTTCCACGATCCCTTGGGCCATTTGTAATCCATCCAATAAATCGGATTTTTGGATGGTCAATTCCATGAACAGTCTCCTTAATTAAAAGTTAAATATTAGTTTAATTGTTTCTATTATTACTGGTCCGGATTGGGGATAAAATATTTAAGTATATGAATATAAATAAAAAAAAATTAATATCCGATCAACAGTCTTTCCAGCCGAATCCCGCTCGGAACCTGGATGGAACTCTTGTCTGTTGATAAAAGGAGGACTTCAGGGATAACTTGTTATTTTACTGATCAACGCTTAACTTAACCTGACCAGAATATTTTTTAGGAATGATAAAAACAGTAAATAGCTTGAATTTATTAACAATTCAAAAAAATTACTATACCGAAATCGATTTCAAAAAGCAATAAAATTAAATATAATTATATTTATTATTTATCTATCAAACATAAACAAAAATAATAAAAAAATAACTGGTCGACTCAAATTAGACCCATTCCTGCGGTGTTCCGAACGGATTTTAGACATTTCCTTATTTCTTGACAACTTCTTGAACCTTCTATAGAAAACAATCTTATGGAACTGAGAACCGTTGTTTTTAACCCGGACAAGGTGGAAGTTAAGGTCCCGGAGGGTGAAAATCTGCTGCGGGCGGCTATGCAGGCCGGGGTGCATATCAATGCCTCCTGTGGCGGAGAAGGCGTCTGCGGAAA
>JACRCK010000232.1 GCA_016219065.1 Deltaproteobacteria bacterium
CATAGCCCAGGTCAAAGGCTTTCAGGTTGACCTCCAATAATTTTTTCTTGATGGTCTTGCCCATGGCGGCCACGAACTGTTCCTTGGTCAGCGGGAGGATCCCGCTCTGGGCCAGGGCGCCCAGCATGACGATGTTGACCGACATGGCGGACCCGGCCTGCTCGGCCAGGGCATTGGCGTTCAGGGCGATCAGGCGCTTCACCTTCTGTTTGATCTGTTCCAGGGAGGCCTTGATATCGGGATAAACCCCCTTGCCGACCGCCACGGTGAAAGGCGCCAATGGAACGACGTTGGTGATCACCGTGGAATCCTTGGAGACCTTGGACAGGGCTCGAAGGGCTTCCGAAGGTTCAAAACTCAGCAGAATATCGGCCTCTCCGTTGGAAACGATGGAACTCAGGGCGCCGCCCATAACCACCGCCGACTCCACCACCCCGCCCCGCTGGGCCATTCCGTGCACCTCGCTGACATTGACCGGGATCCCGGCCAGCATGGCGGCCTCCCCCAGAACCTGGGAGGAAAGTAAATTTCCCTGGCCGCCCACCCCTACGAAGACAATCCGTTTGGTATCCATAGCTTCTCCTTTTACTTTCTGGGCAGAATGGCCTGTTCCGGGCAGACCTGGGCACAGACGGCACAGCCGATGCATAAGTTTTCGTTGATTTTGACTTGCTCGTTTTCCAGATAAAAAGCCGGGCAGGCAAAGAGATTGACGCAGTCTCGGTGATTTTTACAGCGGCTTTCGCTGACCGTAAAGGTCCGGGTCTTGGCCGGCGGCTGGACCCGTTTGGCATAGAGCGGGCATATTTCCTGGGAAATGATCACCGAGACCCCGTCGAATTCCAGGGATTTCCGAACAGCCGCCATGGTATCTTTCAATTTTTTGGGATTGACCACGGTCACCATCTTGATCCCGATCCCCCGGACCAGCGCTTCTATGGACACCTGGTTGTTCGTCTGGCCGAGCAGTGAGGCATCCACGCCGGGGTGGGGCTGATGGCCGGTCATGGCGGTGGTACCGTTATCCAGGATGACCAGCGTGAACTTGTGGTTATTGTGAAACGCGTTCACCAGGCCGGTGATCCCGCTGTGAAAAAAGGTGGAATCCCCGATAAAGGCGATAATCGGCTTGTCGGTGGCCCGGGAAAAACCGGCGGCGGAACTGGCACTGGAGCCCATGCAGATCACGAAGTCGGCGATGCTCAGGGGAGGCAGGATCCCCAAGGTATAGCAGCCGATATCGGTGGGGTAAATGGCTTCTTCCCCGGCCACTTTCTTGACCGCATAGAAGGTGGAGCGGTGGGGGCAGCCGGGACAGAGGTTGGGGGGACGACCCGGCAGCGGGGGGAGGTCGGAAAGGTCGACCGGGACCTTCGCCTGATAATTCAGATCGAAATACCCCGCGATGGATTTTTTTACCCGCACCGGTTCATTTTCATAGAGTCGGCTCAACTCGCCGACACCCTTCCCCTGAATGGGGATCAGGCGTCCCGCCCGCTGGGCGGCGGCCAGCACGGCTTCCTCCATGATCGGCTCCAGTTCCTCCACGATCAGGACCTTTTCCACCTGAGACAAAAACCGTTGAACCAGT
The DNA here is from genome assembly GCA_016219065.1 of Deltaproteobacteria bacterium. Taxonomy (GTDB): domain Bacteria; phylum Desulfobacterota; class RBG-13-43-22; order RBG-13-43-22; family RBG-13-43-22; genus JACRCK01. The sequence continues at coordinate 1,592 of JACRCK010000232.1, forward strand.
TGCTGCGGAAAGGGATAGGAGAAGCCCAGCTTGAGAACGGAAAAGGCCCCGGTCACCTGGAGTTCCTCCAGGGCATCCTGGACATAGCAGAAACTGACGCCCTGGGTGATGATCCCCCACTTACCCTGGCCGCTGATCTGATTATAAGGGGAACGTTCCGCTTCGGCCAAGGCCTCGTCATATTTCTTAAGCAGCTTGACATGGAGGTTTCTGGAAACGGCCGGAACGGTTACGTAGCTGAAGGGGTCTTTGGTGAAACTCCCCTTGGTGACGCGGGGTTTCATTGCTCCCAGGGTGACGACCCCCCGGGAATGGTTGATCCGGGTGGTGGTGCGCAGCAAAACGGGAAGTTTCAATTGTTCAGAGAGTTCGAAGGCGTATATGGTCAGGTCCTTCGCCTCCTGGGGGTTGGCCGGTTCCAGCAGGGGGAGGGTGGCCAGCCGGGCATAGAAACGGTTGTCCTGTTCATTCTGGCTGGAGAAGAGGGACGGATCGTCGGCCGTCAGGATAACCATCCCGCCGGTGACCCCGGTATAGGCCAGGGTCATCAGCGGGTCGGCGGCCACGTTCACGCCCACGTGTTTCATGGTGACCATGGTCCGCAGACCGGAAACCGCCGCTCCGGCGGCGACCTCCAACGCCACTTTTTCATTGGTGGAGTATTCAAAATAGAGGTCCGTTTCCCGTTTGATCTGGAAAAAGTTCAAGGGCACTTCGGACGAAGGGGTTCCGGGATAAGCGGTGGCGAAGGCCACCCCCGCTTCCAGAGCCCCGCGCACAATGGCTTCGTTGCCCAGTAAAAGCATCTGATCTCCCGGCTTCCCTGACAATAGCGCATGCATCATGACACCCCCTATAAATTTTTTCCAAAAACGAAAAAATTTATTGAAATATAGTTATATTATAGCTACTATAATTTTTACATCCCCTTGTCAAGGAAAAAACCTAAATACGAACATCACCTACATTACCGCAATTCGATGTTGGACGTTCGATGTTGAATGTTGGACGTTCGTCTTTATTTTCGTACCAAATCTTATAGGCGAGCCAGGCGGTCCCGGACCATAGGGGCGTAATTGGAATTCGGGTAGGCTTTCAGGAAATTCTGGAGGGTGGTTTTGGCTTCTTTGGTTTGATTCATCTTTTGATAGACCCGGGCCAGATTCAAGTGGGCGTTTTCCTTCAGCAGCGGGTCGGTCCCGTTCAAAATTTGAGTGAACAAAGCCGCCGCGCCTTTCAGGTCCCCCTTTTCTTCCAGGGCATAGGCCAGGTTTTCCCGGATCAGGGTCTGGAAATCCTGGGGAAAGCGGCCGTTGTTCAAAGCCGTCTGATAAGCCTGGATGGCCTGGGGATAATCCTTTTTCTCAAAATATAGGTGACCCAGGGAGACCCAGGCCTTGGCGGAACCACTGGTGCCGGGAAAATCGCCGGTGACCGCTTTCAGTTTGGTTATCTGCTGCTCCGATTCCTTGAGTCCCACGGCTGCAAAATATTTCTGTTGGGACTGGGCTTCCCGATAAGAACGATAGGCCAGGTAGCCCCACAGGGCGGCGACCACCAGAATGACGGCCACCCCGACCAAAATCACCGACTGCAGGTTTTGGGAAATCCAGGCGTAAATCCGGTTGGAAGTGGTGATAAATTCATCCGGCTTCTTCAACAGTTCCTTCCGGGATATTTTCTTTTTAGGAGCCATAGGGAGAGACCTCTTCATTCGAAAAAAAAGACGAACGCCCAACATTCAACGTCCAACATCGAATGGGGATGAAATTTTCAATCTTCGCGGGTGTGACGCCGCAGACGTTACCTGGGTTTAGTTCAAGGGATTCCGCCGCCCGGCCCGCTCCAGGGCGAGGCCGGCGGCACCGATCACGCCGCTTTTTTCCTGAAGACTGGAAATGCGCAGGTGGACCCTTTCAGGGGATATCAAGGTTAACCGTTTTTTAAATTCTTTCTCCAAATAAGGCAAGAAAATTGTGGCGGCCCGGCTGAGCCCCCCGCCCAATATGATCCCCTCCAGGCTGAGCAGATGGACCAGATTGGCCAGGGCCAGGCCCAGGGCCTCGCCCATTTGTTTAAAGAGCCTCAGGCTGTGGGGTTCTCCCTGCCGGGCCAGGTGGAAGAGGTCCTTCGCCGTAAGGGTTGCCTGGGGCCGGGTGGCAGGCGGAGCCGTCTCATATTCTATCTGCTCAATATTTTTAATTTTTTTATAATTTTGGACCAACCAGGTCGCCGAGGCCAGGGTTTCCAGGCAACCCCGGTTCCCGCAACGGCAGCGTTCGCCCCGGGGTTTTATGGTCATGTGGCCGATTTCCGGTCCGGAGCCATGACTTCCATACCACAATCGACCTCCCAGGATCAGCCCGCCGCCAACGCCGGTTCCCAGGGTGAGACAGGCGAAATGTTGTAAGTCCTGTCCGGCGCCGGCCCATTTTTCCCCAAAAGTCACGGCATTGGCGTCGTTGTCCAAGAAGGTGGTTATTCCCAGGGCGTCCTGCAGGCGACGCCCTAGAGGTACCTGTTGCCAATCCGGAAAATTGGGGGATATTTCCACCACCCCCTTCCGGATATCGATCAGACCCGCGGCACCCAGCCCGATCACCCGGGGGGGATGGGCGGCACACCGGGGATCATTCAGAAAAGAGGCCGTTAAACCGATAATCCGCTTAATGAGGGCCTCCCTCCCCACCTGGACCCGGGTGGGGAATTTTTTCATCAGTAATAGACGGCCGGTGCTTTCCACCAGCCCGATTTTCAACCGGGTTCCGCCCAGATCGATTCCCAGGGCAGTTGCCGTCCGCGCTGACCAGGGTGGCCTATTCGAAAAGGAATTCATAGGTGTTCTATATCGGATCAGGGCGGAAGTGTCACGTATTTTTAAGCTGTTACGTTATCTTAACACAAAGGCCGGGGAGGAATAAAGTCAAAAAAAGCCTTGCGGAAGTAAAGGGTTCGGGAAGTCCTGCCGATGATCAGGAAGAGAAGGAATAAATGTCTGAAAGAGAGCCAACTGGTGGTTAAAAGGAAACGTCTGGGCGATATTTTAATCGAAGCCGGGCTGATTGATCAAAAAAAGCTTCAGGAAGCCATTGAGCTGCAGAAGATTTCAAAAGAACGGTTGGGCAAGATCCTCGTCCAGTTCGGCTATGTTTCCGAAGAGGAAATCATGCGTACCCTTTCCCACCAACTGCACATTCCCTTTATCGACCTCTCCAAGCAGATCCTGGATAAGAAGCTGATTATGGTGATTCCGCAGAACGTGGCCGAGAATTATCTCTTGGTTCCGATCAGTGAAAACAGGAGAATGCTGACCGTGGCCATGGCCGATCCGTTGAATATCCTGGCCATCGACGAGCTGACCATCCGCACGAAAATGACCATCGATCCGGTGATCGCTCTGGAGAAAGAGATCAAAAGGGCTATCGAAGAATTATACGGCGGATCTTTCCTCAGCCAGAGCGACACCGGCGCCGAAGCGGGCGATACCGAGGAGGAGAGAGGGGGAAGCGCCCCCGAAGAGGAAATCGAGGAGGGCCCGATCACCCAACTGGTGAATCTGATTCTCTCGGAAGCGGTCCGGGACCGGGCCAGCGATATCCATGTGGAACCGGATGAGAACCAGTTGCGGATTCGCTACCGGGTGGACGGGATGCTCCGGGAAACGACCCCGCTGCAATCAAAATATGTAAATCCGGTCACTTCCCGAATAAAGATCATGTCCAAACTGGATATAGCCGAACGCCGCAGCCCCCAGGACGGGCGTTTTCATTTTTCCTCCAATGGCCAAAGTATTGACGTCCGGGTATCCAGTTTCCCCACGATCTACGGGGAAAATGTGGTTATGAGGCTGCTGGATCAATCCAGTATCCTGCTCACGCTGGAGGATCTCGGGTTTCTGCCCGAGGATTTTAAAAAATTACTATATTTGATCAGCATCCCTTATGGATTTATCCTGGTTACCGGACCGACCGGGAGCGGCAAGACCACCACTTTGTACGCTACCCTCAACAGCATCAATGATCCCCAAAAAAATATGATTACCCTGGAGGATCCGGTGGAGTACCGCCTGGGCGGGATCCGTCAGGCCCAGATCAATACCAAGGCCGGGCTGACCTTCGCCGCCGGACTGCGCTCCATCCTCCGTCAGGACCCGGATATCATCATGGTGGGGGAGATCCGGGATGCGGAAACGGCCAACATCGCGGTCCAGGCGGCTTTGACCGGCCACCTGGTCTTCAGCACCCTCCATACCAATGATGCGCCCAGCACCCTCGTGCGCCTTTCGGAAATGGGGATCCCCCCTTTTCTGATCGCCTCCTCGGTGGAAGGGGTGCTGGCCCAGCGGCTGGTCCGGAAGCTCTGTCCGGAATGCAAAGAATCCTACCATCCGGATCCCGGGGTGTCCAGGGAACTGGGGATCGATCCGGAAACAGACCCTACCCTATACCGTCCCAAAGGCTGCCGGCTCTGCAAAAACTCCGGGTACAAGGGCCGGGTGGGTATCTTTGAGCTGATGATTGTGAATCTGGAAATCAAGGAATTACTCCTGCAAAAGGCTTCCTATGGAACGATTATTTCCCATGCCGTCCGGAATCAGGGCATGAAAACGCTTCGCCAGGATGGAATCGCCAAAGTGTTGGCCGGTGTTACCTCTTTTGATGAGTTAAACCGGGTTACCATTCGGGAATTGCCCGATACCTCCGGGGCTTGAGGGGTTCTCTTAGGAGGGTCGGGTGAAATACCCCGCTTCGTAGCTCAGGCACCCGGATCAGGAATCCTGAGACGCAAGGAGACAAAGGGAGTACACGATGGCAATCTATGATTACAAGGCCCGGGACAACAGCGGAAAATTGATCGGCGGTCGTATGGACGGCCGAGACCAGGCCTTTGTGGCGGCAAAAATCGGGGAAATGGGCTATATCCCCGTCCGGATCGAGCCGGTTTCGGAGCAGGGGTCTCCGCCCCTTACCGTCTGGATCGCCAGGAAATTAAGGTCCAGGAATCCCGTCAGCATGAAGGAACTGGTATATTTTTCTCGCCAGTTGGGCACCTTGTATGCGACCGGGGTGCCGCTTCAGAACGCCTTGACCGTCCTTTCGGAACAGACCACCAATCCAAAATCCCGCGAGATCATTCGCCAGATCATCGACCAGATTAAAGAAGGAAAGAGCCTTTCAGGTGCCATGGCCAAATTCCCCCGGGTTTTTGACCGCCTCTACGTCAGCATGGTGGAGTCCGGAGAATCATCCGGGACGCTGGAGGCCGTCTTCGAACGGCTGGCCAACAACCTGGACGCGGAAATTAAAATCCGGGCCGACCTGAAGGCGGCCACCCGCTATCCTAAAATCGTCGTCATCGCCATGCTGGGAGCCTTCGTAATGGCGGTTACCTTTATCATTCCCAAATTTATGGGTATTTTCAAGTCCTCGAAGATGGATCTGCCCCTCCCTTCGAAAATATTAATGAATCTCAGTATTTATTTTCGGGAGTATTGGTACTGGCTGGCCCTGATCGTGGTGGCGGTCTATGGGGGATTCCAGTTTTTTATTAAAACGGAAAAAGGGGGATTGTGGTGGGATCGGGCTAAATTGAAATTTCCGATTTTCGGCCAGTTATTTATGAAAATTTATATGTCCCGCTTCATCCGCACCTTTGTCAGCCTTTACTCCAGCGGCCTGCCGATCATTCTCAACCTGGAAATCTCGGCCAATACCTTTGGGAACGCGTATTTAACCAAGGTGGTCCAGGAGGTGAAGGAAGGGGTCAGAGAAGGAGGTGACATCTGGGAA
>JACRCK010000025.1 GCA_016219065.1 Deltaproteobacteria bacterium
AAAGCTTCAGGTGTAAGGCCCTGTGTTAAGACCTACTCGGTCCGGCAGACCTAGTCTGTCTTAACTCAGGGGAGCTTGGCAAGGCTTAAGTCTAACCAAAAAAATTTGAATTTTTTTTGGTTGAAAAAAACCGCTGAACAAGAACCCCAGAGAACGTTGTTTTTTTCTTTAGATTCTTACAGCCATTGTTAGAGACAAATTCTCAGAACAATGGTTGTAAGAATCTAAAAATCAATAATCAATTCTTAATTCTTAACGGACCGGACGTTTTTTTAACCAGTAACCAGCAACGAGCAACCAGCAACAGGTTTTACTTTCATATTAAGAAAAATAATCGGTCAGATCCGGGGTCATCCGGGACCGGTCTACCTGAAACAACTCGATCAGTACCTCGTCGGGGGCAGGGACCATAACATATTTCCAAAATCCGTAGTCCTTTATTTCTTTTTTTAGAGGAACCCCTCCGGCCCGGAGCTTGGCGACCATTCCTTCCAGGTCATCGGTCTGTATGCCGATATGATGGATATTGCCCCGGACCGGATGCCGGGGGGGTTGGTCGTAGAAGTGCAACCGCCCCTGGCCGAGGCGCAGGAAGACGTTGCGGGCGCCGGCCATTTCCAGGTCCAGGACGACCCGACCGTTGAAAAATTCCGTGTAAAAGCGGATGCTCCGGTCCAGGTCCGAGGCGAAGAGATGGGCATGGTGCAGATCGCAACGCATGGGGGATCTCCTTTTTGGATCGGGTAAAAATTTTCGGGGTTGTTCCCCTACGGAATGCCAATGAGCCGACTCAAATACCGGGAAGGTTCAACCAGAGCTTGACCGGGGGATTGCCGGTCCAATTGGCCCCGAAGATGTCCGGTCGGCCGTCACGATTGACGTCGGCCACCTGACCGTTATGCAAGCCGGAAGCGGCCACCACCTGTTTTCGCCATAAGGTCCCCCGCCGGTCCAGGTTGAACCAGACGGCCACTTCCCGGTCGACGGAGGTATGCATCTGGGCGGTAACCACATCCAGATCCCCGTCACCGTCCAGGTCCGCGGCCTGAAGGGTGTGGGCCCGGTCCAGGTTCGAGACAATGACGTTTTTAGTCCACGGCCCGGTCGGGCCGGCGGGTCCGCAGCTCCACCAGGCTACGTCGTCCGTTCCCTCGGAACTGGAGAAGACCACATCCGGTTTCCCGTCGCCGTTGATATCGGCGACCATCGCCTTGAAGCTCACGTCGACGCCCCCGATGGCGTACTCCAGCCAGTTGCCGCCGGCGCGGGCCGCCGATCCTCCGGGGTTTTTCAACCAGGCCCCTTGTACCACCAAGTCCGTTCGGCCGTCGCCATCCACATCCCCCAGCCCCAACCCCTCGCTCCCTAGGCTGGAAACGTTGAGCAGGGTCTTGGCCCAGGTATTCGGGGCGGTCTGGAAAAAGATCATGGCCGTCCCGTGCCCGCGGGTGGCTATATCCAAACGACGGTCCTGGTCGAAGTCGGCAATCTTGATATCCTTGCCCCAGTCCCCGACGGACCCGACCGTATGACGGACCCAGGATGGGCCGATCGCCGGATTGCCGTTCGGTTTGGGGTTTTGAAACCAGAAGAGATTGTTTCCGCTGTTGCCGTCCGGAACCACGATGTCCGGATCGCCGTCGCCGTCCAGATCGCCCAGGGAACAATCGGTGGTGAATTCGATGTTCGGGGAGGCGATAACCGTCCGGTTCCAGTCGGAGTTGCGGTACCAATTCAATCCTTCCCCCGGCATACCGCCCACCACCAGGTCCGGATAACCGTCACCGTCCAGATCGCCCACGGCCTTGCAGTCGCCGGCTACCAGCGAATCCACCTCTACGAACTGAAATTGCACCCCTTGATCACCCTGGAAAAAAATCAGGGGCAGAAAGAGAACCATGCGGAGAGGAAGGGTGCGCCATGCATTTTTAAGGGAAATGTTTTTCATAGGAGAAGAAAGGCTGACTTGTTTTTCAAGAGAGGATCCTTCGCCCAACGGTATTTTTCAGCGAAACACCCAGCGACCCTTGAGCCGCAGCGCAAACTGACATTCCAGCACCGGGGGAAAAAGGGTCCGCAGGCGCTGATAATCCAGATCCGGGTAGTCGCCCGCCGTTGCGCCGCCGGTCAAATTAAAACGGATGATCAGATCTTCATCAGCCCTCCAGGATTGGCGGATGATTTCCCGCTCCAGTTCTTCGCCGGTCAGGCCGGCCGCTTGGATTTCCACGCTTTCCAGGGCATAAGCCGGCAGCGGCCTGAAGCGGATGTGGATCCGCTGCCCCTCGATTTCTCCTTCGATGAAACCCTTTTCCTCGTCTTTTTCCGCAAAGCTCATCCGCTGGCTGGATCCCGGATACACGAATTTGACCCCGGGCCGGCGGGGATGATCCAGGACCTGGAAACGGTGAACATGGCCGGCGGCGATGTAATCGAAATCCGGGGGCAGGGTATGCCGGTCGACCGTATCCCGACGGCCGCTGCGAAAGACGAAGGCCTCGGGACCGACCACCGCCTGGTCGAAAGCCTGGTGGGTGATCAGAAAATTGATATCGGTCTGCAGGTCCCGATACCCGGTTTCTTCCAGGGCCTTTAAAAAAAAATCCCTGGAATTGTCCCGGATAAAAGGAAAACCGGCCACACCCAGCCGGTACCCGCCGGCATTCAGGACAATGGATTTCGGGCGATCAAACACCACCGCGTTTTTGAAACCATGAAAAAGGTCGTAGGGAAACTCCGAGCGCTCGTGGTTGCCGGGAATGACCAGGACCGGGATACCGGCCCGGTCCAAATCCAACAAGGGGCGGATCCATTCCTCCAGTAGCAGTCGGGGAAGGTAATGTTTGTTGAAGAGATCTCCTCCGTGGATGAAAAGGTCCGCCCGGCATTCCAAGGTCCGGTCGACGACGGCCTGGAAATTGGCGCCGATCCGGGCCGCCCTTTCCCGCCGTCCCGGCGCATCCTGCGCCGGGGTCTTGACCAGCTCAAAACCCAGGTGGGTATCGGCCGTATGAATAAAACGCATCGGGTTGCCTTTTCGTTCCCTTTCCAGGGAAAACTTGAATTACCCCGGAGGATTTGTTATGAATCGTTTAAAAACCATAAACGGTAAAGATCCTTTTGTCTACTTTTCCCGAGCCTTTCCGGAAGGAGAACGGCTATGAAAATTGCCCCTTTTTCGCCCGATTGGGAAAAGCGCAATAGCCGCCGCCAGCCCGTGGGGATTGCAGTGGTGATTCCGCCTGGAGGTAAAAAGGTCATGACCCGGAATCTTTCTCAGGAAGGCTGTTTTATCCCGGGTGTCGATCTGGGGCCGGTGGGGGCCACCGTTTCGATTCAGATCGATATTCCCGGATTCGGCATAATGCCCCTTCAGGGCAAGATCGTACATAAGGGCCGGGAAAAAGACGGTACCGGAACCGGAATGGAATTTATCCATCTGACGCCAGAGGCCATTGACGGACTGGATCAGTTCTTAAATATCTTTAATCCCTAAAGAGGCCGTCGGTCTAAATAAAAAACAATATGATACAGTCCAGCATACCCCTTTCCCAGGTAGTGGAGAAGATAAAAAGTTACCCCGGCCTGCTCCGGAAACGACCTATCCGGGAGGTTTTTGAAAAACTGGTATCCCAGACCGGCTTTGGCCCCCAGTTGCCCAACTACGGCGATGACGCCGACGTCATCCCCTGGCGGGACGGGTTCCTGCTGCTGGCGGCCGACGGGATCATGCCCCAACTACTGTTAGGCGAACCCTACGCCGCCGGTAAGGCCTCCATCATGGTCACGGTAAACGACATCTATTCCATGGGCGGCCGGCCCATCGCCCTGGTCAATGTCCTGGCCTACGGCCCGGAGGAAGGCCGGGATCGGGTGGTGGAGGGAATCCGGAAGGGGTGTGAAAAGCTCCGGGTGCCCATGGTGGGCGGCCATCTGCATCCGGATCCGGAGATTACCGTGCCCTCGCTGGCCGTGGCCATTCTGGGCTGGGCCAACCGGCCCCTGCGGAGCCATCTGGCCCGGCCCGGGGACGACCTGGTCCTGGCCCTGGATCTCCAGGGCCAACGGGGCTGTCAATCAGTAATCAGTTGGGATGCCAATTCCGGAAAGACTTCCGAGGAAATCCTGGATCGTCTGGAACCGCTGCCCGACATCGCCGAAAAGGGCTGGGTGCTGGCCGCCAAGGACGTCAGCAATGCCGGGATCCTGGGGACCCTGGCCATCATGATGGAGAATTCTGGAAAAGGGGCGGTGGTAGATTTGGCGGCCATCCCCAGCCCGTCAGGGATCGATTGGCTCGATTGGCTGGTCTGTTTTCAGAGCTTCGGTTTTATCCTGGCGGTCCACCCGGACCACAGCCCCCGGGTCTTGAAGGCCTTTCAGGATAAGGACCTGACGGCCCGGATCGTCGGCCGGGTGACGGCCGAAGTTCAGGTGATCCTTCAGAACGGGGGGGAACGGCAGACCCTGTTCGATTTCGAACGGGAAGCCATCACCGGGATTCGGTACCCCGGATAAGCTGCCGACATCAATAATTAATTGTTAATTATTGATTTTAGACATGGCGAAGCCCCCCAGCCGCCTCAACCAGGGGGGCAAAACCCCCCTCAACATTAAAATTCTATGTTTGATGTTGAATGTTCGATGTTCGATGTTCGTCTTTTTGTTTTAGGTGTTCGCCCTCTCCTCAATTTTTTCCAGCCGCACCGCACTGACCTTCAATTCCGGGATCTTGGCCTCCGGATCCAGGGCTGTCTGGGTGAGGCAGTTGACCGCCGCCTCGGCATAATGAAAAGGCACAAAAATAGTCCCTTGAGGGGAGCGGTCGGTCACGCTGGCCCGGGCCTCCATCTCTCCCCGCCGGGAGATGATTTTTACCCATTCCCCGTCCTGAATATTCAGAACCTTGGCGTCCGGCGGGGAAACCTCGATCCGACATTCCGGGGCGACCTGCTCCAGGCCGGCCGTTTTCCGGGTCATGGTGCCGGTGTGGTAGTGGTAGAGGATGCGGCCGGTGGATAAAATCAAAGGAAATTCCGGATCGGGTGTTTCCTGGGGACCCCGGTAAGCCACGGGGTGGAATTTCCCGAGACCGCGGGTGAAACGATCCCGGTGCAGAACGGGGGTCCCGGGGTGATCGAGGGTCGGGCAGGGCCACTGGAGCCCTTCTCTTTCTATCCGGGCATAGGTGATGCCGGCGTAGGAGGGTGTCACCGAACGGATTTCATTGAAAATCTCCTCGGCCGAGGCATAAGGCATGGGATAACCCATTCGTTCGGACAGGGAGCAGATGACCTGCCAGTCCGGACGGGAGTCACCCACAGGGGGAATGGCCCGCCGGACCCGCTGAACGCGGCGCTCGGTGTTGGTGAAGGTCCCGTCGGTTTCGGCAAAGGAGGCCCCGGGCAGGACCACGTGGGCCAACCGGGCCGTCTCGGTCAGAAAGAGGTCCTGGACCACCAGAAACTCCAGCTTCTGGAGGGCCGCGGCCAGGTGGGTGGAATCGGGATCGGAAAGGACCGGGTTTTCCCCCAGGATATACAGGCCGCGGACATCCCCCCGGACTACGGCCGCGGTCATCTCCATCAGGGTCAGCCCCACCTCGCCGGGTAAATCCCGGACTCCCCAAACCTTTTCCATCTTGCCTTGGCTCTCAGGGTCGGTCACCTTTTGATACCCGGAGTAAACATCCGGCAGACCCCCCATGTCGCAGGCGCCCTGGACGTTGTTCTGTCCCCGGAGGGGATTCACCCCAGCCCCGGGGAAACCGACATTGCCGCACACCAGGGCCAGGTTGGCCAGGGCTTTGACGTTGTCGGTTCCGTGGGCATGTTGGGTAATGCCCATGGTGTAATAGATACCCGCCCGGTTTTCGGCATAGGTCCGGGCTGCCGCGACCAGGGCCTGAGCCGGAATGCCGGTGAGGCGGGTGACGTATTCGGGGGTGAAGGGGGCCACCGATTCTTTCAGTTCGTTGAAACCCTCGGTCCGCTCCTGCACGTAAGCCCGGTCATAAAGGCCTTCCTCCAAAATGATATGGATCATTCCGTTGATCCAGGCGATATCCGTTCCGGGGCGGGGACGGAGCCAGACGGAAGCCATCTCGGCCAGTTCAATTTTACGGGGGTCAACGACAATCAGCTTGGCCCCGTGATGGGTCACCGCCCGCTTGATGGCCGCCCCAATGATCGGATGATTCTCGGTGGTGTTGGAACCGGAGACCAGGATGATCTTGGTCTGCTCGATTTCCGTAATGGAATTCGTCATGGCACTACTGCCGAAGGCCGCGGCCAGACCGGCCACGGTGGTGGAGTGTCAGAGGCGGGCGCAGTGGTCGATGTTGTTGGTCTTCCAGACCGCGCGGACCAGTTTCTGGAGCAGGTAGTTTTCCTCGTTGGTCGCCCGGGCCGAAGACAGGGCCGCCAGGGCGTTGGGGCCGGAGGTATCCCGGATACTTTGCCACTTTTGGGCCACTAAATCCAGGGCCTCGTCCCAGGAGGCCTCGCGGAAACGGTCCCCCTCCCGGATCAGGGGCGTTTTAAGCCGGTCGGGGTGCTGGATGAACTTGTAGCCGAACCGGCCCTTGACGCAGAGATGACCGTAATTCGGGGCGGCCCGCTCCACGCCGCTGACTTGGACGATGCGCTCCCCGGCCTTTTCCAGGTAGAGCTGACAGCCTACCCCGCAATAGGTGCAGGTGGTCCGGGTCCTTTCCAGTTTCCAGGGCCCGGGGGCCCCGTCGGACTTCTCTCCCAGCGCCCCGGTCGGGCAATAGGCCACACAGAGGCCGCACTTGACGCAGCGTTCGTTGATGCCGGGGGCGTACACCGGCGGACCTTCCTCGGAAAAGGCCGGAACTTCGTTCAGATCAAAGGCATATTGCACCTGGTAGTCCGAGCAGCCGTGGGTGCATTTCCGGCAGACGATGCACTTGTTGGGGTCGATTTCGATAAAGGGGTGGTCGGTTTTAAGGGGGTGCATCCGTTTGGTCCAGATCGGGAGTTTGGCCGGATCCACCTGGTAAAAAGCGGAATAAGACCGGAGCCGGCAGTCAAAGACATCCTGGCAGCCGCAGGACAGGCAGCGAGCCGCTTCCTCCCGGACCTGCTGTTCCTGGAGGGTGAGATCCACCTCCCGGAAATTGTGCTGCCGTTCGGCCAGGGGCAGATGCCCGCCCTTTTCCCGCGGGCGGGGCGCGACCCCGTCAAAGTTGACGGGATCCACCTGGGCCAAGGGACCTTTGCTGATATTGAAAGCTTTGGCTTCGGGGTTCAGTTTCAGATTGTTCAGGTATTGATGGATGGAAACGGCCGCCCGCCGGCCGTCGGCAACGGCCTGGATCACGGTCTGGGGACCGCGGAAGAAATCACCGCCCACGAACAGGTAGGGGAGGGAGGACTGCAGGGTGTTCTCGTCGGCCTGAGGGGTCCCCCATTTGGTCAGGGCCAGTCCTTTTATTTCCGGGTCTTTTTCCAGAAAGGTCAGATCCACGGACTGCCCGATGGCGACGATGATCGTGTCGGCTTCCACCACGAATTCCGATCCGGGGATGGGAAAGGGCCGGGCCCGGCCGCTGCTGTCCGCTTCCCGCAGTTCGTTGCGGAGGAATTCCATTCCCTGGACCCGGCCGTTTTCACTGAGGATACGGGTCGGAGAGACCAGGAAGTCCATGCAGATGCCTTCTTCTTCAGCGGCGGCCACCTCTTCCCGGTGGGCGGGCATCTCTTTCCGGGAGCGGCGGTACATGAGGGTCACCTGGTCGGCCTTCAGGCGCAGGGCCGTACGGGCCGCATCCATGGCCGCGTTTCCGCCGCCGATAACCAGGACCTTGGACCCCGGGTCCGGCGGGTCACCCAAGGCGTTCTGCAGGAGGAAATCGATCCCGGTGATCATTCCGGGCTGGTTCTCTCCCGGGAGTCCGAGTTTGGTCGAACGCCAGGCCCCGACGGCCAGAAAAACGGTCTCGTACCCCTGGGACCTGAGCTGGGCAATGGTAAAATCTTCTCCCAGAGTCTGGTGGCAGCGGATTTCCACGCCCAACTCGGTAATGCCCTGGATTTCCTGATCCAGGATTTTTTTGGGCAACCGGTATTCGGGAATGGAATACCGCAGCATCCCGCCCGGCAGCGGTTTGGATTCGAAGATGGTGCAGGCGTGGCCTTGGCCGCGCAGGTAGTAGGCGGCGGAAAGGCCTCCCGGACCGCTGCCGATGATGGCTACGCGATGCCCGCTGGCCGGGCGCAGCTCCGGTTTGACGGTCAGCCCCGTGGCCCAGGCGTAATCGGCCACGAAGCGCTTCACCGGATTGATGGCCAGGGGGTCTTCCACCCGGTTGCGGCGACAGATGTCTTCACAGGGATGAGGGCAGACCCGGCCCACTACCAGGGGCAGGGGGTTGCGTTCCTTGATCAGTTTCAGGGCTTCCAGGTATTGTCCCTGAGCGGCATAGGCCAGGTAGCCTTGTATGTCGATACGCGCCGGGCAGGCCAGTTGGCAAGGGCCCAGGCAGTCTCCGTAGTGCTGTTCCAACAGCAGTTCCAGGATCAGTCGCCGGCTCTCGTGGACCGCCGCCGTATCCGTTTTAACCACCATGCCCTCCCGGACCGGGGTGGCGCAGGAAGCCATCAATTTGTCGGCGCCCTTGACTTCCACCACGCAGATGCGGCAGGCCTCCTCCGCCTTGAGCAGGGGGTGCTGGCACAAGGTGGGGATGAAGATGCCGGCCTGGTTGGCGGCCTCCAAAATGGTTTTCCCGAAGTTCACGGTTACGGGGCGGTCATTGATCGTTAGCGTAATCTGAGACATGTATGCTCCTCTTAGGTAAGGGGTTGGAGGATCAGGGATTTCCAGTGGCAACGGCGGCTTTCGGCCCTGAAAAAAGATTCAGGTTATTTTAAAGAGGGGCAGGGGGCGTAGTCAAATATAATTTAAAAAAAAGGCGGAGGTGAGAAACCCCTCCGCCCTGTTGGGGAAGATTTAAACCAATGGCAGTTTAGGTCAGCAGGAAGCGCTTAACGAAGGCAGCCCATTTTTTCTTGCGCAACGTTCCGGTGAAGTCGTGGCCGGGGAGGCCGCCGTCCAGGGCCGTGGGGCCGATATCGGTCTGGATCTGCTGAACCAGGCGATCTTTTTCTTCCGACAGCCACTGCTTGGCCTCGGGCCCGAAAAGCATGCCTTTTAAGTCATTTTTCAAGGCGGCGGGTTCAACGATAAACAACCAGCCTTCCTCGTAGGGACCCTTGTTGATCAGGTCGGGATGGGCGGTGACCGCATTGTTGATATGGGTAATGACGCCGTCGATCGGGGCCAGAACCGGAACCTCCTGTTTCTTGCGCTTCAGGGCCATCCCCGGGGCGCCGGGGCTTACCTTCTGGCCTAGCTTGGGCAACTGGATTTCATCCAGGTCTCCCACCAGCCGTTGGGCGAAGTCGTCCAGGCCGACGCGGACCCGGCCGCCGAACTCGGTCACGGCCCAGGTGTGACCGCGGTGATAGTAATATCCTTCCGGTTGGGTAAAGCCGGCCACCAGGGGCGGATCCACCAGTCTGGGGACCGAAGTCGCCGGGATCCGGTCCTGCATCATCTGATCGAAGGTGCATTCTCCGCATTGAAAGGCGTTGGGGCAGATTTTAAAGGGCACGGCCCCGTTGAGCATGTACCGGCATTTGCGCTGGGAAGCGGGGAGGGCCAGGAATTTCTGCACCCAGCTTTCGGTGGGCGCCTTGTCCGGTTTGACCGCTACCTTGCCGCTGCCCTCATCCTGGGCCTTCTTGTACATCCCTTTGTCGAAATTGCAGGTCAGGCAGTTGAAGTTGTTATTGCATAATTTAAAGGAAACGACACCGGCATCCATCCAGATGCAGCGTTTTTCGGCAGGAGCGAAGTTTAATTTTTCAGACATGGTGTGGCCCTCCATTATTGATTTGTTTTGATGAACTTATAAGCAATGGTCGTGCCAAACAGCACTATTAATATTTAACTTAGTGATTTTTTTTTTTATAATAATAAAGTGGGGTAAAGAGATCGGATTTGTTTTTAACTGTTTGCTGTTTTAAAAATATACATAAAAAAGCATTATTTTTAAAACATATTGAATTTATTATATATTTTAATTGTATAAAAAATATACACAATGTTTATAAAATAAACATATCATCGGTTGAAGTCCTATATACCACGATCCTCTAAAGCCTTCCGGATCTGTTCCTGCATCTCCACCGCCGTTTTTAACGGATCGGCGGCCTGTTTCAGCGGGCGGCCGATCACGACGTAGTCGGCGCCGTTCAGGAAAGCGTCCCGAACGGTGACGATCCGTTTCTGATCATCGGTCCGGTTTTCCACGGGCCGGACTCCCGGTACGACCACCAGGAAGTTAGGCCCCAGTTCGGCGCGGAGCCGCGGGGCTTCCAGCCCGGAGGAAACCACCCCGTCGCAGCCCACCTCCAGGGCCCGGCGGGCCCGGGACAGGACCAGTTCCTCCGGGGAGCACTGAAAGCCCAGGTCGTTTAAATCGCCCTGGTCCAGGCTGGTTAAAACAGTCACCGCCAGAATTTTCACCCCCCGCTTGGCCTCGGCCGCGGCCCGCAGGATGGAGTCGTTGCCGTGGACGGTGGTAAAGGACACTCCTCGGCCGCCGACCTGCTTAACCGCCGAGGCCACGGTCTGGGGCACATCGAAGAACTTGAGATCCAGCATGACTTCGCAGCCCCGCTTCAGGATCCAGTCCACGATTTCGAAGCCTCCGGCCAGAAAAAGCTGGAGACCGACCTTGAAAAACTTCACCCGCGGTTCCAGCTTTTCTACCCAGGCCCGGGATTCCTCGGCGGTTTCCACGTCCAGGGCAAAAATAATGCGCTTGTCCAATGAAATTGCCGTTGATTTCATAAAGGCCTCCGGGCTCATCCCAGCTCCCGTTCCCGGACGATTTTCCCCTTGATGGTCGACAGCAGCGATTCAAAGACCGGGACCACATCCGTCCGGAATCTCCCGGCCACCAGGACCCGCATGATGTCGTCCCCCACCTGCAGTCTTCCTTGATTGATCCAGACCTTGATGTCCACGATGCCGTCTTTCGCTTTCTGTTCGTCGACGAGGCGACGGAGCTTTTCCTCGTCGTAGGAGAGATCCATCCCGCTCACCGGGGTCCCTTGTTTGGAGGTGCCGCGGACGATTCCGTTATGGATCAGGATCATCCCCAGCTCCCCGGGATCCGCCTCTTTTCTAACCGCAGCCAGCCATTGTGCAATCATGACGAATTCAGTTATCTCCACCTGATGAAAAATAATAAAAAAGGATCAAGTTATTCCGATCAATATACACCCCGCTAGGGGTAAAAATCAATGGTCCTTCACCCTTTTGAGTGGGCGATACCATATCTGGTAACCTGGTTAAAATTCGTCATCTGGAGCCACCGGGTCCCGGCCAAAGGGTTTTCCATATGGCCTTTGGGATTCTATCCCGGCCCCAGTGTGGTCAAATCTTTCCAGAGGCAGGGCCGGCGATCAAGCCTTCTGGCAACGCGGCCTCGGGGCCTGCTTTTAAATAAATTTAACGGCTTACGGCCCGGTTTCCCGCCTGGGAGTACCTTTGGAAAACCCTTTGGCCGGGACCCGGTGGCTATACCAGAGATTGGGGCTACCCACTCAAAAGGGTGAAGCGGCAAATCAATTTTTCTGCCACTCCGCTGTCTATATCGGGGAGCTACATCTGCCGGAACAGGTGCAGATAGCGGCTGCTGACCTTGAGGGTTTCCGATCGGTTTTTCAGCCGCACGAGCCCGCTGCCGGTCAGGGAGCGGCTGACCCGGGCCACTGAGCAGAGGTTGACGATGGTCCCGCGATGAATCTGCCAGAATTGTTCGGGGTCCAGTTCCAGCACCAGTTCCTTGATGGGTTTTCTAATCAGGGTTTCTCCCTCGGCGGTGATGATCCGGGTGTATTTGTCACCGGCCTGGAAGTAAATTACTTCCCTAACCGGGATCAGGCGGATATCCTCCCCCTGGAGGACCCGCAGGTATTGGAGATAATCCCGGGCCTCCCTTCGCGACAGGGCGTCGGCCAGCCGGGATAAGGTTTCGGCGGAAAGTGCCGGGGGCCAGGCCTGGGGAACCGTCTTTTTCCTGAGCCGGCCGACGGTGAGGGCCAGCCTTTCCGGGTTAACCGGCTTCAACAGGTAATCCACCGCTTCTTTTTCAAAGGCCTCCACGGCGTACTGATCGTAGGCGGTCACGAAAACGACCCGACAGGTCCCGGTAATTCTTTC
This sequence comes from Deltaproteobacteria bacterium, assembly GCA_016219065.1. GTDB lineage: Bacteria > Desulfobacterota > RBG-13-43-22 > RBG-13-43-22 > RBG-13-43-22 > JACRCK01. The sequence continues at coordinate 12,262 of JACRCK010000025.1, forward strand.
GGCCACCTCCAGCCCGGTCAACCCCGGCATCTTGATATCCAGAAAGGCGATCTCCGGGCGAAGCTGCTCGATCAGCTCCAGGGCCTGCCGCCCGTTTTCCGCTTCCCCGCAAATCCGGAGTTCCGGCCAGACCTCGGCCAGTCTTTCCCTTAAAAACCGGAGTAAGGGTTTTTCGTCATCGGCCAGGACGGCCAGCAGGGGCTTCATTCGGAACCTCGATGGTTACCCTCAATCCCGAGGGCCGGTTTTCTTCCAGGATCAATCGTCCCCGGCCATCAAAAAGCGCGGCCAGGCGTTCCCGGACATTGGTCAGCCCGATCCCCATTTTTTCCTTACCGTTCAGGCCCAACCCGGTGTCGGCCACCACCAATCGAAGCCGGTCCGCTGTCTCCTCGGCCCGGACCGTCAGTTCACCGCCCTCTATTTTTGGTTCGATCCCGTGCTGCAGCGCATTCTCCACGACCGGCTGGACCAGCAGGGGAGGGAAAGGCCGGTCCCGCAAGGAGGCTTGAATGTCCAGGGAATAGCGCAACCGGCCGCTCATCCGCACCTCCTGAATCGCCAGGTAGGCCCGGATCAGGTCCATCTCCTGGCCCAGGGTGGTTGTTCCCTCCCGGGTCCTGGTCAGGGAGGCCCGGAGGTAGCGGGTGAGGTCAACCAGCATGGTCTTTCCCCGGGCCGGATCGGAATCGATCAGGCTCAGAATGTTGGACAGGCTGTTGAAAAGGAAATGGGGTTCAATCTGGGCCTGAAGCATTCGCAATCTTGTTTCCAAAGCCTTTTTTTCCAGGGTCAGTCCCTTGATCTGTTCTTCCCGGAGCAGGGATTCCGTCTGGGAGATTTTTTCCCGGGAGAAAAAAAAGTAAGTGATGATCGTGCCGAATAAAATTCCCAGGATGAGCATCTGGATAAAAGGGAACTGTCTTTCCCGGAGCAATCCTGCCAGGGGACTCCCGGTCGCCAGGGAACCGAAGAAGGCGCCGGCCGTGACCCCGAGGACCATGGCCCCCAGAACCATCAGGAAATGGCCGGCCGGGGAAAGATTTTTGAAAAAGTAATGGCCGGCCAGAATGCAGGAGCAGATGCTGAGACCGATGGCTTGGGAGAAAATAAAGTTGGGCAGGAACTCGGGTTTAAAACCGAGCAAGGTCAGGAATAGGGCGATGACGGTATTGAAAACCGCTGTCAAGAGGAGGGTTTTGATCACCCTTGCGGCTGTCCATTGGAAAATCATGATAACAGGTAAGGCCTCAATTGGTTTGCGAATCCGCCGTGGGTCCTGTTCCAAAACCGGCGTTTTTATTATCCCGATTCCGAATCGGAGAGTCAAACGATAAAAACGCCCCGCTCAGGCCCAGTCGGCCATGATCTGTTCAAAGGCCAGTTCCCCGCCTCGGAGCGCGCCGGCAAATCCCCCTCCGGGGCTGCCCCAGGCGCCGGCCAGGTAAAGCCCCTGCACCGGGGTCCGGTTCTCGAGGCGGTTCATGAAAGCGTTGTCCAGGGACTGTTCGAAACCGTAGATGGCCCCTTCCGGGTTCCCGGTAAAACGCAGGTTGGTCAGGGGCGTGGCCCCCTCCTGCACGGCGATCAGGGAAGCCAGACCGGGGATGACCTCCCGTTCCGCCCGGCGAATGAGGATAGTGGTCCAACGGTCTTTTTCCTTTTGGTACTCCCCTTTACGTCCGGCCCGGTAATCGGCTTCGAACCGCCGCCAGGGTTCAAACCCGCACAGGAAAAGCAGCATCACGGTGGAGGTGCCCGGTCGTGAGTATCCGGCAAAGACATTGTCGTAGAGACTGACACTGAAGGACCCTTGGTCCACTTCCCCTGCGAGGGCGGACCGGTAGTCGGCCTCCGTCCCGCGGCCGGAACTGACATAGATGCCGCTGCCGCTGATCCGTCCTCGCAATTCCCGGGCCAGGCCAAGCCAGACGATGAAAGAGGAGATGCTTGGCCGGAAGGCCTGCAGCTTCCGGAGATATACCGGAGGGACAGCCTCCCGAGGGACCAGCTTTTCGAAAGTGGTCAGGGCGCTGGCGTTGCTCACCACGGCCCGGGCCGGGAGGGTTTGCCCGTTGGAGAGTGCTACCCCGGCGGCCGCCCCGTTTTTAATCCGGATTTGATCGGCCCGGGTTTCGTACAGGATTTTTCCGCCTTGTTTTTCAATGGCCCCGGCCAGGGCGTCGCTCAACTGCTGAGAGCGTTCCTTGATGTAGAAGGATCCGTTACGGAGATATTCCCCCGTGGCATTGGCGTAGTAGAAGGCGGACAGTTTCGAGGGCGGAAGGCCGTAATAACCCCAGAGAGCGGAAAGGACGTTTTGCAGACCGGGATCGCGCACATGATTGTTCAGCAGCTCGGCCAACGTCCGGTTACGGATATTCCACATCCGGCGGTATTGGATCGGGAACAGAATTTTTAGGAATTTTCCTTTTTTTTGATGGAGCCGATCCACCTCTTCGGACAGCGCGACCATTTCCTGAACAAAGGAGCGGATGCCATCCGTTTCCTTGGGAAAATGCCGGCTCAGTAATCGGCTATAGGCCTCCGGGTCCTGCTGGGGGACGGAAATATCCAGACCGGGGGCTTTGAAGCGATAGACTTCGGGGAGGGGGACGAGCTCCAGTTTTTCCAACACACCGAGGTTGTTCAAGATACGGGCCGTGGCGTTGTTGTTAATGGAGGTTCCATGGAGGGAAACTTCAAAACGGAATTTTCCTTCGGCCCGCTCGAAGGCCGTGGCATAACCGCCGGGGATATTATGCTGTTCCACCACAGTGACCGGGAGGCCCTGCCCGGCCAGGTAAGCGCCGCAGCAGAGGCCTCCCAGGCCGGCTCCGATGACGACCGTGGGGTAGTCCGTTTTCGGACCCATCCGGGCGGCCCAGGCATTGATCTTATTCCAGTCCAGAGCCGCCGTCAGGGCGGACAGGGCGGAAAGGGTTAAAAAGGAACGCCGCGAAACCGATTGAGCTGACATAGCTTTGCCCTCCTGCTGGGAAATTTATTGTTTAGGCCTATTCTGGAGGATGGCCGGAAAGAAGACCAGGGGGATGCGATGAAAGGCCGTTTGGGAGGGATAAAACGGGTTAAAATGGGATGGAGGATAGGGGGGGCCGTTCGGCCGAAAAGAGTTTGGGCAGGAAAGGCATCTGCAATAGAGGATAAAGAGGATTTGTGGCAATTCGGTGAAAAAAACGTGAAGGTTGGTGGACTTTTTCAAGGGCTGTTTTTCGTTTTTTACCAGCAACCAGCAATAATTTTGTTTTTTATCCATACCTCCCCGTAATGTAATCGTTCGTCCGTTCGTCCCGGGGTTTGGTAAAAATTTGTCCGGTGATCCCGAATTCTAGCAGTTCCCCCAGCAGCATGAAGCCGGTTTCATCGGAGATGCGGGCCGCCTGCTGCATGTTGTGGGTGACGATGACGATGGTGTACTTTTCCTTCAGTTGCAGCATCAGGCTTTCGATTTTTTCGGTGGCCATGGGGTCCAGGGCCGAACAGGGTTCGTCCATGAGGACGATGCTGGATTCCAGAGCCACGATCCGGGCGATGCAAAGCCGCTGCTGCTGCTCCAAGGTCAGGTCCAGGGCCGATTGGAGGAGTTTTTCCTTCAGCGCCTCCCACAGTCCCACGGCGGTCAAGGCCTTCTCGGCCCGCTCGAATTGCCCCCTTTTCTGGGCAGGCATCTGGCCGTGGATCTTCAACCCGAAGAGGACGTTTTCCAGGATCGACAGGGGGAAGGGGTTGGGTCGCTGGAAAACCATGCCCGCCTCCTTGCGCAACTGGATCAGGTTGGTCCCCGGACTATAGATATCCTTGTCCCCGATCAGCACCCGTCCGTCGATGCGGACCCCGTCGATCAGGTCGTTCATCCGGTTCAGGCAGCGCAGGAGGGTGGATTTTCCGCAGCCCGAAGGGCCGATCAGGGCCGTAATGGTCCGTTCCTTGAAGTAGGAGGAAACGTTCTTCAAGGCGTGAAAGGAGCCGTAATGGAGGTTCAGATTTTCAACGGTTATGCTGGGCAAGGAGGCACCTTTAACCGAACCGACCGGAGACGTAGTCTTCGGTGCGTTTGTTGCGGGCCATGGTAAAGATCTGTTCCGGATGGCCGTACTCGACCAGTTCCCCCAGGAGCAGGAAGGCCACCTTGTCCGAGATCCGGGCGATCTGCTTGGTGTTGTTGCTGACGATGATGACGGTGTGGTTTATTTTGAGGATCCGCATGGCTTCTTCGATCTTGGCCGTGGAAATGGGATCCAGGCCGGAGGTGGGTTCATCGAGCATGATGACCTCCGACTGCATGGCCAGGGTCCGGGCGATGCACAGACGCTGCTGCTGTCCGCCGGAGAGCTTCAGCGCCGATTCGTTCAGCCGGTCTTTGATCTCGTCCCATAAAATGGCCGCCTTCAGACTGCTTTCCACCCGCTCATCCAGGGTGCGGCGGTCCTTGACCCCGTGCATCCGGGGACCGAAAGTCAGGTTTTCATAGATGGACCGGGGCAGGGGAATCGGTTTGGCAAAGACCATGCCGACGCGGGTCCGGAGCCGGTTAACGTCGAATTTGGGGGCCAGGATGTCCTCCCCGTCCAGCAAGACCCGGCCCTCCAGGGATACTCCCGGGGTGGTGTCGATCAGCCGGTTCAGGATGCGCATCAGCGTGCTCTTGCCGCTGTTGGCCGGCCCCATAATGCCCGTGATTTCTTCCTCGTATATGGAAAGACTGATGTCCCGGAGGGCCGAGACGCCGTTGTAGGCGGCGGATAGGTTGATGACCTCTATCTTGGGCGGCATGGGAACCCTGTCAGGAATACTTTCTCATGAAATAACGCATGAGCACATAGGCGCTGATATTGATAAGCAGGATGACCACCACCAGAATGGCGGCGGTTCCATAAGCCATGGGCATGGAAATCCCCTCCCGGGCCAGAATATAAAAATGAACCGCCATGGTCCGTCCGGACTCAAAAATCGAATTGGGGAAGCGCAGGGAGGACCCGGCGGTAAAGATGATGACCGCCGTTTCCCCGATGGACCGGGCGATGCTCAGAACGATGCCGGTGACGACGCCCGGCAGGGCGCTGGGCAGGACGATCCGGGTGATGGTCCGCCATTTGCCGATCCCCAGCGAATAACTCACATCCCGATATTCTTGCGGGACGGCCATAATGGATTCTTCTGAGGTGCGGATGATGGTCGGCAACAGCATCACCGAAAGGGTCAATCCTCCGGACAAAAGGCTCCAGCCCCAGCCGAAGGCCATGACGAAGATGGCAAAACCGAAGAGACCCAGAATGATGGAAGGGATTCCGGCCAGGCTTTCGGTACCGAAACGGATGATGCGGGTGGTCAACCCTTCCCGGGTATATTCGGTCAGATAAATGGCCGTCCCCAGACCCAGGGGCGTGGCAAACAAAAGGGCGATAGCGATTAAATAAAGGGTGCTGACGATGGTCGGGAGGATCCCTCCGGACCGGCCCATGTCGGCCGGGTTGGCCGAGAGGAACTCCCAGGAAATCTGGGGGAATCCGTTCATGAAGATGAAGAAGATGATAAAAAACAGAATTCCGATCGTAAACCCGGTCAGGGTCCAGAGCAGGGTTTTGATGATGATTTGCCAGATCAGGGGCGGGATTCTTTTCATTTTCGGCGCATCAGAGCGTTGGCCATGATATTCAGGCCCATAATGAAGATGAACAATATAATTCCCGCGGCAAACAGGGCCTGACGGTGATCACCGGCCGAATAGCCCATTTCCAGTGCAATGGTGCTGGTGAGGGTCCTGACCGGGTCGAGGATGGAAGCGGGGATTTTCAGGGCGTTTCCGGCCACCATGATGACGGCCATGGTTTCCCCGATGGCTCGGGCCATGCCGAGTATGATGGCCGTGACGACTCCGGAACGGGCGGCAGGCAGCAGCACATAGCGGATAGCCTGCCAGTGGGTGGCCCCCATGGCCAGGGCGCCTTCTTTATAGAGCAGGGGGACCGCCTGTAAGGCATCGATGGAAATGCTGGTAATGGTGGGCAGGATCATCAGGGCTAGAATAATGCCGGCCGCCAGCAGCGACAGCCCAGGCCCTCCCAGGTAGTCGCGAATGAGCGGAACCAGGAGGATGACCCCTAAAAAACCGAAAACGACCGAGGGGATGCCGGCCAGGAGTTCGATGGTGGGTTTCAAAAAGGCCACCCAGCGACGGGGCGCGAATTCGGCCAGGGTAACGGCGCAGGCCAGGGCCAGCGGAACGCCTAGAATGATCGCCATAAAAGTAACGGCCAGGGAGGAGACGATCATGGACAGGATGCCGAAGTGTCCTTTGGTCGGGGCCCATTTGGCGCTGAACAGGAAATCCGTCACGCCGGATTTTATGATCACCGGGAAGCCTTCCCGGAAAATGAAGACGGTGATCAACAAAAGCAGGCCGATGGCCGAAAAGGCCAAAAACATGAGGATTTTTTCGATGATCTTTTCCTGCATGCTCAGTGAACCCCGATCAACCCTTCATGCTCCAGTATACGCTGTCCGTCCGGTCCCAAAACAAAATCGATAAATTTTTGGGAGAGTTCCGAGGGCTGGGGCAGGGTAACGAAAAGAAAAGGACGGGTCAGTTTGTACTGTTTGCTTTTTATGGTCTTAGGGGACGGAAGGACCGAATTCACCGCCAAGGCCTTTACTTGTTTGTTCACCACGCCGAAGGAGATATAGCCGATGGCCCAGGTGTTGTTGGCGATGATTTCCCTTACCGATCCGTTGGAATCCTGAACCAGGGCCTCATCGGAAATATCCAGTTTTCCCATGACCAGATGCTCGAAGGCATCCCGGGTCCCGGATCCTTCCTCCCGGGTTACGAAAAATATGGGCTTATCGATCCAGCCTAAAAGGGCCCAGGAGCGGATTTTACCGGAAAAGATCCCCTGCAGTTGCTCTATGGTCAGATTTTTAACCGGGTTTCGGGGATGGACGATAACGGCGATCCCGTCGTGGGCGATAACGATTCTTTCCAGATTACTTTCTTCGCGTTTCAACTCCCGGGAACAGGTGCCGATCTGGGCGGCCCTCTGGACGCAGGCCTTGATCCCGGCCGTGGATCCTCCGCCCTGGACATTGACGATCGTATCCGGATGGACTTCCATGAAGATCTCGGCCAGCTTTTCCGCAAAGGGCTGGACCGAGGTCGAACCGGCGACGGTGACGGAATGAGATTTGGCCGGACCCCCCGAGCAGCCGCAAGAAAGGAGTAAAAGGAGCCAGATGATGGTTAACTTGTTGAAAGGAGTATCCATGTTCACTGAAAGGACCGGCCGGTTTGAGGTCTGCAGCCGTTTTCGACTATACCCAAAGGGACTTCATTTTTCAACAAAAGAAAGTGGGGGAGAGAATAGGGAAAAAAAGAGGCAGGACCTAGTCCGGTCCTGCCTGGGATGGGTTTAAGTTATGTTGACTACTGGTGCTTTACTGGCAAGTAGGGACCAGTTCCCCATTTTGAAAAATCCCGATCTGTTTACCCCAGGGAGTGAACAGTTTCCCACCTTCCAGTGCCGTATCTGAACGGTCCGGGTCGTAATAGATACGGATACCGCAGAAGCCGAACATATTTTTAATTATATTATTTTCAGCTTCGATGCCATGGATGGCTTCCGCATACAGATGGCCTTGGAGCCGAAGGATCGCACCCGGTTCGATGGTGAGACCGGCCCAGGCAAAATTGTTCGTCCGTCCGTCAACCGCTCCATCGTCTGAGGGTTGAATGAATTGGCTGCCGGTTTTAAAATTATGGTTTCCTGGACCGGCAAAGATCAATTCGGTGTACTCCGTGTGCCAATCGGCCGGTTTTGCGCTTTTATTAATTAAATTTCCGGTTATGGTGAGTTTATCCATGCCCAACGTCAGGAACCCGGTCGGGTTAATCGTCAGGTTCTTGAAAGTGGGAGAGGAGCCCGTGGTACTGTTTGTGCTGCTGGTTCTGTCGATGATCCCGCTGTTGTAGAAATTCGGTCCGAATTTCACCTTCGTCTCGTCGAGGGTCAGCCTGGCGTTTTCCCGGTTATAAAAGTCTCCGCTTACGGTTGGTCCGGTCTGGCCGGGCAGGGGCTCGGCCGGTTTTCCGGCCAGGAAAAGGCTGTTGTTGGTGACCTTGGCCTGGAGGACCCCGCCGAACATCCTAAAGGAGTCGTTGTTGATCAGTCCGCCCCGGGCCACCAGCAGACCGTCGACCAATTCATACAGGCCCTTGCTGCCGGGAAGCAGAGCGACGGTTAAGACCCCGCCCACGTAATGGCTGCCGCTGGAATGGTAGAAAGCGCCGTCGCTCCCGTCGAAAACACCGATGGCCTCACCACGGCTGACCAGAAGTTCTCCGTCGGTCATCCAGTAGGCGCCGATCCCTCCCCGGCCGACGGTCAAGCCGATATACTGCCTTTGGCCGGTATTGCACTGCACGGACGGGTTCCCGGAATAATCAACCGATCGCAGGCTGAGGTTCTTGAGTTCCGGATCGCTGCCGCGGACCTTGACCGACCCGCCTTCCTGATAGAATTCGCCAAAGCCCAGGTGCCCGACGGAGGCGAAACCACCCACATCCAGCAGACCTTTATCGACGTCCTGAGGGACCTCCTGGGCGTCGTAAAGGCTGGCTCCATTAAGGGTATAGGAGTTGGGATAATAATTTGGGACATTGGAAAGGTCAGGGTATCTGGCTATAATTAAATCGCCGCTGATCTTATGGATTCCGAAATCTTGGATAAAGCGGGAACTAAAATCGGAACCACTACTGTCCTTTCCATACCCGATGACGGCACTGGAATTGACCTTTAAGATCCCCCTGTCCAGATTATAGACTCCTTTGTTGTTCAGGCCCACGATCAGTCCGGGCTTCTTGACGCCCTGGCATTCCAGCGGAGGCGTGTTTCTGTTCTTCATTCGGCTGCCGCTTGAAGAAGATCCATCGGAAGGGGATCCCTGAAGTCCGTTTTCCAGCGAATCCGGATCGTTGCCTTTGACGGTTACGGTGCTGCCGGTATGGTTAAATTGCCCCGTTCCCCAGTTGCCGACCCGGATGGATCCGCCCACCGTCAGGCTGCCGGCATCGATGTTGAACTGGCCGTAACTCGTAATTGTTTTCTCCTTTTTTTCTACATTTCCTAACCCTAGATAGAGATTTTTACCAATCGTATGAACGGGTTCAACCGGAGGCGGGTTTTCCGGCGGAGTGCACTGCAGGGTCGGCCTGGAGCTGTCCTGAGCCGTTCCGCCCATCTGGCTCATATACCCTTCTCCCAGGATCCCCACTTTTTCATGGCCGGCCACTGATAACACGGCATTCTGCAAATCGTAAACGCCGATACTGTTGGGGTTGACTCCCAAATGAAGATTGCCTTGGTCCGGATCGGTATTGTTGTGGAGGCTGCCAATGAGGATCCGATGGACCCCGCCCAGGTGATTATAAAAGGAACGTCTAATCGGGCCGATTCCAGTTTCCTTGGGGCCCAGGCCGATTTCCGTTTTTTCGGTGGTCAGGGTGAGGGCGTTTTGACGTAAGGTGGGGTCGATATTTCCGCCGGTAGGATCATCGATCTGTAATGACCGGAGGGTAGGGTTTTTGTCATTATTGTAGCTTACCATATCCCCCTGGGTGTCGATAAGCACCGCATCGCCTTTAACCGGCACCCCGTCCGGGTCCCAGTTCCCCGCCGAGTTCCAGTCGCTGGCTCCACCGATCCAATGCTTTGGTTCCGCCAGGGCAAAGCCCGAAAGTAGAAGGATTAAAATAGGGATTAAAACCAGACCGCCCGAAATCCTGCCAATCCTTTTCTTAGGTTTTTTCATGCCTCCTCCTTGGAACCCTCCCCAGGGTAAAAGTTGTTCGATACGTCTATGATAAGGGTATCGGTGAAAAAGAAATCCGGTTTGAATAAAAATGTCAGAATGCAACCCCCATACCAAAGCAGATAAATTGGAAACGACTGTAAAGGATGAGAGGAAAGGCGGTGGGAATTATGTAAAATTGCCTAAAAAAGAAGCTGGTTTCTGGCTTTCAGAATAAGGGTCCGGGTTGGTTTTATAATTTTAACTATCTGAATTAATTTATTTTAAATAGAAGTGAACGCTGACCGCAGCTGATGACCTGACTGGTTGATTGATAGGGGAGGACTGCTTGTTGACAGGAGCCGATATGAGTTTAAAAATATTTTTTTATTTTAAGAATCTTCCTGGCAAGGCAGGGAAAAGGCCTTTGGAAGGAAATTTTTTGTCGGGCCGATGCAAAAAATTGTTAAAACAAACTCTTCAGTTAGGATTGGCGGCCTTTATCAGTGTTCTGGTGAAACCGATGGGAATAAATTACTTGTTATTACCGCCTTTAGGCCAAAATAGGGAATGATCATTGATCAGGACCACGGCTACCAATACTACAGCGGTGGCGACCAAGCCTTCGATAGTCCATTTCACCAGGTGGAGTTTGGCTTCGTGATCGAACCGGATATTGATTGATCGAGGTGGCTTGCGCCCCCCAATTATTAATAACCGTTAGGCGTTGCCCCAAATCAAAGCCGGCTGGCCTTATAGAAGATGTGTTTGGGCGGATCATGCCAGAACTCAATGAAATCAAGCGTGAAAACGCCGTCCACTATTGTGCCGACCAGTACGCCGGTGCCAACCCCCGGGTTCTCGAACGGGCCTTCAAACGTATCGGCCACAATCGACCAGGTCCCGAAAATATGGGGGTTGTCATTGGGGAAGTCATTGATGGCCAAAGAACCTTCCGGGGCGGTATGTAAAAAGAAATCCGATATGCCCGTTTTCACATCGGTCATAACCCATGATCCGACCACCAGTTGGGGAGTGACAGGAGTAATAACAGGACCGAGGTTTTTGATGATTATCGGTAAATAACAGGGTTGGGCCAGACAATTCCCGCTCAAGAACCCGGTCAGCAGTGTAACGGCCAACGCGGTGATTATGGTCGATTTCAACTTTATCATTCAATTCGCTCCATTAGTATCGCCGGAGTTTTTCCTGGAGGCGCCAAGACCCGGCTATATCTCGTTTAAATAAAACGTCGATCCCTGTTAGCACATTATCAAAAGGGGATGCAAGATTAAAATTCGCCTGAGGGGATTATTCGAATTGGGTGAAACGAAGGCCAGGCAGAGGGGGGCCTTAAGACGGGTTTTTTCGAACCAAATTTTTCTTTTGCTTCTTCCCAGGAAAAGGAACAATCGTCAGAGTACACGGACCTGGTCGGGTTTGTGAGGTCATGGAATTTTTACACCCGTGAGATGCCCCGCTGGTACTACTATAAAGGAGCAGATAGTTCTGGAATAAGGGATTTGCCGGGAAAAGGCGGGATATGGTTAATATATCAAAGGATTTTAGGATTTGCGGCGGGAAATTGGTGGTTTTGGAAAAACGGGTAAAATCGGCAAAAATGGGGGGGTAACCGCATTTAGTTTTGGAAAAAATTTTAATTAGCGATAGCTTATATCATAGGAATACATCCGCCCGTTTGAGAAATAAATATAATACCCATCATAAGCCCACTGGACGAACTCATGCCCCATCCGATAGCTCTTATTTATCCTTTTTGGCTGGCCGAATTTAAAAACTGCGTCCTGCTCTGTCACTCCGGACTGGATCGCGCTTTGTAAATCTCTCTCTGATGGAAGTATCCTGCTGAATTGCCCGAAGGTTGGGGTTGAAAACAAAGAAAGAATTGCCACCAGATAAAAAAGATAAATAGCCTTTTTCATTTGCAATTTCCTCCTTTTTAAATGTAAAAAATCGGAAAAACTATGTTCCGGTAGTGCCATTTAATGAGGCGATAGGGGCGTCCTGACTTCCTGTCTGGCCACCCGCCTGGTCGCCCTTTGGCAGGCGGTCCTCTATGGCCGCCAGGCGGGTTTCCATGTCTTCTAACCTACTGTTAAGCCTTTTATTTTCTTCCTCCAGGACGGCGATGCGGTTTTCGGCGCGGATGGCGCGGTCGAAGTGCTGAATATTCAGGTAAAGGGCCGTGGCGTAGGATGTCCCGGACGTTAAAACATCTGTTACCATTTTCATGGCTTCAGGTAAAGAAAAATCGAGCGGTTTCGCCTGGTTGGGATAAGTGGCGTGCTGTTCCCTGAATGTCATATCCTGCCCAGGGAACGGTTCCCCTTCACCGGTCAGCAACCACGACTTCGAGCAGCCGTAGTAATTGACGATCCGCTCCAAATTTGCCCTTTTCGGGAAATTACCTAATTCAAATTTTTGGAATGTTGTATAGGCAACACCCATTTTTCTTGCAGTCTCTTTTTGGGTAAGGCCATCCCTATTTCTAAGCCATTTTATCCTTTCATGAATATCAAGAAGGTCGTTTTCCATTGAATTCGCGATTCCAGCTTTCAGGCCGAAAGCTGGAATCAAAGCTGGAATCAAAAAATAAAGTGGGAATCAGCATCATTTTAAATAAAGTCAATAAGTTGCGTAAAAAGTCGAAAAATTATCATAAAATAAAGCTGGAATCATATTTTTGGTTGACATGCAATTTTTTTACATGTTATAAGGTCGAATCAATAGATTAAAATAAAATTTAAAAAAAAGTGAAAAAAATGAAATCCTGGTTAGACTTCGCCTTCTTCGTGTTCATTACTAGCCCGATCTACCTTTTCCTGATCCTTTTTGTTCTGTCTCTATTTTTCGGCCGAGAAGAATGTTCTGACGTTCCTCCGAAGCAAGGCGAATCTGATAAAGATTAAGAATCTGGTAGGTAACAGTTGAGACAATGACCAGGCTAAACGTGGCCATTAAATAAAATTCCAGGATAAAGAATTTTTCCTTATACGCAACCATGACGCTGAGAAAAAAGAACAGGGCACCCCAAATAACGGCGATCGCCGTAAACTCGCTTTCTTTTATGAACCCTTTGACGTTCAGCACAGGCTTCATTTTTTAAACAAGGAAGGAAGGAAATGCAAAAAATCTGCGACATGCCGCCCCAAGAGATCCGGATTGCACTGCTGCGCCGAAAGGTTTCCCAGGCCGCCCTGGCCAGGGAGATCGGCGTGAACCAGACTTCCATTTACCGGGTGATCGAAGGGCATGTGGTGTCTCATAAGATCCGCGAAGCCATTGCCAAGGCTGCTGGACTGGATCTGAAGCAGATCTGGCCTTCCACTTATCTTTACGGCGGCGGTCCACGGAAGCGGGGCAGACCGTTCGACCGGAAGACTTTGAAAAACGCCGTCAACCAATAAGATTAAGATTGAACCAATTATATTTTTTTTGCCTGAAATAGCAATGTCTTTTTTCTTTTAAATCCAGACCATAACGACCATCCCGGAGGCATCGATGCCTAAAGCGGCGGTTACAGACGGGCAGTTAAACCTTTTTTCCAGGGTGTCGCTCAATCCCATCCCGGAGTTGAAGCGGATGATGCGGCTGGCCATCAAGGAATCCGGATGCACCCGGGACGAGATCGTGGACCGGATGGGTGATCTGGTCGAAGCCGAGGGCCTGGGCCGGGAGATCACTTTCGACGCCTTTTCCTCCTGGCTGAAAAACGAGGACAATCGGCACATCCCCATCGAGCTTCTGACCATTTTCTGCAAGGCCACCGGTTCCCTGCTGCCGCTCCAGGCCTTCATCGCTCCGCTGGAGGCCACCGTGGTCCGGGAAAAGGACCTGGCGGCCCTGGAACTGGGCCAGGCGATTTTGATGAAGCGCCGGGCTTCCCAAAAAGAGCGCATGGCCATGTTGAAGCTGGAGATGGAGAGCTGATCATGGCCAAGGAGTATTACTCGGCTGATGAAATAGCGGCGACCGTCAAGATATCCCGGAGAGCGATCAATGCCAGGGCCAAGAAAGAATCCTGGGCGTTCCGGGAGGAAACCGGCCTGGGTGGGAAGAAAAGGCACTATGCTTTTAGCGGTCTTCCGGAAATGATCAAGTTGGCCCTGGTCAAAGAGGAAGAGCCGTCGAACGTCGTCCCTATTAATAGATATATTAATATAGAGAGAGCCTCCAAGGGCGTGCCGGCTCGACTGAGCTCGCCGCCATCAACCAAAGGGGCGGGGGGGGCGGTATTACCGATGAGGCGTCCGGCCAAGTCGGCAGATGGTTCGACCTCGCTCACCACAGGCGGCCCGGCCGATCCCCCCGCCCCCCCGCCTACCCTTTCGACAAGCTCAAGGCCAGCCGGCCGGATCATCCTCCCGCCATCCCCCCAAAATCAGCCCTGGGCCGAGAAAATCGCCCTGGCCCGGGCGGACTTGGTCCGCGATTTCTGCACTTATCGGGAAACGGCCCGCCGGCGCGGCGAGAAACTGACCGACGCCTCCAGGGATTTTCTGGCCGGCTACGCGAGCGGGCTGATTTTGCCCGGTTTGAGGGAAACCTTGGGCGATGTGTCCCTGGCCACCCTTTACAACTGGGAGAAATTATACCGGGAATCCGGCTACGACTACATGACCATGATCCCCCATTGGGGCCGGCATCGGGCCGGGATCAGCGTCATCACCGAGGAGGAGCAGCAGGTGCTTTTGACCATCTGCCTGCACCCGAACCGGATCAATATGGGGACGGCCGTCCGCCTGGCCAAACACCTGCTGGAAAACCGGGGCCTGCCCTCGCCGTCCAGCCCGGATACCATGCGCCGGTACCTGGAAAAGTATAAATCCACCAATTTCGACCGCTGGACCCTGGCCCGGGGCGGCGAGAAGGCCCTGATCGACCGGGTGGTGCCCTACATCGAGCGCGACGACAGCCTGCTGAACGTGGGCGACGTGCTGGTGGGCGACGGCCACCGCTGCAACTTCATGGTGGTCAACCCCTTCACCGGTAAACCCTGCCGGCCTTCCCTGCTCGGGTTTTTCGACTGGGCCTCCCGGATGATGGTCGGCTGGTCGATCATGCTGGAGGAAAACGTCCAGGCCGTAGCCGCGGCCTTGCGGTCGGCCATAATCCACCTGAGCATGATACCCAAATTTCTGCTGCTCGACAACGGCAAGGCCTTCAAGGCTAAGGTGTTTACCGATAAGGTGGATCTGTTTGAGTGCGGCATTTCCGGCTTGTTCGCCCGCCTGGGGATCGAAACGGTTTTCGCCTGGCCCTACATTGCAAGATCCAAGCCGATCGAGCGGTTTTTTGAGACCTTGTCCAACACTTTCGAGCGCCTGCTGCCCTCTTTTTGCGGATCATCCATCAATGACAAGCCAGCCCCGATGCGCCGTAACGAGGCCTATATGCAGGCTGTTTTTGGCGGACGGATACCGCAGATCCCGGAAATCAATGAATATCTGCACTCCTGGCAGGTTTTCTACGGGAATATGGAACACCCGACCCGAAAGGGGAAGACCCGGGCCGAGGTGTTCGCCGCCGGCCGGGGCCCGGGGGTGGAAGATGCCGGGCTGACCTATTTGATGATGGCCATGAAGGTGCGAACCATCGGGCGGAATGGGGTCCGGTTCCTGGGCCGGCACTACTGGAACGAGAACCTTTACGGTCTGCGGGACCGGGCCGTGATCCGTTACGATTGGTCAAATCTTTCCTATGTTTACGTGTCCGACACCGAAGGCCGGGACCTGGGCCGGGCCGATCGGGTGGCCAGAATGGACCCCATGGTGCGGCTGACGGAACCGATGGACGATTCCTATTCCGCCCTGCGGGAGCAGCAAAAATTACAGAAACGGCTGGTCCGGGAAACGAAACAGATCACCAAATTGGCCGTCGGCCACGGCGAGCGGGAGAAACTCGATGCCCTGCCCTGGGATGAGATGCTACAGATCGAGCCCAGGCTGCCGGAGATCGTGGAGCAGGCGGAAGCCGAGGCCTTGGCTGAGCTGGCGGCGCCGGCGGAAAACCATAGTGAGGAAATCCTCGAAATGGTTGAACCGGAAACAGAACCAACGGAAATAGGGGAACGCCCCAAGGAGCAGCCCTGGGAATACTGCTTCGAGCGCTATCAATGGCTGATGGATCAGGCACCTGAAACCTTGACCGACGAGCAACGGGCCTGGATGGAGGAATACAAATCCGGGAGGCTGGAACCGGGGGAATTCGAACTGATTTTCGGCCAAAAAGCTAAGGCCGGCGACCTGGACGAGTGACCGGCCTTAAAAAAACAACAAAAGAAAGGAGAGTATAACTTGAAAAAGGCCTTTGTGCAAACAAAAAGCGTTCAAAAGTTCACTTCGACCATGAATGCCTTGAACGGCCGGGGGGACGGCGTCCCCGGGATGGCCCTGGTCTTTGGGGAGCCGGGGTTGGGGAAGACGAGGACGGCCCTGTGGTACACGAATCAGGACGGGCATATGGGGTCTGGTGCGGTCTTCCTGCGAACCAAAAAATTAATGACCGGGCGCTGGCTGCTGGAGGAGCTGGTGGCCGAACTGGGGGAGGCCCCGGCCTGGAAAACGGCCGATCTGTTCCGCCAGGCGGTGGACCAACTCATGGGCCGGCCGCGTCTGGTGATGATCGACGAGGTGGATTACCTGGCTTACGACGCCCGGGTGATCGAGACCCTGCGGGACCTGCACGACATTACCGGGGCGCCCTTTGTCTTCATCGGGATGGACCGGGCCGACCAGAAGCTGCGCCGGTACCGTCACCTTTATGACCGGTTTTCCGAAATCCTGAAGTTCAAGCCGCTGGACAAGGACGACGTGAAGAAGGTCGCCACGGAAATGACGGATATCCAGTTCGACGCCGGCGCGATCGATTGGTTGACCGAACGCACCCAGGGGATGATCCGGCAGTTAATCATTGCCCTGCATCGAGCGGAGCGGGTGGCCCGGGCCCGGGGGTTGAAGCA
>JACRCK010000026.1 GCA_016219065.1 Deltaproteobacteria bacterium
CGAAATCCGAAATCCGAAACAAGCACAAATTATCAATGTTCAAAATTCGAAACGTAGTTTTGATCATTTGAATTTTGGAAATTTGTGCTTGTTTCGAATTTCGGATTTCGAGTTTTTATTTATATGGCTTCTCGTCCCCGTTCCCCGGTCCGGATCCGGATGATTTCATCCACCGGCAGGACAAAAATCTTGCCGTCGCCGATTTTTCCGGTTTGGGCGGTTTTTTGAATCAGGTCGACGACCTGGCCGACCATCCCGGCTTCCACCACCACCTCGATTTTGATCTTGGGCAGAAAATCGATGACGTACTCCGCCCCGCGGTAGATCTCGGTATGACCTTTTTGCCGGCCGAAGCCCTTGACCTCGGTAATGGTCATCCCCTTGACCCCCAGTTCGTTCAAGGCTTCCTTGACTTCATCCAGCTTGAAGGGTTTGATGATGGCTTCAATTTTTTTGACCATGACCGCCTCCTGTATTCGACCCTAGGGCCGGAACCGTAGCGCTTCCGGCCTGACGGCGTTGATGCCAATTGAATAAGCAAACCACGTGCCATGGACTGCTCAAAATTAAAAGTCAAATAAAACAGCCCCTTATAAAAAACCGTTCTGCCTATCGTAATATACTAATACAAAAATGTTAAATTATTTTTAAAATAAAATACAATATTGTTATTTTAACGAACGGTTTCCCTTGGGGCGAAGATCAGGGACAGGTAGCCGGAAAGCCAGCGCCGGGCCTGATCCTGAAGCCGTTCCAGGTAGATGGCCCCATCCCGGAGAATGTCCGGGGCGGTGATGGGCTGAGGGCGGGCCTCGCTGATTTCGGCCTCCCAGGCGGACAACCAGCTTTGCAACAGGTCCAGATCCAACTCGAGATGGAACTGGAGGCCGTAGGCCCGGAGGCCGAAACGGAAGGCCTGGTGCGGGTAGGCCCTGTTTCCGGCCAGACAGGCCGCCCCCGGGGGAAGATCAAAGGTTTCACCGTGCCACTGAAACACGAGAAAGCAAGGGTCCAGCCGCGAGAAAAGGGGATCCGCACGGCCGGCCGGCGTCTGGTTCAGCCAATACCAGCCGATCTCCTTGTGCGGTCCCGGATATACCCGGGCGCCCAGGGCCTTGGCCATCAACTGAGCCCCCAGACAGATCCCCAGCACGGGTTGGCCCATTTTCAGAGCCTGGTGCAGGAAGGCGGCCTCTTTTTTAAGGAAAGGATAAGCCCGTTCCTGATTGGCGCTCATGGGGCCCCCGAGACTCAGGATCAAGTCGAAACCTTCCGGGGAGGCCGGGAGCTCCGCACCGTCGAAAAGGCGCAGGATCTCCGTCTGCCAGCCCTGCTCTTCTATAAGCACTTCAAACAATCCGCCTCGTTCCTGGGCCGTATGCTGCAGAATGAGGGCTGACGGCTTCATCGCCGGCCTCCTGATGGGGAAATAGGTTCCGCTAGGTCTGCTTTCATTAATAATTAACAATATGATGGTCTCGCAAAAAGTCGTCATTGCGAGACCCGCCTTAGGCGGGTCGAAGCAATCCCCCAGCGCAACTATCTGATTTTTTGGGATTGCTTCGTCGCTTCACTCCTCGCAATGACAGCTTGGAGGACTTTTTGCGAACATATCAATAATTAACAATGATAATTGATTATCAATGTCTACCGCTTGGAAAGAGCTTTATTTTCCCGATTCGTGGGTGCGCAGGTCCGTCAGGCCCGGAGCGAACCCCGGGCCTGACCGGTGGTCAGATGGCTGAGGTCCCGGTTTCCCCGGTTCGAATGCGGATGACTTCCTCCACCGGCAGGACAAAGATCTTGCCGTCCCCGATTTTCCCGGTCCGGGCCGCTTCCTGGATCGTTTTCAGAACCTTGGGAACCTGTCCGTCGTCCAGTACCAGTTCGAGTTTCACTTTGGGGATGAAATCGACCTGGTATTCGGCGCCGCGGTAGATTTCCGTATGCCCCTTTTGTCGGCCGAAGCCCTTGACCTCGGTAATCGTCAGGCCCTTGATCTCCTGGCCCTGCAAGGCTTCTTTGACCTCATCCAGTTTAAAGGGTTTAATGATGGCTTCTATCTTTTTCATGAGGGTTCCTCCTAGATGTTGTAACCAACTTCGCTGTGTTGCGTTAAATCCAAACCCGCCACTTCGTCTTCCCGTTCCACCCGCAAGCCCATGGTCCAGTCCAGCACCTTAAGAATGATCAGGGTGACCACGAAGGAATAGACCAGGGTCACACCAACGGCCAGGGCCTGGGTCCCGAGCAGCCCGGGGTTGCCGAAAAACAGCCCGTTGTTGCCGGCTTCGTTGACCGCCTTGCTGGCGAACAGACCGGTGGCCAGGGCCCCGAAGGTCCCGCCGACCCCGTGCACGCCCACCACGTCCAGGGCATCGTCGTAGCCCAGCTTGTGCTTCAGGAAGATGGCAAAGTAGCAGAGGGCTCCGGCCGCCAGGCCGATGATCAGCGCCGACAAGGGTCCTACAAATCCGGCCGCCGGGGTTACGGCTACCAGACCGGCCACGCA
>JACRCK010000234.1 GCA_016219065.1 Deltaproteobacteria bacterium
GGCGAACCGAAGCGCCTGAGTCCCAGTCACCAGGACTGGGCGGTGATCGATCAGGCCGCGACGGCCACGGAAAAACCGAGGACCCCGGAGGTGCCGACCCGGTACCTGAAAGAAGAATTTCCGGAAAAGGAGGCCCCTTCCCTCCGGGCCGCGGCGGTCATCCGAAAAAGAAGAAGCGCCACGGACTTTGACCGCCAGACTGCCTGGCCGAAAAGTCAGCTCCTGGCCCTGCTGGAAAGGACCCTCCCCCGGAATCGGTCCGCTCCCTTTGACCTGGACTTCGGGGGGCCGGCCGTTCATCTCCTGGTTTTTATCCACCGCGTCTCGGGGTTGGCCCCGGGTCTCTATTCCCTGGTCCGGGACGAGCGCGACCTAGGCGAGCTGCGCCAGCAGTTTCATCCCGATTTTCTGTGGGAAAAAGTGGAGGGGACCTCCAGGTCCCTCGGTTTCTACCTGCTCCAGGGCGGAGACGTCCGGCGGGCCGGGGTCCTAACGGGGTGAAATCAGGATATCGGAGGGGACGGCGTCCTCTCCCTGGCCCTGATCGCCCGGTTTCGGGAAAACCTGGAAATCCATCCCTTTCTTTATCGGCGGATCCACTGGGAGGCCGGTCTGATCGGGCAGGTGCTCTACCTGGAAGCCGAGGCCCGGGGGATGCGGGGGACGGGGATGGGCTGCTTCTTCGACGACATTACCCACGAGCTGCTCGGTCTCGCGGACGATACCTTTCAGGACCTCTATCATTTTTCCATCGGCCGGCCGGTGGAAGATAGAAGGCTTACGACTCTTCCGCCCTACGATCATTTGGAAAAAAGATAATAATCTCGCGTCTCCGATCCGAACCGGGAAGGGCAGGGAATGCGGCTTAATACGAAAACAGACGAACATCCAACAGCGAATTTAAAAACGTAGCCGGGTCTTGACCGCCGGACGACCTTCAGCGCGTTACCCACCCCCCGCAGACCGGGAAGACCTGGCCCACAAAGCAATCGGCCTTGGCGCTGCAGAGGTAGGCGGCGAACTCGGCGTCTTCCCGGGCCGACACCAGGCGACCCAGGGGCACTTCGCGCTGCAGGCGATTCTGGAAACGCGGATCGGCTTGGACTTCGGGCGGGAAATAGGTCGGGTTGTCCACGAAATTCTGGGCGATGGCATTCACCTGGACGTTGTGCCGCGCCACCTCCACGCCCACAGCCTGGACATAGGCGAGCTGCGCGCCCCGGGCCGCGCTGTAGGTGGAGGCGCGCTTCATGCCGCGCAAAGCCGAAGCGCTGCCCAGGACCAGGATCTTTCCCGCCCGGCGCAGGGTCATCTGAGGCAATACCGCGCGGAACAAGCGGGGCAGGGGATCGACCAGCGCGGCAAAGACCTCCCGCCACTCGGACTCGGTTACTTCCGGCGCCGGGGTGCCGGGGGCAGGAAGGGCGAGGTTGGCCACCAGGACGTCCACGACACCGGCCGCGGCCACGACTTTCCCGGGTGCTTCCGGGTCGGTAAGGGGATTCGCGTCGGCGATTATGGAGGCCCCATGCTCGGCAAACACTTCGCAGAGCATCGGGCCCATGAAGGCATCGGCCTGGGTGATCAATACGCGTTTACCGCTCAGGGTGTTATTTGAATTTTTTTGTACCATGGTCCTATCCAGTCCTTATTATGTCTTCCCCATCAACAATTAACAATTGATTATTGACGTCGCTAATTTCCTGAAAATAATATTTATGTTTCCGCGGATGTGACGCCGCAGAAGTTACCCGGGCGTTTAGCCCGGGAATTCCAGAACGACCTTTTTTATCCGTTCCTGGGCCGCCTGAAAGTATTTTTCCTCCGCCTCGAACCCGATAAATCTCCTCCCGGTTCGCACCGCCGCCACGCCGGTCGATCCCACGCCCATAAAGGGATCGAAAATGGTATCCCCGGGATTGGAAGCGATCCGGATGACGTGCTCCAGCACCCGCAACGGTTTCTGGGTGGGATGGCGCGGGTCTTTCCAGCGCTCGCCGCCCATGCAGATGGGGGCTTCAATGAAGTTGTGCATCTCCTTCTGGCTGGAAAAGTTCCAGGTGTGCCCTTTGTTCCACAGGCAGACAATCAACTCGCAACTGTTCAGGAAACCCGCCCGGCGCACTTTGGGCACGGGATTGGTCTTGTGCCAGACCATGAACTGGAAGGTGTCGAATTCCGGATCGAAGGCCTCGTGCCATTTCCCCAAGAGGTTGTAGCTGGTAAAGGCAAAGAGGTTGCCGGTTTTTTTCAGAACCCGCTTGAAGGTCCCCACCCATTCGGCTGGAACGAATTCCCGCCGGTCCCATTCAGCCAGGTCGTTGTTGATTTCCTTCCGCCAGGGAAGGCGGATGTTTCCCGTCGAATACGGACTCAAATTATAAGGCGGATCCGTGAGGATCAGGTCCACGGATTCGGCCGCTAGTTGGCCGATCAGTTGGAAACTGTCCCCCCGATAAAGTTTCCACATTACCTGGTTCCGTAGTCACCCAGATCAATCCCGGTAAACTCGAACAGGGTGGGGGTGCAGGTCCCCTTCGTGATGACCTGCAGGGAGCAATCAAAGACGCGGCCCTTTTCGATCCGGTATTTATCGAGGAATTTTTGACTGGGATAGGTCCCGTTTTTCAGGGTCAGCAAGAATGTCCGACCTTCGGTTTGGGCGAAGGTTTCACGGTTTTTTTCTTCGGGGTGAAAGGAATACCGGACTTCAAAAACCGTTCCGGTTTCCCCGGGCGGGGTTACCGGGGTAATGGAGAGGATGCGGGCCCGGCCCGGGTAACGCTGGTAGGCGCAGGGGCCGCCCAGCACCGGACTCCCGGCCGCGGTTTCCCCGGGCATCAACAGCACCCACAAGAAGAGACCGAAGGCCAACACGGCCGGCAGGGATCTGGATACGGCGCATATTTCCATATAGGCCTCCCATGGCCCACCCGGGCGGGCCACCGCTATTCTGGCAAGGCAATTGTTTTTGTTGCTTATTTGGTAATGAGGAGTGAAACGAAATGAATTATACCTTAAAAAATTTAAAAAGTCGAATTTAGGAGAAGATATTTCTTCAATCGGACCTTGACAGATGACCCGGCGGCTGATTTAATCCCTGTTCCTATAGGCAATTGAATCCGCAGGCGCCAGACAGGGGGAATTTCCGGATGGAACCGACCAATATTGCATTTAATGATAAAGAAATCGACAAGTTATCCGTAAATCTCATCCGGATGCTGAGCGCGGAATCCGTGCAGGAGGCCAACTCGGGCCACCCGGGCCTG
Source organism: Deltaproteobacteria bacterium (assembly GCA_016219065.1). GTDB lineage: Bacteria > Desulfobacterota > RBG-13-43-22 > RBG-13-43-22 > RBG-13-43-22 > JACRCK01. The sequence continues at coordinate 3,270 of JACRCK010000234.1, forward strand.
CCCATGGGGGCGGCCCCGATGGCTTATGTGCTCTGGACCCGGTTTTTGAAACACAACCCGGCCAACCCGAAATGGGTTGATCGGGACCGGTTCGTCCTGTCAGCCGGACATGGCTCCATGCTGCTTTATAGCCTGCTGTTCCTGACGGGCTACGACCTGACCCTGGACGACCTGAAGGCCTTCCGTCAATGGGGGAGCAAGACGCCGGGCCACCCGGAATACGGTCATACTCCCGGCGTGGAAACCACGACCGGCCCCCTGGGGCAGGGGTTGGCCAATGCCGTGGGGCTGTCCCTGGCCGAAGCCTTTTTAGCCGCCCGGTACAACCAGCCCGGTTTTCCGATCGTGGACCACTACACCTATGCCCTGGTCAGTGACGGCGACCTGATGGAGGGCGTCTCGCACGAAGCCGCCTCCCTGGCCGGCCACCTTAAACTGGGAAAGTTGATTTGTCTCTACGACGACAACCATATCTCGATCGAGGGTAGCACGGATATTGCCTATACCGAAGACCGACTGAAACGCTTCGAGGCTTACGAATGGCACGTGCAGCAGGTGGAGGACGGCAACGACCTGGAGGCCATCGCCCGGGCCATCCAGGCCGCCCGGGAGAAACGGGACCGCCCTTCGTTGATTGCCGTTCGCACCTTCATCGGCTGGGGAAGTCCCAACAAGCAAAACAAGTCCGCGGCCCACGGGGAACCCCTGGGAGTGGAAGAAATCGGCCTGACCAAGGCCAACTTGTGCTGGCCGGCGGAACCGCCGTTTTGTGTCCCCGATCCGGCCCTGGCGGCTTTTCGCCGGGCGGTAGACCTCGGGAAAAAAAGCGAAGGCGAATGGTCGGCCCTGCGGCAGTCCTTTGAGCAGCTTTTTCCGGAGCCGGCCAGAGAATTAAAAGGCCTCTGGGCAGGAGAATTGCCCCGGGGTTGGGACCGGGACCTCCCGGTTTTCCCGGCCGACCCGAAGGGCGACGCCACCCGGAATGCCTCGGGCAAGGTCCTGAACAGCATCGCCGCCCATTTGCCGCATTTAATCGGCGGGTCGGCCGACCTGGCTCCCTCCAACAAGACCCTGATCAAGGGTTCCCTGGATTTTGCTCCCGGGCAGTATGACCAGCGCAATATCCGCTTCGGGGTCCGGGAACACGGCATGGGCTCCATCCTGAACGGGATGGCTCTCCACGGCGGCTTGATCCCCTATGGCGGGACTTTCCTGATCTTTTCCGATTATATGCGCCCGCCGATCCGTCTGGCGGCTATGATGGGCCAGCGGGTGATCTACGTTTTCACCCATGACAGCATCGGCCTGGGAGAAGACGGGCCGACCCATCAGCCTGTGGAACAGTTGGCCGCCCTACGGGCTATCCCCAACCTGACGGTCATTCGCCCGGGCGACGCCAACGAAACGGCCGAGGCCTGGCGCCAAGCCATTCTGAATACCACCGGCCCGACGGCCCTGGTGCTGACCCGGCAGAATGTGCCCACCCTGGATCGAAAAAAATTCACCCCCGCCGCCAAGCTGGCCAAAGGGGGGTATATCGTCAATAAGCTGGAAGGGCAGCAACCCCAGGTTATCCTCATCGGCACCGGCTCGGAATTATCCCTGGCCCTGGAAGCCGCCACCCGTTTGGAGGAAATGGGGATCGTGGCCCAGGTAGTCAGCCTGCCGAGCTGGGAATTGTTCGAGCGTCAACCCCGGTCCTACCGCGAGGAA
>JACRCK010000017.1 GCA_016219065.1 Deltaproteobacteria bacterium
ATTTCTATTAGGCTCGACGATCCAAACCAAGGATTTGATGTCAGCTATCTAGTAAAACAGATTGAACAGGAATGTGTTTACCCAGATGGGTTTGGCCAACAGAGAGGACAGAAGGATATAAGCAAATGGGGAGGAGAGAGTGGAGATTTTTCCTATTGCCTCACGTTGATTTCACGGATCAACGGTGTTTTGATCTCGCCCGCGTTCAAGTGCGTTTTTGGCTGTTCTGATGCATCGCTGACTCAGAAGGTTAATGAATTTATAATTGGGAACAAGAAGCTGCTCCGCATTTGCCTAAGCGGAATTGCGTATGAGTTCAATGCACGAGAGATTATTGCAAATGTGATCGGTCGTTTTTTGATCACCAAAGCAAGAAACAGGGCATTTGTAGGGTGCCCGGTAGTTATTATCGTTGACGAAGCCCACAACTTTTTGGGACGCCATATCGGTTCCGATGATTATACCGCCCGACTTGACGCTTTCGAAATCATTGCCAAAGAAGGGCGTAAATACGGTCTCAGCATCTGCTTGGCGACGCAGCGTCCGCGAGACATAACCGAGGGAGTTCTTAGTCAGATGGGAACTCTCATCGTCCATCGCCTTACCAACGACCGTGATCGGGAAGTCGTCGAAAAGGCATGCGGAGAAATTGACCGATCGGCGTCAGCTTTTCTCCCCAACCTCAAGCCGGGCGAAGCGGCAATCATCGGGGCAGATTTCCCTATCCCCTTGACTATCCAAATCGAGGAACCAATAACAAAGCCCAAATCTGACGGACCAAATTTCCAACGGTATTGGAAAGATAAGCAGTGAGGGCAAACGATGAGTAACCGATACGCGCCCCCTTACCACATCACCCCCGGCATTCTGCATAGCATCGAACAAAGCGGGTAATAAAGGAGGTCCGCAACGCTATTCTCCGGTCCATCGAAGAGGCAGCTTTCCTGAGCGACCAAGAAAGCGACTATCAAAGCGATCAAGTAATCCGTCTGCAATAGGTCCTTAAAGGGGCTCCACGAGGTTCTTTGGACCTAATGGTTGAACTGAGATTTTCCCATCGGCCCTCGTTTCGCAAGAATTATCTGCACCCGGCTCTCCAGGCCGGATTGATTGAGATGGCCATCAGGAGACACCCCGGCACCGGGACCAGAAATATAGATTGACCGAGAGGGGCAGACAGCTGGCCAAAGGCATAAAGAAATAGGATCCGGGACCGCCGAGCCCCAGCTCGGCGTATTTAAGGATCAGGCGGAGGAAAAAGGCTCGTCAAGAAACGCCGAACCGGGGCTTCCGAACCCGAAAGACGGGGAATTGCCGACCTGGGGGTCGGCGATCCCAGGATGAGGAAGGCCGAGCTGGGGCTCGGCGGTCCCGGGAGTAAACTTTAACGGGAAAGAAGAGGCATGAGCTGAAGGATGTTTCAGGATAAGACACCACCTCACATCAAACTCGACGAACGCAATCACGTCGAGAAGCCGCTGCTGGATCAGCTTTCAGGGCTGGGTTGGGAGATCATCGACCTCGACAGCAAGCAGCACCCGGGTGACAGCTTTCGCCAGAGTTTTACCGAGGTGGTCATGCAGCCGGTGCTGCGGGAGCAGCTCAAAGTCATTAACGATTGGCTGGAAGACGATCAACTGGAGGAGGTGGCCAAGCAGCTCACGGCAAATTTTCCTGGAACAGGTTTGATTCAAAACAACCGCCACGTCTTTACCCTGCTGTTTGAAAATACCAGCGTCAGCGAGAACCGACGGACCGGCGAGAAAAGTCCAACCGTCCGTTTTGTGGACTTTATCCACCGTGATAACAACCGCTTTACCGCCGTCTGCCAGCTTAAGGTGCGTATCCTGGGCACCGAGCATCATATCGTACCGGACATCGTCCTCTTTCTGAACGGCCTGCCGGTGGTGGTGATCGAATGCAAATCGCCCAAAGTCAAAGAGGCCATTCCGGAGGCCATCGATCAGATCCTGCGCTACAGCGAACAGCGCGGCGCCAAAGGCGAAGGCAGCGCGGCACTCTTTTATTACAACCAGATCGTCATCGCCACCTGTCGTCAGGAAGCCAAGTTCGGCACCATCACTACCCATAGCGAGAAGTATTTTTACCGCTGGGCCGATCCCTATCCCCGCACGGTGGACGATCTGGATCACGGCGAAAGCGGTCCCAATGACCAGCAGCGCCTAGTGGCCGGGATGCTCGACCGCGATAATCTGCTGGACTTGATCCGTACCTTCACGCTCTTTTCGACCAACGACAAGGGTGAGACTATCAAGATCGTGGGACGTTACCAGCAGTTTCGGGCCGTCAAGCTGGCCGTCAAACGCCTGCTGGCCGGACAAAGCCCCCGCGAGCGCAGCGGTATCATCTGGCACACCCAAGGCTCGGGCAAATCATTGACCATGATGTTCATGGTCCGCGAGATGTATCGCCATGCCCGGCTCTCGAACTGGAAGGTGGTCTTTGTAACCGACCGTACCCAGTTGGAAGGCCAGCTTTCCGAAACCAGCCAAAGCATCGGCTTTACGGTCAAGGTGGCCGACAGCATCAAGAAACTCAAAGAGCTGCTGCGCTCGGATTCCTCGGACCTGGTCATGGCCATGATCCACAAGTTCCGGGAAGCCGATCTGATCGAAACCTTCCCGGAACTGAACGTCAGCCCCCATATTCTGGTGATGACCGACGAGGCCCATCGCTCCCAATACCACATGCTCGGGGCCAATCTCGACAAAGGCCTCCCCAACGCGGCCCGCATCGGCTACACCGGCACGCCCATCGACAAGACGGAGCGGGTCTTCGGCGACTATATCGACAAATACACCATGCGCCAGTCCATCGATGACGGCGTGACGCTGGAGATCGTCTACGAAGGCCGTACCCATAATGCCGAAGTGAGCGATCAGGCCGGAATGGACACCGCTTTCGCCGATGTGTTCAGCGACTATAAACTGCAGGAGCGTTTGGAGATCCTGGGTTACGGCTCCCGCGATGCTTACCTGGAAGCCCATCCGACCATTGCGGCCAAGGCCAAAGACATGATTGCCCACTACTTGACCCATGTCTTCCCCAATGGCTATAAGGCCCAAGTAGTGGCCACCTCACGCGAAGCCGCGGTCCGTTACAAGAAACACTTGGATGACGCCCTGGCGGCGGCGATCATCGATCTGGAACAGGCCAACCCAAGGAAGCTCGACCTCGATCGGCTCCGGGAATTGACGACGGACGTCATCATCTCCGGCGATCACAATGACCTGCCGCACCTCAAAGTCTACTCGGACCCCTCCAGACACAAGGTCAGTATCAGGAGCTTCAAGCTGGCCTTTGGCAATGAAGAAGAGGGTGTCACCGGGAAGATGGGAATCCTGATCGTCAATAACATGCTGATCACCGGCTTCGATGCGCCGTTGGAACAGGTTATGTACCTGGATAAGGTGATCGTGGCCCACAATCTTCTGCAAGCCATTGCCCGGGTGAATCGGGTGGGCGGCGAGTCCAAGGACAAAGGATTTGTGGTCGATTATGTGGGCGTCGGCCACCACCTGAAAAAGGCCATCGACGCCTACGATGAGCGCGAACAAAAAGAAGTCCTGGACAGCTTAAGTTTCCCCGAGGAGGAATTGCAGGAACTGAGGGCCAGCTATGCCGCCGTCATGGATCTGCTTCAAAAGCACGGCTTGACGGACCTGACCGATCACGATGCTTTCTTCGATCTCTTTTATGACGAAGACCTGCGTTTCGATTACCTGCTGGCTTTCAAGCAACTGACCAAGTGCCTGAACCTGGTCTTTCCCGCCCGGCAGGCCCTGGACTACATGGCCGACTATCAGGCCCTGACCGAGATCAATGTGCTGGCCGGGAAACACCTCCGAGACGAGCGGCTGAGCATGAAAGGGATCCCGCCCAAGCTGCGGGGCATTACCGACGCCTACCTGGAATCCAAAGGGATTGAAGTAAAGATCGAGCCGATTTCCATCCTCGATGAAGACTTTCAGAAACAGGTCGGCAAAAGAGGACGAACCAAGACCAAGGCCGCCGAGGTGGAACATGCCATTCGCCACCACCTCGATGTGGAACTGGACGACGATCCCGATTTGCAGGCCTCCTTTTCCCAGGCCTTAGCCAAAATTTTTGAAGAATTCCGCGATAATTGGAACAAGATTTATCAGGAACTGGAGAAGCTGCGGACCCGTATCATCAATGCCGGGAAAGAGCCGACCTATGGACTCCACCGCAAGAAGCAGATGCCGCTGTTCCGGATGTTAGCCCGGGAGATATTCGGTGGAGACCAGACGGCCATGGGTCCTCAACCTTTTGTACTCGCCGAAGCGCAGATGCCTTATGGTCGGGACCAAGAGGACCGGATCAGTCAACTGGTGGACCTTACGCAAAAAGCCTTTCTGGCGGTCGAGCGGGAATTGAAGCTTACCGGGTTCTGGGAGAGCATTCCCGCCCGGAATAAATTAAAAGCCGACCTCCAGAAGATCTTACTGGCGCCGGAATTCAACAAACTCCCCGGCCTGGTGGCCAACCGGGCTCAGATCATCAGCCGGATCATGGAGATCGCCGAGAAAAACAACGATATCATCCTCTACGCCGCTTAATACCCATGAAACTGGCCTACACCATTGAAAAATCGGCCAAGCGGAAAAAATTGACCATCTCCGTCGAACGGGATCGCCGCATCGTAGTTCATGCCCCGGCAGAAATTGCTTAAGAAAAGATCAGGCAGGTGGTGGAGTCAAAGCGTCAATGGATTTATGAAAAAATCGCCCACCCCCAGAAATATCAGGATCTACCCCATCCACCGGGGAAGGAACTGGTCAGCGGCGAATCGGCCCTCTATCTGGGGCGACAGTACCGGATTGAGGTGATCAAAACAGGGTTGGTCCAGATCCAGTTCGCCCAGCGTTTCTTTATTCCGGCGACCCGGGGGAAGAAAAGGAAAGAGGCTTTACGGAAATGGTATATCGGTAAGGCCCGGGAAAAGATCATCCCTCGGGCGGAAAGCCGCGCCCACGAACTCGGCGTCCCTGTTTCCGGGATCAAGATCGTCGACAATCGCTTTCGCTGGGGTTCCTGCACCTTAAAAAACAATGTCAATTTCAACTGGCGGCTGATCAAGGCCCCCATGTTTGTCATCGACTACGTCATCGTCCACGAACTGGCCCACCTTATCGAGGCCAACCACACACCCCGATTTTGGAACATCATTCGGGCTCAGGCGCCGACCATGGAAAAGGCCAAGGCCTGGTTGAAGGAACATGGCCAACTTCTGGAACAGGAGATATGAAGGGCGAGGCCTTTGATGATGGAAAACTTCAGGCTCCCCGCCGGCGGTCCAGCCAAAAGGCCAGGACAGCGAGGGCAGCGGCAATGAAGATCATCACGGCAGTGGTGTGGAAAGTGGCGGTAAGTCCGTTGACCAGGTCCTGGGGAGGGGCCTGGGAGAGATCGGCGGCGGACCGGACCCGGCCGGAAGCCATCATCCCGGCCGTGAACAGGACGCCGGCCAGAGGGATGCCGGTGGTGTGCCCCAGAGTCCGGGAAAGGGCCAGCAGACCCGAGGCCACACCCAGGTGTTCTTTGGGCGCCCCGCCCATCACCGCGCTGTTGTTGGGGGCCAGAAAGAACCCCAGTCCGGCCCCGAAAGGCAACAGTTTAAATATGTACTCCCAGACCGTCGTTTCGACTTTCAGGTTGCCGAGGGACAGGCAGCCGAAGGCCAGCAGCAGGAGACCGACCAGGGTAATGCCTCGCGGCCCGAACCGGTCGGAAAGGGCCCCGGAGAAAACGGAAATCAGCCCCATGGACAGCGGCACGATCATCATCAGCAAACCCACCTGCTCCGTGGTAAAACCTTTGACCAATTCCAGATAGAACGGCAGGGTAAAGGTTCCGCCCAGTACGATAAAAACCAGCCAGCCCATGAGCAGGTTGAGGGAAAACAGGATATTTTTAAAGAGTCGTGGATTCAACATAGGCTGGGGTGATTTTTTTTCCACGCCGATGAACAGTCCGAGTCCCAAAACGGCGCCGGCCAGGAGCAATAAAACACGGGCCTCCCGAAAACCCAGGTACTGGCCCATGGTCATGCCCAGGGAGTAAGCAACGATGGTGGCCGACAAGATCAGTCCGCCCGACACGTCAAAGTGCTGCCCCGTCCTTTCGGTTTTCGGGGCGGGAATAAACAGCCAGGTGGCGCCCAGGGCCAGGAACCCGATGGGCACATTGATCAGAAAAATCCAGTGCCAACCGGCCAGGCCGATGATCAGCCCGCCGACCGGCGGCCCCAGGGCCAGCCCGACCGAAACGATCCCGCTGATGACCCCCAAAGCCCGGCCGCGCTCCCGGGCCGGGAAGGCCTCGGTTACCAGGGCGATTCCCAGGGATTGAACCATGACGGCGCCGCAACCCTGCAGGGCCCGAAAGCCGATCAGCCAATTGACAGTGGGGGACAACCCGCACAAGCCGGAGCCAATGGTAAAGATGACCAATCCCAGCAGGTAGATCCTTTTTTTACCAACCATATCGCCCAGGCGGGCCATGCTGAGCATGGTCGAAGTGATTACCAGGACATAGGCCAGGATGACCCACTGGATGGTGGGAAAATCGGTCCCGAGTACCTGCACCAGGGTGGGCAGGGAGACATTGATGATGCTCATGTCCAGCGTGGCCATCAGCACGCCCAGCCCCACCGCCGCCAGGGAGAGCCATTTGTGGCGGGAGGCGGTTGTTTCGGGTGGTTGAGTCTGGTCTAGGTGGGCGAGGTTTTTATTCATGCTTCAAGAAGTTTATCCGCGGCTATTCAAATGATACCATGTCGGACATGGCCAGGATGATCCGCAAACAGTTTTATCCTGAACCCGTCCAGGATGCAAATCTTAATATGCAGGCGAAGAGAAGGGGTGTAACCGGAGGGAAAAGTCTTTCCAGACGAGGGCCCAGGGGATTCCAGAAAACCCGCCTGGGCCCGATTCTTTCTCCTTATCTGTTTCTTTCCACGGCCCACCCTGATTTCATCAGAATGAAAATCAAGGCGGCTATCAGGTAAGCGAACATGAACCCGAGATGGGCCAGGTCGATAAACATCACCAGTCCAGGGGAAAAGAATATCTCCGGTTTGTTTTTCAAAACCCGCAAAATGCCGGTCAGAACCAAACCTCCCAGGAAAAAAATCCGCACATAGGACGAGGCGGTCAACCGGAGAGTTCGCCTTTCATTGAGGAAATAGCTTAAAACGGCATAGCCGACCAGGGCCAGCAGCAGGGCCGCTCCCATATAATGAATGGCGTGAGTAATATAGAAGTCGGCCGACCAGCCCAATCCCGGGATGGCGGAGATATAATACCGGGCAAACAGGGGCATCTGACCGAAGCCGGTGAAGGCCATAACGATCATCAGGGCCAGGTAGAGTCCGTAGATCATTTCTCTTCCTCCTCGCGGCCAGGGTGTTCGCTGTTCATCATTTTTTCCGGCCGCTCTTCGCTTTTATGATTTTTATAAAATTTCCCCACCGCCGCGGCCAGCCCGGCAAAAGGGGCGATCAGCATGGCCTTGGCCAGGTTATCGGCCCGGCCCATGGAATTCTCCACCGGCTGCAGGTGGGGGCGGCCGTCGCCCTTGGCAATGGCCTTATTCAGCTCATCAAAGGGGACGGGGGAGACATAGAAGGTGTTGGTTCCGCCGTTTTCGGTTTCCCCGTAGATATAGCCGTTGATGGACCGGGCCAGCTCATGGGCCTCCTGCCGGATGGCTTCGCGGGGCCCGATCTTCTGGGCCCCTTCCGGACAGGCCTCGATACAGGCCGGCGCTTGCCCGGCGGCGATCCGCTGGTAGCAGCGGTCGCATTTATACATGACCCCGTTGCCCGCCAAAGAAGGGAGCAGGTCCAGGTACAGGCCGGTCCCGGTCTGGCGTTGGGGGATATGCCAGGGGCAGACGGTCTGGCATTTCGCCCCCCCCAGGCAGATGTCGGGTTGGATCAGGGTGATGCCGTTTTCCAGTTTGCTGGCCGCACCCCAGGGACAAAGGTCGGCGCAGGGCGGATTCTGGCAGTGCATACAGCGGCGGGGGAAGGTCAGCGTCTTTGGGCCGCCGTCTACGGTCACGGTGGCCTCCTGGATGAAGACCCAGTTATAGGGGGTCAGCCGGTCGGTGACGTGCCGTTTGTCCGACCAGTCCGAAACCTTGACCTTGCTCGGGTACATCTTGGGGAAGGGCTTTTTTGGCCGGGGGAATTTGGCCCCGTTGGCCTCCTGGCAGGCTTCCACGCAGGCCCCGCAGCCGACGCATTTGCGGATATCGATCAGGGTGGCCAGTTCCCGGCCGGTGCCCGCCCGCACTGAGGGGGGAGCCGGAACGGATGAGGCCGCTGCCGCACCAGCCGCCGCCAGGCCGCCTTTGAGAAAAGAGCGACGCGAGATATTGGATTTCATAATGGGATCTTCTCCTTAAAAAAATTTTGTCTAGATTTTCTAAATTGATATCGCAAGATCGATACCAAAGACCAAAATGTCGGCCTGAAGGATGGTGATCGTTTATTACCTATTAAAAATACAGGTATTTTTTTGATTGGTCGGATTCAGCCTGTTGACAGATCTTATAAAAAGTGTTAAAAAGATGCTTAATAGTTGTTAAAGTATTTAACTTGAGATTTATATATGTTAAACATGGAAGAGAACAGTTACTGGAGGACCGTGGTGGATACCATCAAGGACGGCCTCCTCATTATAAGTCCGGAAGGGGCCATCGTTACCGTTAACAATGCCATGGTCGGCCTGACCGGTTACGAGAAAAACGAGCTGATCGGGAAACCCTGTTCCGTCCTGGATTGCGACATGTGCCGGACGGTCCGAAACAAAATTGGGGAGCACTGGTGTAATTTGTTTCAATCCGGCGGAATCAACATGAAGCGTTGCGGGGTCAGGAAAAAAAACGGGGAATATTTACCGGTTCTGAAGAACGCCGCACTCCTGAAAAACGCCGGGGGCCAAGTCATCGGCGCCGTTGAAACCCTGACCGACATCAGCGAAATCATCCAGAAGGATCACCAGATCGAGGCCTTCCGGCGGGAGCTGCAATCCCGGGACGGGTTTCAGGGACTGATCGGAAATTCTCCCGCCATGTCCCGGGTATTTGATTTGATTTCGAATGCCGCCCAATCCGATGCTCCGGTGATCATTTTTGGTGAGAGCGGTACGGGCAAGGAGCTGGTGGCCAAGGCTATCCATGAACTGGGCCCCCGAAAAAAACAGCCCTTTATAAAATTCAATTGCGCCGCCCTGACTGGGACGCTCCTGGAAAGCGAACTGTTCGGCCACGTCAAAGGGGCCTATACCGGCGCCTTCCGGGACCGGGAAGGGCGATTTGAGGCCGCCAACCACGGAGATATCTTTCTGGATGAAATCGGCGATCTTCCCCCGGAGACCCAGGTGAAGCTATTGCGGGTCCTGGAAGACAAGACGATAGAAAGGGTCGGGGACAACCGCCCGATCCCGGTCGACGTCCGGATCGTTTCGGCCACGAATAAAGTTTTGAAGGATCTGGTGGTGCAGCGCTTGTTCCGGGAAGACCTTTTTTTCCGGGTCAATGTTATTCCCATTCAACTGCCGCCCCTGCGAGAGCGAAAGGAGGATATACCGGTCCTGGCGGAGTTTTTTTTCCGCCGCATCAAATTGAAGACCGAAAAACCTATCCTGGGGATCAGCGAAGCGACCATGAAGAACCTGATCGAGTACGATTGGCCCGGCAATGTCCGGGAACTGCGCAGCGCCTTTGAGTACGCCTTTGTAACCTGCCCGGAAGGGCTGATCCAGCCCGATCATTTGCCGGTGACGATTACCGAAGACAGCGGTCCCCGGAAGGAACCGGAGCTTTTTCCCCTCTCTTCCCCATCCCAAAAGAAAAAAGAACTGTTGGAGGCTTTGAAAAAGGCCGGCGGGAACCAGGTGGCAGCCGCCCGGTTGCTGGGCGTCTCCCGGGTGACCATCTGGAACCGGATGAAAAAATACGGGGTGCAACCGGAAAAGACCTTTGTCTGATATGATGTATATTTTTGTCCTGTCATGTCTTGGAGGTGACCGGGGCGATCGTTCTGGAGGCGGCGCGCGGCGCCCGCACCTACAAAATGAATTATTGGGACGCCCAGATCTGGGCGTCGGCGCGTTTAAATCAAATATCGACTATATTAACGGAGGATTTCAATGGGGGCCGCGATAGAAGGTGTGCGTTTTGTAGATCCTTTCCAAGAGGGATTCAAACTGGAATGAAAAACTGGTACTGGTTTTCCCTGGCCACCATGATCTGCTGGGGGAGTTGGGGAATTTTCGGCAAGTTGGCTTCGACCCAGATTAATTCCAGGCTTCTGGTACTCGTCTCCATCACGACGAGTTTTCTGCTGCTATGGATCATTTTCCTGGTTTCCGGTTTTGAAATCGAAAAGAACGGTTGGGGGATCGGTTATGCTGTCTTGGCCGGCATTGCCGGTTCAATCGGCTCGATTTTTTTCTATCTGGCCCTGAAGCAGGGGAAGGCTTCGGTCGTGGTTCCCCTGACCGCTCTATATCCTTTGGTGGCCGTTGCCTTGAGCGTCCTGTTCTTGAAAGAGGAGATTTCCGGTGTGAATGTGATCGGCATCATCCTGGCCCTGGCAGCCAGCCTTCTGTTATCTTTGTAAAATTCGGCACGGGGCTGATCCTGAAATCCATGCTGGAATGGGTCAAGCCCCGCAGACCGACGATGCCGATCTCATCGGCTTTTGGCTGCCGGAGGCCGGCGCCTGGATGGATTTCGACTAGTGGAGGATCACCAAAAAAAGACGATTTCTCCGTTTCAAAAATTCTGGCAATCCTGCCCATTTCTCCCTTTTATACTTAGTCCACTCCCAGGAAAGTCCTGTAACCCCAGAACACGAAGACCGCTGCTAGTATCAACCAGATGGCGATAACGACCGCGCCAGCCGCCCGGCTCACGGGTTTTTCGTTTTTTAGGGTTTCCCGGGCCCGCTGCCGGCAATCGTCCAGGACGGCCCGGGGGATCAGCTTGACGGCCAGGGCGACGCCCAGGGGTAAGAGGATAAGATCATCCAGGTAGCCGAGAACCGGCACGAAGTCCGGGATCAGATCGATGGGGCTGAAGGCATAGGCTACGATGCCGGCCACGAGGAGTTTGGCGTGCCAGGGGGTTCTGGGATCGCGGGCGGCCAGATACAGGGCGTAGGTCTCTGACTGAAGACGGCGGGCACGGTGGCGCAGTTTTTCAAGGGGAGGCATAACTTAATACGAAAATAAAAAGACGAACATTCAACATCGAACATCGAACGTCCAACATCGAATATGGATGACCCAATTTCAATTACCCCCCAGAAGGGCGCTATGACTCCAGCGGATTTTGGGACTTTCCCGCAGCAAGAAACCCACCTCTTTCGCGGTCTCCAAAGTCCGCAGAAAATTTTTTCCGGAGACGTGGATCTTCGGTTCTACCAGCAGGAAGCGCCCGGCGGGTTTCAGCATTTGCAGGATTTCGGTGAGAAAGGCGCGCTGATCGGGAACCTCGTGGACCATCCAGAAGGCCAGGATGAAATCGGCCGGCGCCTGCCGG
>JACRCK010000252.1 GCA_016219065.1 Deltaproteobacteria bacterium
ACCCATTCCGGAGGTCTTCTGCCGCCACCGGGCAATCTTTCCGTCCAGGACATCGAAGAACAAAGCGGCCAGGACCAAACCGCAGGCAATGTAGACATGCCGGACGTCGGTCTTTTGCAGGTAGGTCATCATGGAGAACAGTGCCCCCGTGCCGCAGGCAGCGTTGCCCATGGTGAACCAGTCGGCCACTTGAAACTCCCGGATCATGGAGAAGGGCTTGCGTGTCTTATTTATGTCCATAGCGGTTGGGCCTCCCTCTTAGCCGCTTTATTCTCGATCCTGGTAAAAAACCCTTGTATAATACTTTTCGATTACGCTTTCATAGGCAAGAGAAAAAAGCAAGGCCCCGGGCGGCGCTTTTAAACAAGATCAGGAGGAAACGGGGATGAAGGTTCCAATTGAAGGTTTTTTCCCGCGGCCGGGAAATCGAAGGGGTCAATCGGTTCGGTTTGGTTCTGGCCAGGACGCCGCAAGGGATCGAAGTGGTGTCCTTTCAGGCCACGCAGATCCCCCCGTCGAAATAGGGCGAAGCACCACGGAACATGAAAAAAAGAGATATATTGAGTAGGTCATTGCGAGCGAGCGAAGCAATCCCCCGGATCAGCTTTTGGGGTTGCCCCAAGCTGCGATGGGGATTGCTTCGTCGCTTTACTCCTCGCAATGACTGTCGTAAACCAGCAACCAGTAACCAGCAACGATTTATTTTCGAACCAAATCTTAGTCTAATACTCGCTATCCGGAACGATGTCTCCCAACTGCACCCGGTCCCCGAATTCCTGCAGCCGCTCCACAATCGCCGGGCCCAGCCGAAAGCCGCACCGGTCTCGGGCATCGTTGGTGATGGCCGTCAGGGTGGCCCGGGGGTTCGTCTTCAAGATGTTGCTAACCTTGTTCATCTCGGCGTCAAACCAATTGTAAATCTCGTCACGCTGTTTGTTCAGGGCCATCAACGATTCATCGCCCTCGGTCGGCATATCCCGGTCCGGGCCGAGATTATAGACGTGCGCCAGGGCATAATACAAAGCGTTGTCCGAGCCCTCGAAGCCCGCCTGTCGCATGCGTTCGGGGATGGTATCCATGTTCAGCGTCAGGGTTTCCCCTTCGGCGGTACGGGTGCGTTCAAAGATGCTGTTCGAGTCCGCCGCGGGGCTTAAACCGCTGAATAGCAGTTCGAAGATGGCCAGTTCCTGCATGGACAAGGCCTGGTCCTGGTTTTTGTCTAGAATCGGTATCAACGCGTCCATGATGCGGCCGGCCTCGGCAACCGCTTCCTCGCTTTCCACCGCCTGGTTTCCATTGGTGTCCAGATAGCCCACGATGTCCGGGGAGATGCCGGCCTCTTCGGCGTTGAGGGCCAGGTCCTGGTCCAGATCCCGGGCAAAGATAAACCCGGAGATAAAGCCTTCCAAGCCGATCTTTAGCTCATTGGCATCGAGCGAACTGTCGCCGTTGACATCCAGGAGTTTTAGAATGGATTGGAAAGAGCTGGTTCCCATCTGCCCCGGTGCCTGGGAATTCGTTTGCAGGTTGTTATAATTCCCGGCCACATTTTGGGCCATAAGCCCAGAGGCGATTTTGCTGATGGCATTCATATCGGACTGCCTCCTTTTTTGAGTCTGGTTGCCTATTTTTCAAGAAACGTGCCGGAAGGAATCGCTCTAGCCCTTTTTTTGACAGCAAGGCGGCCAGCCGAAGGGGGAGCAACAGAAAAAATTTAAAAATTCAGATAGTTGAGGTAGGGCAGGAATTTATCTCGCCTGACCGGGCGCTAGGGAATTTATTGCCCCCTGGAAAGGGTTTTCGGGGGGAGATTTAGAAAAGCTTTCTCCCGGAGGGGAAAATTTTTCATTCCAGGGGAAAAGATTGTCCACCGGCTTTGGCCAAGGGAACGGCCGGTTTAAAACTTTTCCGTGTCTTTAAAGAAATCGCTGATGAAGGCGATCTTCCCCGCCTCGAATTCCAGCAGGGTCATCCCCTCGTTCTCGTAGGGTTCCCCCCGCCGGTTCTTTCCGCGGTTGGTCCAGTGGACGGCGGCCCGGTCATCCTGGACGATGGTCCGGTGCACGGTGAAGACCAGTTCGGGGTACTGGCGAAAGAGGACGTGGAGGAATTTCAGGATTCGGTCCGGAGAGAGGAGGGGCTGGGTCTTGGGGAAATGGAATTGGGCGTTTTCGGCCAGCAGGCCCCGCAGCCGGTCGAGATCCCGGCTGTTGAAGAAAGTAAAAAAGTCGGCGATGGTTTTTGGGATGTCCGGGTTCATAAAGCCTCTTTGGAGAAAAATTGTGAAGTCGGGTTTCCGGTAATCATTGGTCTTGGCCTGAACAAGTTCGACTAGGCCATAAAATATTCCCAAAGCTTGATCTAAGTCAATTCCTTCTCTCCTTGATCCTGGCATGATCCCATCATGGCGATCACGCCTCTTTGCAGAAAATCAAAAATTTTTAGGAGGGAAAAAGAGATGGAAGACGACTTGACCAGGAGGAGTTTCATCAAGAAGAGCGCTCTCGGTGTCGCGGCAGCAACGTTGAGTCCGAGCATCCTGAACACGGGGCTCGCCTTCGGGCAGGAGCCGGGATACCGGATGTTCTGCTACCAGTGCGAGCAGACGGTAGGCGGCAAGGGGTGCACCGCTGTGGGTGTCTGCGGCAAGACGAGCAGTGTGGCTGCTCTCCAGGACCTGCTCATTTACTCCCTCAAGGGGCTCGCCCTCTATGCCGTGGCCGGAAGGCAGAAGGGCATCCAGGACAAGGAGGTCAACCGGTTCATCCCGGAGTCCCTGTTCACGACGCTTACCAATGTGGATTTCGATCCTGAAAGGCTTGCCGCCCTGGTCCGTAAATCCGTCACCCTCAGGGAGAAGTTGAAACAGAAGGTGGCTTCCGCGGGCGGCGCCCTGCCCTTCGAGGAAGGCTCCGCTTCCTATCAGCCGGCCTCGACGACGGAGGGTTTGGTCGCGGACGGCAAGAAGGTGGGGCTGAAGTCCGACGCCTCCATCAACCCGGACCTGCTCTCGCTCCAACACACCCTGCTCTTCGGGTTGAAGGGGGTCTCCGCGTACGCCGACCATGCCATGAAGCTGGGGCAGGAAGACGACAAGGTCTACCAGTTCATCCAGGATGGGCTGGTTGCCACCATCGACAAGAGGCTCGGCGTTAACGAAGCCCTCGCCCTGGTCCTTAAGTGCGGGGAGACGAACCTCCGCGCCATGGAGCTGCTCGATGCAGGGAACACGTCCCGATACGGGCACCCGGTACCCACCAGGGTCCCCTTGGGCCCTAAAAAGGGGAAGGCCATCATGGTCTCCGGCCACGATCTCATCGATCTCGAGCAGATCCTCATCCAGAGCCAGGGGAAGGGCATCTATGTCTACACACACGGCGAGATGCTGCCGACCCACGGCTACCCGAAGCTGAAGGAGAAGTACCCGCATTTCTACGGTCACTTCGGAACGGCCTGGCAGAACCAGAAGACTGAGTTCGGGGATTTTCCCGGGGCGATTCTCATGACTACCAACTGCATTCAGCGGCCCCAGCCTGCCTACCAGGAGAACATCTTCACGACCGGCCTCGTCGGCTGGCCGGGGGTCCCCCACGTCACGAACGACGATTTCTCCAAGGTGATCCAGCGGGCGCTCGCTCTGCCGGGGTACACCAGCGACGTCCCCGGCAAGGAGGTGAACGTGGGCTTTGCCAGGAACACGGTCATGAGCGTGGCGGACAAGGTAATCGCCGGGGTGAAGAGCGGCGCCATCAAGCACATCTTCCTCGTGGCCGGGTGCGACGGGACCAGGCCCAGCAGGAGCTATTACCGGGAGTTCGTCGAGAAAGTCCCGAAGGACTGCCTGGTCCTCACCCTCGCCTGCGGCAAGTTCAAATTCTTCGACCTGGATCTGGGAACCATCGGCGGGATCCCGAGGCTGCTGGATGTGGGTCAGTGCAACGACGCCTATTCGGCCATCCAGATCGCGGTGGCCCTTTCCAAAGCGTTCAATTGCGGCGTCAACGATCTGCCGCTCTCCCTGGTCCTCTCCTGGTACGAGCAAAAAGCGGTGGCTATCCTCCTCACTCTCTTCGCCTTGAACATCAAGAACATGCGCCTGGGACCCTCGCTTCCGGCATTCATCACCCCCAACGTGCTGAACGTCCTGGTCGAGAAATACAACATCATGCCCATCAAGACCCCGGATGAGGACCTGAAGGCGATCCTCGCCTGAGGCTGTGTCGCCCCCTCGCCCTGGCCCTCTTCCCCCCCGACACGGGGGAGAGGGCGGGGAGAGGCAGGTTCCTTGACATTTCCGGACTCCCCTTGGTTGATGACTCGTGAGGTCTCTTCCGCAAAGCCTATCATCTGGCCCGGAGCGTCACGGAAAACCGGCTGCCGTGGTGATCGGATTTCGGGATGAGGACGATTGGTTCGACTACAAAATGGAGCATGACGAGAAGTTTCTCCGGAGAATCGCTAGGGCGAGACGAGAGATCAGGGAAGGAAAATATGTGAATCTGGAAGAACTATCTCATTGAATGGTGATTATGTATCCATCAGGTCATCCCTCGTCGTCTTAGAAATCCCCCCCACCCCCCTTTGATAAAGGGGGAGGAAAGGGGGGACTTGTCGGTCGAAGGATGCCACCTGCCGTGATGTCCTCCGAGAAATTGTTTACAACTCGGAGGTTAAGATTGCAGGGAATGCCATATCGAGAGGGATTGGTTATTGATCTACCGTCTCGAGGGGAGCGAGTTGTGTCTGGTCCGCATAGGGTTCCATGCCGATCTGTTCTCGTAGGGGCAGGCACGGGGGCCTGCTTCTACGATTTTTTTAATCTCTTCTTTTCTGATCTCTGTCCTCTGCCCTCTGCTCTACAGCCCCATCATCTTGGCCACGATGGTTTTCATGACCTCGTTGGTGCCGGCGAAGATGGACATGACCCGCACGTCGCGCCAGGCCCGGGCTACGGGGTATTCCTCACAGTAGCCGTAGCCGCCGTGGAGTTGCAGGCATTCGTCGGCCACCCGCCTCGCCATCTCGGTGGTCCAGTACTTGGCCATGGAGACCTCGGTGACCACGTTTTTTCCCTCTATATGATCGGCGATCAGCTTGTCGAGGAAGGTGCGCCCCAGCTTGATCTCGGTGGCCATTTCCACGATCTTGACCTGGTTGGCCTGGAACTTGGAAACGGGCTTGCCGAAGACCGTCCGTTCCTTGGTGTATTTGATGGTGAGGTCCAGGAGGTTCTCCGCCCCGGCCACAGCGGCGATGGCACAGACCAGCCGTTCCTGCTGGAGCTTCTGCATGAGCATGATGAAGCCCGTGCCCTTGTACCCTAGCCGGTTGGCCCGGGGGATGCGGCAGTCGGTGAAATACAGTTCGGCCGTGTCCTGGCTGTGCCAGCCGATCTTTTTGATCTTCTTGCCTTTCTCGAAGCCGGGGGTGCCGGCCTCCACCAGGTAGAGGTCGATGGCCTCGTAGGGGTTCTCGATGACCGAGTCCCGGGCCACCAGCACCAGCAGGTCGCAGTTGATGCCGTTGCTGATAAAGGTTTTCTGGCCGTTCAGGACCACCATATCGCCGTCTTCCACGGCGGTGGTCCGGATGGCGGCCAGATCGCTGCCGGTATTGGGTTCGGTCATAGCGATGGCGGTGATGGTGTCGCCCGAGCAGCACCCGGGCAGGTATTTTTTCTTCAGTTCCTCCGTACCGAATTCCGTGATGTAAGGAACCACCACGTCGCTGTGGAGCGGGGCGGCCAGCCCGGTGTGGTTGGTGCGGGTCAGTTCTTCACAGATGATCACGGAATACAGAAAATCCGCCCCGGCCCCGCCGTACTCCTCCGGGACCATGGGGCAGAGGAACCCTTGGTCGCCCATCTTCTTCCAGATGCTCCGGGGAACAATCCCGGCCTCCTCCCATTCGTCCACGTGGGGAATGACTTCCTTCTCAAAGAACTTGCGCACCGCCTCCCGGAAGATGCGGTGCTCTGCGGTATATTGCAGAATTTCCATGGGGTCCTCCTGTTTAAAAAAATTCGAAATCCGAAATCCGAAATTCGAAACAAATTCAAATGACCGAAACTTTTCCCCCTCCCATGCCTAAGGCGTGGCTCCGGGGGGCGAGGGTGGGTGAAGCCCGTTAATCTCCCCCTCCGTGAATAACTACCGGATACCGGTTCCCCTCCCGGTCAAAAAAAATAACTTTTTCCGCTTTGTTCCACAGAGTCTCATCCATACAGCAATAGAAGGCCCTGATTTCCCCCGGTTCGATCCGGAGATCTCCGGGCGGCATCAGGTTATTAAAACGCCGGCAGCCCTCCGGGGTTTCCAGATCGAAACAACTGGGCACCACCACCGGTCGGGGGCCCTGGTTGACCAGATGGATTTCCAGGTTCTGGTCGAACATCTTCAGGCCGCAGCAGGTCTTGAAGGCGAAGATGTCCTCGACCGTGGAGTTCATGATGAGCCGGATTTCGAGCATGGGCGATCAGGGATAGGTTAATGGAGAGATGGAGTAATGGAGCAATGGAGTATTGCTTTTACCCCAACACTCCAATACTCCACCACTCCAATACTCCAATACTCCAATACTCCATAGAAATGTTGACTCAATAATATTCTTCCGGTATAGGCCGCCCCTCGGCCTCGTCGTTCCAGATAATGGCGACCACCTGCCAGGCCCCGCCGGTTTTGATAAACTGGATGCTGTTGATCCCCTGGATAACGGCTTCCGCGGGCTCCCCTCGGAACCGGGCCTGGTAGGTGCTGAAACGATGGGCAATGGCGCCGAAAAGCTCGGTCCGTTCGGTAATTTCCTCTTCCATAAAGGAGTGGACCGCTCCGGCGGCGATCTGCTGCCGGTAGGTTTCGCTGAAGGAGGCCACGTCCCAGACCACGGGTTCTTCCCCGTTGTTGTTGATCAGGAGCCCCGGCAGCAGGAATAGGGATTTCAGCTTTTCCAGGTCGGGCGCTTCCCCCGGCCGGAAAGAAATGGCGGCGTAGAGATCCGCGGTCAGGAGATCCAAGGCCTCTCGGTCATTCATCTGTAGTCCTCCTGCCGGTTCCTATATCTCCAAGGGTTTTGATATAATACAATAATTAATCATTAATCATTAATTGTTAATTATTAATTATTGTTTTTAAGACAGCCGGTTTCCCCAGGCAGAACCTCAATTGTCGTATTTCCCCACGATGGCGATGCTGCAGACGTTCATGAAGGGCACACCACCTAGGTTATGGGTCAGCCCGAAGCGGGGGTTGGGGATCTGCCGTTCCCCGGCCCGGCCGTGGAGCTGGAGATACATTTCATAGAGCATTCGCAGGCCGGAGGCCCCGATGGGGTGGCCGAAGCATTTCAATCCGCCATCCACCTGAGCCGGGACCCCGCCGCCATCGCGGTCATAGAAGCCGGCCAGGGTATCCCGCACGGCCTGCCCGCGTTCCGAAATGTGCAGATCCTCATAAGTGACCATTTCGGTGATGGAAAAACAGTCGTGGAGCTCCATCATGCTGATCTCTTGACGGGGGTCTTTGATGCCGGCCTCGGCATAGGCCCGGAGACTGGCCTGGTCGGTGGTCATGAAATGGTCCCCGTCCCACTGGTTGTAGCCCATCTCCGAACCGTTGCTCAGGGCCAGTTGCAGGGCCTTGACGGTGACGAAATCCTTGAAGCCCATTTCCCGGGCCTTTTCCACGGTGGTCACCACGGCGCAGGCGGCCCCATCGCTGACGCCGCAGCAGTCGAAAAGCCCCAGGGGATGGGCGATGATGGGGGCGGCCATGATCTGGTCCACGGTAACCGCCTTGCGCAAATGGGCCTTGGGGTTCAAGACCCCGTTGGCGTGGCTCTTGGCCGAGACGTGGGCCAGGGCCCGCTTGAGTTCGGCATCGGGGATCTTGTATTTGGCCGCGTAAGCGCTGGCCAACTGGGCGAAGGCCCCCGGGGCGGAGATGTTTGGCCACCAGAGCCAGCTCAGGGAGCCCCAGTTGGAACCCGGATTGGGCAGGCCGCCGTACCCGGTGTCCTTGAGCTTTTCCACCCCCATGGCCAGGCAGAGGTCGTAGGCCCCCGAGGCCACGGCGTAAACCGCGCCGCGGAAGGATTCGGTGCCGCTGGCGCAGAAGTTTTCCACCCGGGTGACGGGGATAAAGGGCAGGCGCAGGGTCATGGATAGGGGCAGGGCGCTTTTGCCGACGTTGATTTCATCCATGCAGGTGCCCAGCCAGGCGGCCTGGATGTCTTTGGGGGAGATGCCGGAATCCGCCAGGCACTCCTCGAAGGCCTCCACCATCAGTTCTTCCGCCCCCACGTCCCAGCGTTCCCCGAAACGAGTGCAGCCCATGCCGATGATGGCAACTTTATCTTTGATACCGGTAGCCATACTGATCTCCTCTAAAAATACAGAAAAGTTAACTTCCCGAGCTAAATCCGAAATTCGACGCACGAAATCCGAAACAAATTCAAATGACCAAAATTCAAAATTCGAAACGAAACCATCCAAGCAGACCGGTTGATTAAAAAATCAGGGCAAATTGTTTGGCGCTACGGCACCCGGAGCCAGGCTAAAGTGCTGCTCTGGGGGTTTTGTTTTGGTCATTCGGATTTTTGAACATTCGAATTTGTTTGGAATTTCGGATTTCGAGTTTCGAATTTAGCTTGGGTATTTGAACCCTGGGTTAGAATTTAAACAGCTTTTCTATTAACTGCGACTTCAGCAAATCCCCTTCGATTTTCAGTTTGCCGGAGGTATAGGCCTGCATGGCCGGGAGTTTGCCGGACATGAGATTCAGGAAATCCCCGTCGGCCATCTTGATAGTGGTCGTGGGTTTTTCGTGCGCTCCGCGGCTCACGGTACAGGCCCCGTCTCTGATGGCGGCCACCCAATCCCCGCCGCCCGGCCCGGAAATCCGGAACTGGAAGACCACGTCCACTCCGGCGGCCTTGTCGGCCTGAAAGGCCCGCGGCAATCCGTCGAAGACCGTGGCCACACCGGGTACTCCGGTATCGGCCGCTGGGGCCGGGGCATCGGCCTGGGAATCGCCGCCCAGCAGCATGTCGCCGAAGGCCAGGGTGGTATTGAAGAATTCCTTTCCCCCTTCCAGGGAATTGACGGCCTCCCAATTCCGCTCGATATCCTCGGGAGTGGGAACGTTCCGGCCGTCGCCGAGCAGGATCCCCGGACCGGTGACAACCGCCGCCTTGTTGAAATAGCCCAGGCCGGCGTTGAAAACCTGCCCCGTTTCCTGGCACTGTTCGGAGCACAGGAACAGGACCAGGGGGGCGACGAATTCGGGCTTGAGCCGGGCAAAGAGATCGGGGGGCAGGATGTCTTCGGTCAAACGGGTGGCGGCCACCGGCGCCACGGTGTTGACCTTGATGTCGTATTTATCCCCTTCCAGTTTCAGGGTGTTCATCATCCCTACCAGGGCCAGTTTGGCCGCCGAGTAGTTGGCCTGGCCGAAGTTGCCGAACAGGCCGGCGGCGGAAGTGGTCAGGAGGATTCGTCCGTATTTTTGCTCCCGCATCTGCCGGAAGGCCGGGCGGGTAACGGTATAGGCCCCGTCCAGGTGCACGGCCAGGACCTTTTCCCATTCCTCGGAAGTCATATTCAACAGGGATTTGTCCCGCAGGATCCCGGCGTTGTTGATCAGGATGTCCACCCGGCCGAAGGCTTCGACGGCTTGGCGGATGAGGGCTTCGCCGCCCTCGGGGGTGGAAACGGAGTCATAGTTGGCCACAGCTTCTCCCCCGGCGGCTCGGATCTCTTCGACCACCCGGTCGGCCGGCCCGGCCGATCCCCCCGAGCCGTCCCGGCCTCCACCCAAATCATTGACCACCACCTGGGCCCCCCGGGCGGCTAGTTCCAGGGCGTAAGACCGGCCCAGACCGGCTCCGGCCCCGGTCACCACCGCCACCCGGCCGTCGAACCGGATGCCGGCCGTTTTTTCCGCTTCCTGCGGACGGGGTACCGGCAGGGGGACGGCTTTCCAGAAATATCCGGAGAAACCCCGGTCCTGGTCGGTATAACGCTTGCGGAAGGAAAGCCGCACCGGCTGGCCGACCCAGACGTCGGCCAGTTCGCAGTCGGTAAAGTCGGCCATGAAGCGGCCTCCTTCGTCGAACTGGATCATGCCGTAGACGGCCGGCGGGTCCACCGAGACCGTCAGCAGATCCCCGGTGAAGGTCTTGATGAAGGCCGGTTTTTCGGCAAACTCGTAGTCCTCCTGGGTGTGGACCTTCTGGCAATCCGGGTTGACGCAGATATCCATCTTGGGAAATTGCGGGGTGCCGCAGGCGGTGCAGCGGCCTCCAGTGAGGCCAAGGATCATTTGACGCTTGCGCCAGAGGACGGTCATGGCCGTCTGGGTGGGGGCCTCGGCCCGGATGCCCATCTCGGTCTGGATCAGGTCCCGGAACTTGAGAAATTTAGGGTAATTGTCGCTGGTTTTCTTGTTTTTCAAGGACCCGGAGATCCCCACCCGGGCGGGCAGGTTTTTGATGTTTTCCGTGACCCGGAAGTAGAGGGCGTCGCAGCCCTGGCCGAAACCGGCCAGCAGGAGGCGGTCTCCCGGCTGCGCCTGCTCCAGGGCCTGAACGAACAGGACCAGGGGGTGGGCGGCGCCGGTTTCACCGGCTTCTTCGTGCAGGTTGTCCTGGACCTTTTCCGGGGCGGCCCCCAGTTTCCGGGCGATAGCACGGTGTTCGGCCTTGAAGAAACAGGGGAAGACGAACTTGTCCACGTCGTCCATGGTGATGTTGAGCTTCTGAAACAGGCCGCCCACCGCGGCCGGGATGATCTTGGCGTAGCCCTCGTCCCGCACCCAGCGTTCTTCCCACATATAGTCGTACTGATTTCGGGACCCGCGGTAGTGGTCGACGAAATCCAGGGAGAGAGAATGGGAGCCCAGGAACTCGGCGATGACGTTCTCCCGGCCCACCAGGAGCGACGCGGCGCCGTCGCCGAACCACATCTCATAGAAATAGGCGGCCTTGGTCTCCCGCCTGTCGGCGGCCGTAACCAGGATTTCGCCGTCTCTTCCCTCGCCCAGGCCGTTTAAGGCCGTAATCAGGGCGCTGGTTCCGGCCCGCAGGGAGGAGGTCAGGTCCAGGGCCTGCAGGTCGTCCCGGAGATTCAAGGCCGTCTTGACGATGCCGGCGTTGAGCCGGTCGGCGAAGGGCAGGGTGGTGGAACCGAGATACAGTGCCCCGACCCGTGATTTGTCCAGCCCCCGGAGACAGTCCTGGGAAGCGGCCACGGCCATGGTCAGGCTGTCCTCATCCCAGTTGCAGAAAGAACGCTCGCCCTGGGCGACCATGACGATGGCCGGGGCAAACCAGCCCATTTCCTGAAAGATGCTCATGCGGTTGAGGCGGAGCCGGGGCAGATAACCGCCGTAGGATACGATGCCGATCATGGGACCTCCTTAAAAATAAAAAATCCTTTGTCCGGGAGTAATGGAGTGATGGAGTGATGGAGTGATGGGTTAAAATACCTTCGTACCATTACTCCAATACTCCAATACTCCAGCACTCCAAAGCCTATGGATTAAAATTTAAACAGCTTTTCAATCAGTTGCGACTTCAGCAAATCCCCCTCGATCTTCAGTTTGCCCGAGGTGTAGGCCTGCATGGCTGGGAGCTTGCCGGACATGAGGTTCAGAAAGTCCTCCGCGGCCATCTTGATGGTGGTCGTCGGTTTTTCCTGGAGGCCGGGGGTCACCGTGCAGACGGCGTCCTTGACAGCCGCCGCCCAGTCCCCGCCGCCCTCCCCGGCGATGCGGAACTGAAAAACCACGTCCACGCCGGCGGCCTTTTCGGCCTGGAAGGCCTGGGGCATGCGCTCGAACACCGCGGCCACGGTGATCTGCGGTATCCCGCCCGGAGCCGGCCCGGACTGGGGTTCGGGACCGGCCAGCATGGCCCCCAGGGCCTCGGTGGCGTTATAGAATTCCCGGGCCCCCTCCATCCGGAGAACGTCGGTCAGACGATCGGCCACCATTTCCGGGGAGGGGACGGTCTGCCCGTCGGTGAGCATCACCCCCGGTCCGGAGACGACGGCCGCCCGGTTGAAATAACCCCTGCCGGCATTGTAGATGGCGCCGCTCACCGGGCATTGTTCGGAAGAGAGGTAGAGGACCAGCGGGGCGACGAATTCGGGTTTGAGCTGCTCGAACAAATCGGGCGGCAGGATGTCTTCGGTCAACCGGGTCGCGGCTATGGGGGCTATGGTGTTGACCTTGACGCCGTACTTCTCGCCTTCCAGCTTGACGGTATTCATCAATCCGACCAGTCCCATTTTGGCGGCTGAATAATTAGTCTGACCGAAATTGCCGTACAGCCCGGCGGCCGAGGTGGTCATGATGATCCGCCCGTATTTGTTTTCCTTCATGTTCCGGAAAGCCGGCCGGGTCACGTAAAAGGCCCCGTCCAGGTGCACGGCCAGGACCGCCTTCCAGTCCGGCGGGTCCATCTTGAGAAAGGTCTTGTCTCGGAGGATTCCGGCATTGTTGATCAGGATATCCACCCGGCCGAAGGCCTCCAGGGCGCGGTTGACGATGGCCTCGCCGCCCTCCGGAGTGGATACGGAATCGTAGCTGGCCACGGCCTCACCGCCGAAGGCCTTGATCTCTTCGACCACCCGATCGGCCGGGCTGGCCGAAGCGGCTCCGGATCCGTCCCGGGCGCCGCCCAGATCATTGACTACCACCCGGGCGCCCCGTTTGGCCAGTTCCAGGGCATAGACCCGGCCCAGACCGGCCCCGGCCCCGGTGACGATGGCTGCCCGGCCGTCGAAGCGGATCTCTTCCTTGGGCGCGTCCCCGTATTCGAAGATCCCGTTATCGATGATGATCTCGCCCGTGTCGGCCTGCACCACCCGCCAGAAGGCCTGCCCTTCGTCCCCTTTCCAGATCAGGGTCTTGATCGGACGGCCCGGCAGCAGGGGGCTGCGGAACCGGTTGAACATCCGGCGGGCCTTTTCCGGGGCCCCGGGGATGAGTTGGCCGATCAAGGCCCGGCAGGCGTAGCCGTGGGTGCAGAGGCCGTGCATGATGGGACTGGAAAAACCGGCCATCCGGGCGAATTCCGCATCCACGTGCAGGGCAAAGGTGTCGCCGGAAAGGCGGTAGATCAGGGGCTGGTCGGGTGAGGGGGTGGCCGGTATCTCGTAGTCGGGCGGCCGCTCCGGCATGAAAGCCGGGGTGCGGGGCGCATCCTCGCCTCCGAAGCCCCCGTCCAGGCGGGCAAAGACCGTCACCCGGCTGGTGAAGAGTTTCTGACCGCTTGCAGTCCGCGTGTCGAATTCGGCTACGATCAGGGCCCCTTTGCCCGGGCCTTTGTCATAGAACTGGGTGATGGCCCCGGCGGTGATCAGCGCCCCTTCCGGGGGGATCGGATTATGAAAAATCAGTTCCTGTTCGCCGTGGAGGATCCCGGCCAGGTTCACGTTGCTCAAGGCGGCCAGATCCGGCATGAAATCATACAGGGTCACGATGCCGTAACTCGGCAGGACCTTGAGGTCCTTTTCGTAGCAATAATCCAGATCGGAGAAGCCCGCACCGACACCGAGCGCATACAGAACGGGGTCTTTCCAGGTGTACTCCTTGGTGAAAGGTCCGATCTTTTTTCCAAGGCTGTCTAAATTTAAGGCCATATGTTTTCCTCCCTGTATCCGGCCAAACGGGCAGTCAATCGGCTTGGGGCTGCTCGACCCGATCAAAGGCCGGGATCAGAATAAATTTCAAAGTGGCTTTTACCCAGTGGGCGTATTCGACCCGCTCGATTTTCAGCAGAGAACGGAAGAAGTTTTCCCCGGAAACGAAATTGTGAATGGCATTCATGATGGCCAGAACCTGCATCTTGACGGCTACCGGTACGGCCTGTTTGTCCCGGGAAAGCCCCATGGAACGGGCGATATCGGAAATGAACTCGGGGACGCGAAAATCCAGGCGGGTCTCGGGGCGGGTTTTGCCGAAATA
>JACRCK010000235.1 GCA_016219065.1 Deltaproteobacteria bacterium
ATGGCCTCTAAATATTCCTTTTTCGATTGGGGACCCATAATTTTTGTCTCCTGCCGGACTAATTCCCCCGGTAACATCAATTATGAGTCAACGTTCCCTTTTTTTAACCCCCTTGGGTAACATTTAATATGATCCAATTCGGGCAGCCCGGCCGGCCTTGTCTTTAACGACCGCTTCTGCTATCCTGACTGCCAAAGCGCTGCCTAAAAATCAGCGTGGAAAGGAGAAAAGTTCCTCATGAAGCATAATTCCTATTTTGAAGGAAAGGTCCAAAGCCTGGGCATCAATACACCGGAAGGCTACGCCACCGTCGGGGTCATCGAGCCCGGACAATATACCTTTTCCACCGATTCCGAAGAGCACCTGACTATTATCGCCGGATCCATGAAGGTGAAGCTGCCGGGCAGCTCCTGGCAACAAGTCACCCGAAGCGACACCTTTGTTGTCCCGCCCCGGGCCTCCTTCGATATCGATGCCACGGCCGAAGTGGCCTATATCTGTTATTACAAATAGCTTTTCGGTCTCACCCATCCAGGAGGATATTGTTTCCCTCGATCCTCCGCTACTGCAGGGCCCGGGACATCTAAACGGGCTTCCTGCGGTATAGGACATGCTTCCCTCCTTTTCGCAAGCGGTAAAAAACTTTCTGAATGAAGTGAACAGCGTCCCCTTTTACAAAAACGTCAGGGGCCGTGGATAAAAAGCCGGACCAACCGTCCTGGGGCCCGCCCGGAATTGACCGGGGGCTTTCCCCGTTAGCTCACCGCCGAGGCATCCCATTTCCCTTCGCGGCGCAATTGTTCCACGATGGGTCGGGCCAGCTCTTGTAGGGCCAGCTTGTCCACTTTGGTACTGCGGGTGATGGGGAATTCCCGGCCGGCGGGCCAGATTTCCACGTGCTGGGGCCGCTTGTAGGAGGCGATGTCCCGGCAGTGGGTCCGCACCTCGTCTGGGGTCAGCGCGGCCCCGGGGAGGAGGCGCACGAAGGCGAAGATTCCTTCGTCAAAGAGCCGGTGTTCCAGACCCACCACTTCGGCCACTTCCACCCCGGGCAGCTTGCCGATATGGGCTTCCACTTCGTCCGGAAAGACGTTGTAGCCCTTTTGCTTGATTACAAATTTCCGTCTCCCGGCCAGATGGAGGGCCCGGTAGGTCCCCATATTTTTAAAGGAACCGAGATCACCGGTATAGAGGATCCCTTCCCTGGAGACGGCCTTGGCCGTTTCCTCGGGCTGGTTGTAATACCCCAGGAAAACCAGGGGGGGATGGTAGCAGATCTCTCCGATCTCCCCGTCGGGGACCTCGGCCCCGACGCTCCGGTCCGCATTCATAGGTTTACGGACGGTTACTTCGGCCAGGTCGGGGAAGGCCCGCCCCACCTGGCCGACCATCTCCTCCGGCGGGATCCCCACCGGCGTAAAGGTGGCGACTCCGGCGTTTTCGGTCATGCCGATGCCGGTACCGAAATCCGGGGCCATGGTGGAGAGTTTTTTCAAGAAGGCCAGATCCACCGACGAGCCGGCATAGGCCACGAAGCGCAGGCTGCTCAGATCCGTACTCGGATAATCCGGATGATTCCAGAGCATCCGGTACTGGGTGGGGATCTGCCCCAGGACATTGACCCGGTGCTTCGGGATGGCCTCCAGGGTCAGTTTCACGTCAAAGATCCGCAGCAGAACCGTCGTTCCCCCCAGGGCCATGGTGGTCATGAAACACTCGGTGAGGCAGCCCACGTGGCTGGGGGGCAGGTTGATCAGGAGGCGCAGGTCGCTGCCCAGGCCCACGTCCAGGCCCCGGGACAGGATTTCGTTCTGGGTGATGATGTTTTCGTGGCAGAGCAGGGCCGGCTTGGGGTCCCCGGTCGTTCCGGTGGTATAGATGATCAAAGCCGGGGTCCGGGGTTGGACCCGCCGATAGGCCTTTTCCAGCCCCCGGGTGAAGAGGTCCTTGATTTTCAGGGTCAGGAGCTTCTTCTTGTCCATCAGCCCGGTGATCGACCAGGCCCCGTCCAGGAGATCCCCGGGGTGCGGATCGGCCGTAAACTGGACCAGGAATTCCACGGAAGGGCAGTGCGTTTTCACCGCCTGTCCGACCTGACGGAAATCCCGGACCGGGGTCTGGCCCAGGAAGAAAAAGATCTTGGGGTTGATCTTGTTCAGGTCCCGGACGACCTCTTCATCCTTTAGGCGCAAATCCAGGGGGGAAACGATGGCCCCGATCTTGAAACAGGCGTACATGAGCATCAGATGTTCCGGGATCAACACCAACTGGGTGGCCACCCGGTCGCCCTCCCGGACGCCCAGATCCAACAGGCGGAGGGCGAAGAAGTCGATGAAGGAAAGAAAGCGCTTGTAGGAAACGGTCTTGCCGTCCTCATGCTGGATCATGGCCGGCTTGTCCGGAGAGATTTTCGCCCAGTGCTCGATATAGGAATTGACCAGCGGCAGTCTGGCAAAAGGGGTGGCCATAGTTTCTCTCCTTATCCGTTTTTTATGAAGGCGTAGCCCTGGCTGACGGCTGGGCGCCCCTCTTGATTGTAAACGATAAAATGCAGATCAGAGCCGGCGGGACCGGGTTTTTTCCCCGTCAGTTGAACCCGGATTGAGGTCCCGGGGAAGACCATCCCGGTAAAGCGGCCGGAGAAGACCTGGAGCCTCTGGGGATCCCCCCCGACCTCCCGGTTAAGGATTTCCCGGGCGGCCAGGGCCATGGTGGCGGTTCCCTGGAGGATGATCCCGGGCAGCCCGACCTGGCGGGCGAAGCTCTTGGAGGTGTGGATGGGGAAGTAGATGTTGGCGCAGCCGTCGTAGATAAATGGCTGCAGGGGATCGATGGGGAGGGGTGTTTCCCAGAGGGCCCGGTCCGCCGCCGGGCCGGCAGGGACCGCCGGGAGGGCCTCCCGCCCCCGCCCGCTCCCGGTGCAGGACACGCCCCGCAGCAGGGCCCCGGTATGCTCGGTAAACACCGGCTGGCCCTTTTGGTCCAGAGCCTCAAAACAGATTACCACCTGCGTCCCGGCCCGGTGGGGCAATACGGCGGCGATCCGTCCCTGGACGGTCAGGTTATCGCCGGGCCGGATCGGGCGATGAAAGATCAGGTGTTCGGTGTGGTGGACCTGGGTAAGGAGCACCTCAGGAGGAAACCGGTCACTGTCGATGAACTCCCAGATCCGCTCCAGGATGGGCCAGGTGACGGCCACTCCGAACAGGGGCGGGGCCACGATCCCCCCGTCCCGCTCGTCGTCAAAATACCGGGGATTGTCGTCCCCCACGGCGGCGGCGTAATTCATGGTCTCCCGCCAGGTAATTTCCCGGCGGTAAGGTTTCAGCGATGTTCCGACCAGGTCGGCACTCAGTTCCATGGAAGTCTCCAATCTAATGGACGCCGTTCATTTTATTCAATCGGATTTTCAACATCCATCCTTTTAACCGCCATGGCCACGCCGGTGGTGCCGACCCCGACCTGGCGGGCGATCTCCGCCAGGGGGAGGCCCAGTTCCCGGTATAGATAAGCGCAGAGTTCCCTGCGCAGCACCGATACGGCCCGGCGGCGGCTTCCCGAGCGCAGCTCCCGCTCGTTGACCCCGGCTTCCCGGCAGCGTTCTTTGATGATGCGGGCCAGGGAGCCCGCTTTCTTCCGGGCACGGACCTGCCGGGCCAGCTTCCGGTCCGCTTCTTCCAAGATCGCCTGGACGAAATCCCCGGAGCCCAGGATCCGCTCGTCATAGGCCTCCGGCTCCCCCCGCTGCCGGAGAGACAACACCTGCGACCAACCCCCCAGGCTGCGGACCAACCCGCCGCCCGTCAGTTCCGGCCGGGGGCCCAGGTCCTTCCCGGCTTTCACGAACTCCCGGTACGCCCGCAGGGCCGCCTTCTCCTTGAACCCGAAGAAGCTCAGCACGAAATCCCGGTCTTGCCAGTCGTTCTTTTGTCGGCCGGTCAGGACCCCGTGGCCGCACCAGGGGTACTTCTCCAGTTCCTCCAGGTCTATGACCGCATTGGCCCGTAGCGGGTTGAGGTGAATGTAACGGACCAGCTCCAGCAGATAGGAATCCATTTCGCAGAGGATCGACTTGTAGCGGTTCTGAAAGAGGTGCCCGAAGCGTTGGTGCCGGCGATTGAAGCCGATGGCATACCCGGTCAGTAATCTTCGCATAAAGGTCGGCAGCCCGGCCGATCCACTGATCAGCAGCAAGTGGACGTGGTTTTTCATCAAGGCCCAGGACAGGATGCGGGTACCGGTATCCAGAACCAGAGACCGCAGTTTATCGACGAAGATCTGCCGGTCTTCCTCATCTTCGAAGATGTTTTGTTTCTCGATCCCCCGGACCATGACGTGGTGCAGGGTCCCAGGAACGTCTAAGCGGGCTTGGCGGGGCATAAGAAATCCCTATTCATTTTCGTTAGAAGCTTTCGATCTTGACAGAACCTGTTCCCGAAGCGCCACGCTGAATTCTATTAGATCAGCATCATGGATGAGTCTATGCCGGTGCATCAGGAGAAGATACCACTCCATTTCTGATCGCGAATGGCCATCGAGGCAATCCCTTAAAACCTTGGCTTCTTCTTTCATTCGCTTCTTTGCCTCCCAGAACCGCTCGGTTGGGGTTTTACCCTCGTCGGCGAGAATGCCAACGATCTCTCCATTTTTCTTCAGGAGATATCGTTCTCGCCACTCAGGGACGCGTTTCTGAAAGATCTTCCAGTCGGATTTCAAAAGTTCCTTCTCCTTCTTGGCCTCTGTCGTCACGTTCGGAAACAAAAAGCGAGGCAGCAGCCCGGTTTTTTAAAATCGCAGTATTCCTCAATCGTTTTCATTGACTTGTTGGCCTCATATAATTCCCTTTACCCGAGGTCCTGGGTACATCGAAGCGGTAATGGCAGGACATATGATTCAAAATACTTAACTTCGAGTAGAATGTAAAATGATTTCTGAATGGAGTGAACAACGTCCCCCTTTACGGTAGCTACCGGGATGCGCAGCCCGCGAAGACAGGGCATACCCCCCATCTGCGCCGCATTGACTGTAATTCTTTTAAATACCATCACCGACCTCCATCAATACGACCGATTTCGCCTCATTTTTGAATATTATACCATAATCCAAACCCTATTAAAATTTGTTATCTTAAGGCGGTCATGGACCAACCAAGCAATCCCAAAAACGGACAACTAACCTGGATGTTGCAAAAGCCGAGGAGGCCTCAGATCCGAGGCGTCCAGGGCGAAGCTGTATAAGTATACCGCGAGCC
>JACRCK010000248.1 GCA_016219065.1 Deltaproteobacteria bacterium
AGGGCAAGATGTACACCTCCGGGATCGTGGCCGAGATCAACGCCGCGGCCTGCGTGGGCTGCCAGGGCTGCATGGATGTCTGCCCCTATCAGGCCATCGATTTTGTAGAAGACGAAGGGATCTGCCGGGTCAATCAGGTCCTGTGCAAGGGCTGTGGCGCCTGTTCGGCCACCTGCCCCTCGGCCAGCGCCCAGTTGAAGGGTTTTACCGTCGACCAGATCCTGGCCGAAATCGACCAGGTCATGGCGGCTTAATACGAAAAAAGCGAACATCCAACATCGAACATCGAACGTCCAACATCGAATGTGGATGAAATTTTCAGGCTTCGCGGGTGGCCAGTGGTTTTTCGTAGGGGAGGGGTTGATTCCCTCCCGTCCGCTTCATTAACAATTAATTATTAACAATTGATTATTAATTATTGATTTAAAAACATAAGAGGTAACCATGAGCGAATCCTTCGAACCGAAGATCCTGTGTTTCCTGTGCACCTGGTGAACCTACGCCGCAGCTGACCTGGCTGGGGTCAGCCGGTTGCAGTATCCCACCAACATCCGGGTGATCCGGGTGATGTGCTCCGGGACCGTATCTCCTCATCATCTCCTCAAGGCCTTTCAGAAGGGAGTCGACGGGATTTTTGTGGGCGGCTGCCATATCGGCGACTGCCATTATCTGGCCGGTAATTTCATGACCAAGAAACGGGTGGCCTTCATGAAGGAACTGCTGGCCTTTACCGGGCTGGAACCGGAACGCCTGCGGGTGGAATGGATCTCTTCCGCCGAAGGCCCGGAGTTCGCCAAGTACATCAAAGAATTTGTCGAGCAGGTGGGGGCCTTGGGGCCCAATCCCCTGCGGGAACCGAAAGCGGCCTGACCGCCAGGAAATGAAGATGATCCAAACCATTCGATCGGAAATAAGCCGTCTGTTGCGGGAAGGAACGATTCAGGGATTTTTAGGCCTGGCCGTTCAGTCCGGACAAGTGACCCCCTACCTCTTCCAACAGGAAGAGGAACTGGACCGACTTTGCCTGGGAGACCTGAAGAAACCGGGGGACGTCCGTTACCCGTTAAACAAGTTGCTGGTCCATCTGGCCCGGCGTCGGCCGGAGGCCCGGCTGGGAGTCCTGATCCGGGGCTGCGACGAACGGGGGCTGGTGGAACTGTATAAATGGAAACAGCTCCAGCCGGAAAAAGTGGTGCCTGTGGGCATTGCCTGTCCCTCCGAACTGGCCCAGGCCTGTGAATGCCCCAAGCCCTTTCCCGAGGCCTGTCTGGCCGGGGAGAAGGGGGAACCGGCCAAAAACGAAACCGTGGCCGGGGTCCTGGCCCTGGAGCTGAAAGACCGCTTCGCTCATTGGCTGAAGGAATTTTCCCGCTGCATCAAGTGTTACGGCTGCCGGGATGTCTGCCCCATGTGCTTCTGCAAGGAATGCACCCTGGAAGAAGAGGCCCTGATTCATACCGGCCATACGCCTCCGGAAAATCCCATCTTCCACCTGGTCCGGGCCGTGCACATGGCCGGGCGCTGCATCGACTGCGGGCTCTGCAACGAGGCCTGCCCGGCCGATATCCCTTTGCGGACCCTCTATAAACGGGTGGCCGACATCCTGGAGGAACAAACCGGTTACCGGCCGGGGTACAGCCCCGAAGAAAAGTCGCCGTTAAATGTTTTAGGGCCGGCACCAGAATAGGATTTAAAGCAATAATTAATAATTGATAATTAATTGTTAATTATTAATTATTGTATTTTCCCCAAGCTTTGAAGGGTGGATCAAGCGAAGCGGATCCACCAGCTATTCAGATTATTACACCCATTGTCCTGAGAATTTGTCTTCAACGATGGCTGTAATAATCTGAATTTAAAACTACCTTTATTTGGGTTCTTTCTCGTTGGTTTTTCCCCAACCAAAAAAATTTGAAATTTTTGGTTGGTAAAAAATTTGAAAATTTTTTTGGTTATGGAGTCATTGATGGATTATAAACTGGTTCCTACCGTCTGTCCCTATTGCGGCTGCGGCTGCAGTTTCTATTTAGAGGTCCTGGACGGCGAGCTGATCGGCACGCTGCCCAACAAGACCGGACCGGTCAACGAGGGCAAACTATGCGTCAAGGGCTGGAATGTCCACGAATTTGTAGTCAGCCCTGCTCGGTTGACCAAGCCGCTGCTGCGGCAGGGGGCCGATCTGGCCCCGGTTTCCTGGGACGAAGCCCTGGATTTCGGCGCTTCCCGCCTGAAGGCCATCCAAGAGCAATACGGACCGGACAGCATCGCTTTTCTGACCTCGGCCAAGTGCACCAACGAGGAGAATTACCTCCTGCAGAAATTCGCCCGGGCCGGGGTGGGGACCAACAATGTAGACCACTGCGCCCGGCTCTGACACTCTTCCACCGTGGCCGGTCTGGCCGCGGCCTTCGGCAGCGGGGCAATGACCAATTCCATCGCCGAGATCGAAAACGCCGACTGTATCTTCATCATCGGTTCCAACACCAGCGTGGCCCATCCCCTGATCGCCAGCCGGGTCTTCCGGGCCAAGGCCCGGGGGGCCAAGGTGATCGTGGCCGATCCCCGGCGCATCCCGATTACGGCCCAGGCCGACCTGTTTGTTCAGCATAAACCGGGGACCGACGTGGCCCTGGTGAACGGCATGATGCAGGTCATCCTGAAAAACAACTGGCAGAACCAGGCCTTCATCGACGAACGGACCGAACAGTTCGAGGCGGCCCGGGCCGTGATCGAGCAGTACCCCCCGGAAAGGGCGGCGGAAATCACCGGGGTCCCGGCCGAAGACATCGTGCGGATGGCCGAGTGGTACGCCCGGTCCGAGAAGTCCACCATCCTCTATACCATGGGGATTACCCAGCACGTTACCGGCGTGGACAACGTCAAGACGCTCGCCAACCTGGCCATGCTCTGCGGCCAGATCGGGCGGGAATCCACGGGCGTCAACCCGCTCCGGGGGCAGAACAACGTCCAGGGCGCCTGTGACATGGGCGGCCTGCCCAACGTCTACCCGGCGTATCAACCGGTGACCGACCTGAAGGTCCGGGATCGGTTCCTGGAGGCCTGGAAGGTGGACCGCCTGCCCGAGCAAGTGGGCTTAACGATCATGGAGATGATCCACGGCATCGAGGAAGGAAAAATCAAGGGCCTGGTCATCCTAGGGGAAAATCCCCTGTTGAGCGATCCGGATTCCGCCCACGTGGAAAAGGCTTTGAAGTCCCTTGAATTTCTAATGGTCATCGACATTTTCCCCACGGAAACGGCCCGGATCGCCCATCTGGTTTTGCCGGGGGCGGCCTTCGCCGAAAAGGACGGCACCTTCGCCAACACCGAGCGCCGGGTCCAGCGGGTGCGCAAAGCCGTGGAACCCCCCGGGGAAGCCCGGGCCGATTGGTGGATCCTGCAGGAACTGGCCACCCGGTTCGGTTACCCCCTGTCCTATGCATCCCCCGAGGAAATCCAGGAGGAAATCCGCCAGGTGGCGCCCTCGTACGGCGGCATCACCTACGAGCGCCTGGAAGGGGAAGGCCTGGCCTGGCCCTGCCCGACCCTGGAACACCCGGGGACCCGCTTCCTGCACCAGGAGCGCTTTACCCGGGGGAAAGGCTTGTTCCACGCCATCGAATACCGGGAACCGGCCGAAATGCCGGATGCGGATTTTCCGCTGA
>JACRCK010000032.1 GCA_016219065.1 Deltaproteobacteria bacterium
AAAGATCTCCACTGTGGCGTTGGGCGGTGCGAAGCCGGTCACACCATGGCAGTCGGCCGCGTAGATAGCCGGGCCGTTTAGGTCATGGTTGCCCCCGTTGATGTTTTCGATCCCTTTGCCCCCGTTGGCGTAAATGGCGTTCCGGGTGATACGGTTGTTGACCGCCGTCGCCCCGTCGATCCGGACGCCGTCGGCGCTGTTATGGGCGATGATATTGGCCGGCCCGACGGTGCTGCCCGTCGAATCGACGATATGAACCCCGTAGAAACCGTTCCCTTGATTGGCGATCGAACCGGTGGCATCCGTGCCGATGAAATTGTTGGCGATTTGATTGTTGTTGCTATTGGTGACCATAACAACCCCGCTCCAGCCGTTGCCCAGGATAGTGTTGCCGCGGGAGGGGTCGTTGTTATGGCCGACGGTGTTGCCGGAGGCGCCGTTGTAAATGCCGATGCCGTGGTTGCCGTTGGGAATTTTTCCAGTGCCGGCGCTGTCGGCGCCAATTTTGTTACCCTGGATCGAATTGCTCGTCGTTCCGGCGCCCGAAAGGAGCAGGCCGTTTTTGCCATTTCCGGACAACACATTATTGTAAATGAAATTATCCTGGGCGCCGCCGTCGATCTTGATCCCCTCCTCCCCGTTGGGGCGGGCGGCCAGGCCGGGATCGTCTGTCCCAACATGATTGTTCGAAATGGTAGTCCAGGAACTGCCGGCCACATAGACACCGTTGACCCCGTTTCCGGAAATGACATTTTTAGCAGGCTGCCCCGCATAAGTGCCGCCGATGGTATTGTTGAAGGGGCCGTTTAGAATCAGGATCCCGTTTCCACCATTGGGAACCGCCAGGGAGTTGGGCGAGGTAACTCCGATATGGTTCAGGGCAACCTGGTTGCTGTCCGTTCCGATTCCGGCGATTCGTATGCTGTCCAGGACATTGCTGGCAATGATGTTGCCTAAAATTATGTTGGTATTGGCTCCGTTGGACAACTCGATTCCCGTCCCGCAGGGGCTGGCTGTCTTAAAATCGGCGTCCATCCCAATGGAGCTCTCTACGATGGTGTTGTGGGAACTACCGGCGATGACCTGGATGCAGGTGCCGGGGCCAAAACCGGCCTCTCCATTGATCGCCATTCCCCCGATCATATTGTAATGGGATTCTATGGTGAACAGGGCCCCCGTGACGTTACGACCGTTTATCTCCAGGGGGAACCCGCCCGGGTTGGTGTCTCCCTGGTTTTCTCTTTGGGTCATGCCGTTGATCGAGATCTGGCCCCTGGTCAGGGAGGGCAGCCCCGAGTCGGGTCGGATGGTCCAAACCCCCGGTTTGCGGAGACCATATTTGGGATCGCTTTTCGGGATATTGAACACGATGGAATAGGGATTGTTCAGGCTGTTATTGGCATCCTGAATAGCCTGTCTCAGTGAACCGGCGCCGCTGTCGTTGGTGTTGGTTACAATGAAGGTTGCGGCCTGTATATACGATGAGAGACAGAAAAGGGGATTGGCCAGGCAGGAGAGAATAACCAAGGCATAACGGGTCATGGGCGCCTCCTGAAACAGCCCTTCATGCCTGAAGGCCTTGACCGAAAAACGCTTCTTTTACCCACCGGGACCGACGCACGAAGCGGGAAAGGCCGCAGGGCTGAAAAAAACCGTTGACATTGAGACACGGAATTATTTATCTCATTTCATTATATTACCGATCATAGAAAAAGCAAGAAACTGTTTTTTAAGGAGTCTGAATGAACGCGGAGCAGAAGCTATTGAATGAATTAACCAAAGAGCCCATGATCGCCTACTTCACCATGGAGATCGGCATCAACAGCAGTATCCCCACCTACAGCGGCGGCCTGGGGGTTCTGGCCGGGGATACAATCAAGTCCGGCGCGGACCTGGCCCTGCCCATGGTGGCGGTGACCCTGCTCACCCGCAAAGGTTATTTCCGCCAGGAACTGGACGAAAAGGGCCGCCAGGTGGAGCATCCCTATGAATGGGATCCCGCCGTCTTCATGACCCGGCTCAACCCCCGGGTAATTGTGGAAATCGAGGGCCGGCCGGTGCAGGTGCAGGCCTGGTGTTATATGGTGCAGAGTTTAACCGGCGGTAAGGTGCCGGTGTTTTTTCTGGACACCAAGCTGGAAGGGAACCACCCGGAAGACCAAGAAATAACGGCCCAGCTCTACGGGGGGGACGAGGTCTACCGCTTCAAGCAGGAAATCGTCCTGGGCCTCGGTGGGGCCCGGATGCTCAAGGCCCTGGGCTTCGAAATAAAAAAGTATCATCTCAACGAAGGGCACGCCAGCCTGTTGACCCTGGAACTGCTGAACAAATTCAAACGGCCCATCGAGGATGTCTGGGATGAGAAGCTGGTCTGGGACGTGAACAGCGTCAAGGATTTATGCGTCTTTACCACCCACACCCCGGTTCAGGCCGGCCATGACCGCTTTCCCTATGATTTGGTCCAGCGGGTATTGGGAGACCTGATCCCCCTGGATATCCTGAAGGGTCTGGCCGGGCAGGAGGCCCTGAACATGACCGTGCTGGCCCTCAATCTGACGGAATTCGTCAACGGGGTGGCCAAGAAGCACGGCGAAGTCTCCCGCAACATGTTCCCCGGGTATAAGATCAACGCCATTACCAACGGGGTCCATTCCTATACCTGGACCTGCGACAGCTTCAGGCGGCTCTACGACAAGTACCTGCCGGGCTGGGCCAACGAGCCGGAGCTTTTCGTCCGGGTGGGGCGGATCCCCGATATCGAAATCTGGGAAGCCCATCAGGAGGCCAAGAGGACCCTCCTGGACTATGTCCTTCAACAGACCGGGGTGGAAATGGATCTGAACATCCTCACCCTCGGCTTCGCCCGCCGGGCCACCGCCTATAAACGGGCGGACCTGCTCTTCAGCGACCTGGAAAGGCTGATAAAAATCGGAGCCGGAAAAATCCAGATCATCTATGCCGGCAAGGCCCATCCCCAGGACACGCCGGGCAAGGCCTTGATCGAAAAGATCTTCTCCTATAAAAAACAACTGGCCGATCGGATCAATATCGTATTTTTAAGCAACTATGACATGGACATCGCCCTGAAAATGGTTTCGGGGGTGGACGTCTGGCTGAACACCCCGCAAAGGCCCCGGGAGGCCTCGGGCACCAGTGGTATGAAAGCCGCCCATAACGGGGTCATCAATTTCAGTGTCCTGGACGGCTGGTGGATCGAGGGCTACATCGAGGGGGATACGGGCTGGTCCATCGGCCCGTCTCCGGTGGAGACCCGTCTCGAGGATAATTCCGACACCCGCGATGCCGACGATCTGTACGAAAAACTGGAAAGGGAGATCGTTCCCACTTATTACGAGGCCCGCAGCATCTGGGTTTATATGATGGGCAATACCATCGGCCAAAACGCCTATTATTTCAATACCCATCGGATGATGCGGCGGTACGTGACGGAGGCTTACATACGCTGAGGGCAAGGACGCCTGGCGCAACGCGTAAATAAAAAATCCCCCCTTGAAAAAGGGGGGATTTTTTTTGCCTTGGTGTTGTCTCTGTGCTCCGCGCCCCGCGCTAAAGCACTAGGCGCTTAGAACCGCCAGGTCAGGCCGAGCTCGTAGCTCATTTCCGTGAGATTGGATTCCAGCTTGACCGGCTGGCCGTTCAGGGCGGTACCGGTTCCGGTGATGGTTTCTCCAAAGCCGTAGGTGTAGCCCACATTGACTGAAAACCGGGGGGTAAATTCGTAACCCAGGCCCAGCGTGATGTGACTCTTGGTAACGGCCGGGAAGCCGATAGTCCGGAATGTTTCGTAGTAGTAGGTGGGCATAATTTTGCCCTGAACATTTTGGGGAGCCAGGCCGTTCCAGCCATTGTGGGATTTTACCGGATTATTGGCATAGTTGTAGCCAGCCCGCAGGATCAGCTTGTCTGTGGCCCGATATTGGGCACCCAGGCCGAATACCCACTGGTCTTCCCAGTCGAATTCCTTATAGCCGGCGGCACCCGACCAGTTGATCCACTTGCCGTCGATCTCGACCAGCAGCTTGTTCGGCAGGATGTCGTAGGCCACCCCCAGGCCGGCCTGCTGCGGAGCTTCCAGATCGAAGGAGTCCCGGGCGCCGTCGCCGTTGAAATCTTTGACCCGATCGAAGGTATTTTTCTGGGGCGTGATGTAGGTGGCCCCCAGAGACAATTTATCCAGGGGTTTATAAAGAACGCCTAACTGTACGCCGTAAGTGTAGTCGGTGGAAGTCCCGCTGCCCAGGTCCAACATGGCATAATTGATATGGGCGGCCAGGCCGAAGGAGATGCGGGGATCGGGTTCAAAAGAGATGGCCGGGGCAAATTTCATGATCTGTAGAGAAGTGTATTCGCCGGCGATCAGGGGGAAGCCGCCGAAATTGGCGAAGCGCTGTTGGTCCAGGGAGGTATCCCGATAATCCACCCCCAGTCCGGAAACCCCGTAAGCCGCCAGACCGAAGCGCCAGAGGGGCATACTCTTGGTAATCGGGGTGGAGATGCCGATGGCCGGAATGGCGTAGACGTTCTCGTGGCTGTCGGCTTTGATGGATTGCCCGCCCAGTTGCACCTTGGCATCTACCTTGGGCGCAAACAAGGTGCCCGCGAAGTTGAACTCCGAGGCCGGACAATAGGGCCCGAAGCACATGGCCGCCGGGTTGGAAAACACGGCGCTGATGGCGTCCTGGGGTGCCGCGATGCCCACCCCGCCCATGGACCGGGATATGGGGCCGACGCCGATCAGAATGTCGCCGTTGGTAGCCAAGGCCGGCGCGGCCCAGACCGCGGCCAGACCCACCAAAAACATGATCTGCAACAACTTTTTCATACCTTTTTCTCCTTTCTGTCGAGGGGTAATTTATCTGTGCCCTTTATGGTTACACCGCCCGGCGGCCGCCTTTTTCAGTGGATCAGGGCGTCGGCCACCAGGGAGGAGAGGAATTTCACGTCCACGCCCATCTGGTAATGGGCGTTTAAATCGCTGAGCTGGGTATGGCAGTTTTCACAGGCCGTGGCCAGGATCTTGGCGCCGGTTTTTTTAACCTGATCCACCTTGACCGTAACCGATTTCATGCGGAAATCAAGGGTGTCTTCGCCCAGGGCCACCAGGCCCCCGCCGCCGCCGCAACACCAGTTGTAGCGGACGTCGTCGGTCATGTCGACGAACCGGCTGGTCAATTGATTGAGGATATAACGCGGTTCATCGATGACCCCGGCGTTGCGGGCCAGTTGGCAGGGATCATGGTAGGTAACCGGCCCCGGGAATTTGTCTTTCTCCACCCGGATGCGTCCTTCCCACAGGTAACGAGCCTGGACCTCGGTAATCGAACTGACCTTGAAGGGCTGCTTCCCGGACTGCTGCTTCATGACCCGGAAGGCCGTGCCGCATTCGCAGATGCAGACTTCCTTGACCTTCAGCCGTTTGGCTTCATTGATGATTCGTTCCAAAATCAGTTTGGTCCGGGTGGGATCGCCGACAAAGGCCCCAAAGTTGACGGCCTCAAAGAAGCTTAAGGTCCAGTTTTCTCCGGCGGCGTTGAAGACGGCTGCGGCCGGGACGATGGAATGGGCCCCGGCCAGGGCTACATAGAGCAGGTCGGCTCCTTCCACGTCAACCGGGATGGGGGTCCGGCCGGCTTCCACTTTCCATTTTTCCACCACCTGGGCTTCCAGGTTCTTGATGCCGGTCAAAAATCCTTCTTTGTACAATTCCAGGGACTTGCCTTTTTCAATGGAGGTATCGGCCAGCATGGACAGGATTTCCGGCTCTGTTCCGGCCCCGACCAGCAGCAATTTGGCGATCGACATCAGCATCTGGGTGTCGATGCCATGGGGGCAGTAAACCATGCAGCGCCGGCAGCCGGTGCAGGAGTAAGCCGCTGCGGATAACTCCTCCAGGGCCATTTCCGTCAGTTCCTTGCTTTCCCCCCAGGCGGGGAGGGCTTTCCCCTGGCCTTTGAAATATTTCTTATAAATCCGCCGGACGATCTCATGGCGGTAGGCTGAGATGTAGCGGACCTGACCCATGGACTGGTAGGCATGACAGGCCTCGGTGCAGATGCCGCACCGGGAACAGGTCTCCAGGTAAAAGCGCATGGCTTCGTTAAGCTTGGATTGAAAAAGTTTAAGCAAATCGTCGCGGGTTTTTTCGTCCATGACTATCCCCTCCTCAGCTTATTCATGGGAATGGTAAGAAAAGAATGCATGATCTTGCTGAAGGGAAACAGCATGACGAACAGATTGGCGAAGAAGACATGCAGGACCAGCATAAAGGAATG
>JACRCK010000247.1 GCA_016219065.1 Deltaproteobacteria bacterium
CCGTCAGGGCCAGCAGTTGCGGCGTCAACACCTGTCCCGGCACCGGAGGGATCAGGCCGGTCTCCCCGCCGGCAATCCGGCGGCTCACTTGGGCCATTTCCCGGCCGAAATCCTCCGCTTCCTGAAGGTCGATTTCGTCAGGGTGGCCGTGAGTAAAGTAGGGGCTGGGGGCCATCT
This sequence comes from Deltaproteobacteria bacterium, assembly GCA_016219065.1. Classification (GTDB taxonomy): domain Bacteria; phylum Desulfobacterota; class RBG-13-43-22; order RBG-13-43-22; family RBG-13-43-22; genus JACRCK01. The sequence continues at coordinate 178 of JACRCK010000247.1, forward strand.
GGAAACGGGCGTCTCCGAACCAGTCCCGCATACCGATGACCGTGAAACCCCGGCCCTGCAGCCGCCGGACCACGGTGGGGAAATACTGTTCCGGCATGACCCCGTGGGTGTTGAAGGAGAAGATAGGCCGCCCCTGCTGCCGGGGGATGTTCTCGATGAAACGCCTGATGTTCGGGGTCTCCGCGCCGCACCAGACCGGGCTGCCCAGACCGATCAGGTCGTATTGATCCACTTCCCGGGGGTCGGCTTCCTTCACCGTTTTCAGATCACACTGCTCCACTTCCCGGCTCAAGCCCCGGTGAATGGCCCGCGCGACTTTGCGGGTGTTACCGCTTTGGGAGTAATAGACGATCAGACTTTTCATGTTCAGGCCTTTCCTGATGCCAACCTCGTGTTCTTATTCAGCGCTTCTGGAAAACCGGTTTCCTGCCCTCTAAAAAGGCGGCTGTCGTCTCCCGGTAGTCTTCGGTCCGGGTCAGCTCCCTGGAAAGGGATGTGGTGTACTGATCCAGCAAGCGGCGGGGAACGATCCGGCCGGCATTTTTCAGGTCCCGCAGGATCTTCAGGGCCTGGTAAAGGGCCAGGGGTGTTTTCTCCAGGAGTTCTCCAGCCATTTCCAGGGCGGCCTCCAGGACCCGCCCTTCCGGAGCCAGACGGTTGACCAGGCCCACTTCATAGGCCCGGCGGGCGCTGATCCGAAAGCCGCTGATCATTTCGGCGGCCATGGCCCCGGGGAGGTTGTCAAAAAACAGGACGATGTTGCCCCGGGCCACCTCCGGCTGCTGAAACCAGACGCTTTCGGCGGCCACCCGCAGATCGGCCTTCAGAACCAGATCCAATCCAAAGCCCACGCAAAACCCGTTGACCGCCGCGATGACCGGCTTGTCCAGGGTCCCGGACCAGTAAGGGTCCAGGGAAATCTGCTCGAGGAAGATCCCCAGGGAGTCCTGTCCTTGCAAGGATTTTTCAAACCAGCTCTTGTCCGCGCCGGCCGTGAAGGCCCGGCCCTTCCCGGTGAGGATGGCCAGCCAGGCGTCTTCATCATCCCGGTAATGGAGCCAGGCGGCCCGTAAATCGGCCAGCAGCTCCTCGTTCACGGCGTTCAGCTTTTCCGGCCGGTTCAGGGTGACAACGGCCAGATGATTGTCCCTTTTTTCATATTCGACCAGCGGCATGGGCGGACCTCAGCAAAGGTGACGTTTATTATTAAATGTCGGGAGTAATGGAGTGGTGGAGTATTGGAGTATTGGCAAAGACCATTACTCCAGCACTCCATTACTCCAATACTCCATCACAAATGATGTTTATACTGCCCTCGACTAATAGTTTACTCTTCCCCTCCCTTTGAGACCCAAAATTTCCCGGGCCTCGTCCGGGGTGGCGATGTCCCGTTCCAGTTCCCGGGCAATCCGCACCACCTTTTCCACCAGTTCCCCATTGCTCTTGGCCAGGACCTTGCGGGCGATGAAGATGTTGTCTTCCAGCCCCACCCGGGCGTGGCCCCCCAGCATGATGGCCAGGGTGGCGGCCTGGAATTCGGCCGGATAACCGGCGCCGATGACCGACCAACGGTAATTGGCCGGGCCGATCAAACGGTCGGCCGTCTGTTTTAAATACAAAATATCCTCCAGGGAAGAGCCGATCCCGCCGAGGATCCCGGTAACGAATTGCAGCCAGACCGGTGTTTTGACAATCTGGCGCCGGATCAGGAAACTCAGGTTGTAGAGATGGCCCACGTCATAGACTTCGAACTCGGGTTTGGTCCGGTTTTCCTCCATGATCCGGCAGAGCTTCTCCAGGTCGCCAAAGGTGTTCCGAAAAATGAAATCCTTGGTTCCGGCGGCGAACTCCTTCTCCCAGGGATATTTGTAATCCTCGTCTTTGTAACGGTCGGCGATGGGGTGGATCGAAAAGTTGATCGACCCGGTGTTGAAGGTGGCCAGCTCCGGCTTCAGGGCCGGAACGACCTGGGCCCGTTGGGCCGGCGTCATGTCGGCCGTACCCCCGGTGGTAATGCAAACGATCACGTTGCTCCGGGCCTTGATGCCTGCGGCGATCTCCCGGTAAACGGCCGGGTCGGTGGTCGGCCGGGCGGTCTGCGGGTCCCGGCCGTGGATGTGCACCGAGGCCGCGCCGGCCTCCGCCGCCCGGACGGCCTCGTCGATAATCTGCTGCGGCGTCAACGGCAGATAGGGGGTCTGGGTGGGCAGGGTGATGTTGCCGGTCAGTGCGGCGGTGATGATCAATTTATCCAAAGGTTTCTCCTTTTGAAATTGGAGTAATGGAGTGGTGGAGCATTGGAGTATTGTATTTAAAAGCGTTACTCCAATACTCCATTACTCCAGCATAAAAAGTTAGATGTGTTACCCTTCTTCTTGCACCTGGGACTCGGCCTCCTCGGCCTTGGGAGGAAGCGAATACGATTTGTAGACCCGGTATTTGTCAAGCCGGGGTTTTAAACTCTCTTTGTTCTCCTCGAAATACACGTGCCTTTCCATGATGTGTTTGAAGTGTTCCCCCATGCCCAGGGGTTCCCACTTGATCATCCGGATATCCTCCGCCGACCAGTTGACGGTGATCTCCCCGTCCTTTAAGGCCAGATCTCCCCGAATGGCGCAGATGGGGCATTCCACCACATTCTTCCCCCGGGTCAGGAGCAGGTTGGAATGGCAGAAGGGGCAGATGCCCGGGTCGTCCCCTTTAAAGGCCATTTCCGCCGGGGGTTTTTTCATGGCCTCGGCCACGTTTTTGCCCAGTTGGTTGGCCCGGGCCAGGGCCTCTTCGTGGAAAAGGGTATGGCCCGGCCGGCCGGTCCACATCTCCTGAAATTGATCGACCACCTTGAAATTCAACATGAACATGGCCAGATTCATCTGGGGCAGGGCCAGTTGAACCCAGTCCGAGCCCCCCACCGAGATCAAGGCCCCGGCCCTCTTGGGCCTCTGAAAGACGCTCATCAGATATTGGGGACCGAAGCCCAGAAAACGGTCGTTCATGATGCAGTAGAGTCCCGGCGGCCGCAGTTCGAAGACCGGGGCGCTGATGATCAGTCCATCGCACTCGGTGAATTTCTGCTTGAGAAAGCGCATATCGTCCTTCTGGAAGCATTCGCCGGTGCCGCCCTTGGACATGCTCATGGTGCACTTCTCACAGCCGGTGCAGGGTTTGATCTTGAGGTCGTGAAGGTGGATGAGTTCCACCTCGATATCGCCGGTAGCCTCGGCGGCCATGAGGGCCTCTTTCATCAGGATTTCGCTGTTGCCCATTCTTCTGCCGCATCCCAGTCCCAACAGTTTCATCGTATTCCTCCTCGTTTAAATTTTTCGGGTTTTTCCCTGCCAGTATCTTTCCCGCAGAGCCCGCTTCAACACCTTGCCCCGGGCACTGCGTGGCAGTTCCGTGATGAAGTCTACCGACTTCGGGGCCTTGACGCTCCCCAGTCGTTCTTTCACCCGGGCCATGATCTCCGGACCGGTAACTGTTTTTCCCGGGGCCAGCTCGACCACCGCTTTCACCGCTTCACCCCAGTTTTCATCCGGCACCCCGATCACCGCACAATCGGAGACGGCCTCGAAGGAGGTGATCGCCTGTTCGATTTCGGTAGGGTAGACATTAAACCCCCCGGTGATGATCAGGTCCTTTTTTCGGTCGTTGATATGGAGATACCCTTCCTCATCAAAGAAGCCCACGTCCCCGGTATGGCACCAGCCGTCGATGATGGTTTTTCGGGTGGCATAGGGGTTTTTGTAGTAGCCGGCCATGACCTGGTCGCCCCGGACACAAATTTCTCCGGTTGCGCCCTGGGGCAGGATCTCGTTTTCGTCGTTCATGATTACGGTCCGGCAGAAAGGCAGGGCCGGCCGGCCGCAGGCCGAAAGGCGACTGTCCGGCGCCACTTGCCCATCTATAAAATGCTCCTCCGGGGTCATATGGGCGATCCCCAGGGCTTCGGTCTGGCCGTACCCCTGGGCCAGGACCGGCCCGAAGACATCCAGGGCCAGACGAAGCTTTTCCACGGACATGGGGGCCGCCGAGTAGGCCAGACACCTGAGGCTGCGGTAATCGAAATCGCGGACATTGGGCTGGTCAAGCAGGCGATAAATGACCGTGGGGGGCAAAAAAAGACTTGTGATCCGGAGCTCTTCAATCGCCTTGAGCACCGCTTGCGGATCGGGCTTTTCCATTAAGATCAGGGTTCCGCCGGCCGCGATGACGCGATAGCTCAGGCCTCCCCCGGCGTGGGTAATGGGGGCGGCCACCAGCATGACCGGCTGCGGGTCGGCCAGCCAGATCGACTGATAAGCGGTGAAGGAATGATAGGCCCGATGGGGGATCATGGCCATTTTAAAATCACCGGAGGTGCCGGAACCGGTCTGCAGCCAGGAAGTGGCCCCGGCCGGGATCTCCACTTTGGGCGATCCATCAGGGAAAGCCGAACACCAATCCATGAGCCCGGAGATATCCTCCAGGGGATGGTCAAGGCAAATCAGGTGCTGCAGTTTCGGCAACCGGTCCCGAAAATCCAGCACCTGATCGTGAAAGCGGCTCCCGTAAAAAAGGACCTCGGCGTCGCCCCAGTCCAGAATCCGGAAATTATCTTCCGCTGAATTCCTGAAATCCATGGGGACGTAGGCCATGCCGGACCTCATGATCCCCAGGGAACAGGCGTAGCCTTCCGGATGGTTGTCGGAGAGGACCGCGGCATTTCGATTCAACCCGTAGCCCAGGGAGACCAGACCGTTGGCAATGCGGTTCATCAGGCCCACCATCTGCCGGTAGGTATAACGCTTCTCCCCCATGACCACGCAGAGGCCGTCGGGATTGATGAGTGCCCCCCGTTCCAGGAAATCTGTTACCGCCATCGGCTATTCTTCCCCCTTTCAGGCTGCGCCTTGCCGGCTTTGCAACTCTTTTCTCCATTGTTCGGTGGCTTCCTGGCGGATTTCCAGGGTATCCGACTCGAGCACCACCCCGTACACGTTGCGGGCCCGCTCGACCGATACATAACCGTCCAGGACGTCGTCCCGGACCTTGTGCACGTCCCGGTCGAGGGGATTGCCCCAGCCGCCGCCGCCCGAACATTTGGTAATGCAGCGGTCCCCCGGAAAAACGGGCTGCAGGTCTATGGTGCGCAGCGGCCGCTTCGTCCCGTCCGCGCCATAAACCGTGATCTCACTCAAGGGTCCCGATGCCCCGCCCACGACCCCCGGAGGGGCGAAGCGCGAACCGTCGCTGTTTCCGGTCTGGAGCACGGCCGGGGCTCCGGGAACCGTATGAGCCACGAATTCCAGGTAGGTGCCGGGAGCGCCCCGGAATGCTCCCGCCCCCTCCCAGTCCGGAAGGACTTCGACGGCATTGACGACGAAGGGGCATTCGGATTCGAAATGTTCGATGTTGGGCCGCAGGAAGTTCCCGGCCGCGGCCATGAAACCGATTCCCAGCCAGCCGTCGAAGCCCTTGACCGCCCCGCTGCCGGAATCGCTGGCGAAGGTTTCGGCAAAATAGCGCCGGGGCTGCCCGGTCCGCGGATCGATCCGGGTCGGATCGACCCCGAGATGCATGGGACAGAAATGCTTCCCCCAGCCGGCCATGGCCCGGTCCGGCAGGGCGCGCCCCAGGGCCAGGACGCAGGCCTCCACGATCTGAATGCCCACGGCGATCTGGGAGGCCCCGACCGTGGCCGGGTAGACGGGATTCACCACCGAGCCCTTCGGGGCGATGATCCGCAGGGGCCTCAGAGTCCCGCCGTTCTTGGGGACGCCGGCATCGATGATGAAAAAGGTGGAAATGGCCGAATCCGTTACCACCACCCCCCAGGGGCAGTTTACAAAAGTGCATTGGGGATCGCTTTTGGTGAAGTCAAAGGTCAACTCATCGCCCTGGACGATCACTTCGACGCGGACCCAGACCGGCTGGTCGGTCTTCCCGTCCCAGTCCGTAGCCGATTCCCCGTAATAGGTTCCGTCCGGGATCTTGGTGATCTCGGCCCGCATGGCCCTTTCCCCGGCCTGGATGATCTCCTCCATGCCGGCCTTTACGGTTTCCACGCCGTATTTGTCGCACAGGGAGACCAGTTGTTCTTCCGCCTGGGCCATGGCGCCGTTGATGAGCATGGTGTCCATGTCCACCTGGGTGGAATTACGGACATTGCGCAGCAGGAACCCCCAAAGGTCCTGCTGCAGGACTCCCCCTTTGATGATTTTCAGCGGAGGGATGTTCAGGCCTTCGGCGATAATGTCGTAGGCCCCGGGGGCATACCCGCCGGGCATGAAGCCACCGGTGTCGGAGACATGGGTCTTGGCCTGGAAAAAGCCGATCCGCTGCCCCTGATAAAAAACCGGCCGGATGAAATTCCAATCCGGGAGATGGCCGCCCTTGACGATATAGGGGTCGTTGGCCACAATAAAATCCCCGGGTTCATACTCGCCGTGGAAATAGGATTCCAATCCCTGGATGGCTTCCTGGGCCACCATGGTGTGAATCGGGAGATAACTGGCCGCCGAGACGATCTCGCCCCGAGCGTTCAGAAAGGTCTGCCCCAGGTCCCGGGCGAGGGCCGTCACAAAGGACTGGGTGGAATAAAGTACCTTCTGGCCGATCTGTTCCACGATATAATCGATCTTGTTCCAGACCACCGAAAAGGTGGTGGGGTCCAGCGTCGGGGGTGATTGTTTTTTTGCTGCCGGGGCCATTTCAGTCCTCCTCGCGCGTGATCAGAAAATTTCCGTTAACGTCGATTTGCGTTGTCGTCCCGGGTGGGACTACTAAGGTGGTGAAGCGTTCCTCGATGATGCAGGGCCCCCGCAGGATCGCCCCCGACCCCAGACCTTCCCCGGCATAGACCTCCGTGTCCACAAACCCCTGACCGGTGAAATAAGCCGCCCTTTTGCCTTTCAGGGCCAGGGAGGGATCACCGCCGCCGGATTGAGCCGCGGCCCCGAGTTGGGGCTGGGGAAGGTGGGCCCGGCCGGTCAGGTGGAGCCGGACAATTTCGGTGGGATATTTCGGGTCGGCATAACCCAGGGCGGCCCGATGGTTTTCGTGGAAATCGGCGACGGTCATCTGCAGGGTTTCCGGGGTTACCGGTCCGGCCGGGGCCTTGGCCAGCCGCTGGCGGAACTGGCCGTAGTATTTTATTTCCATGGCCTTTTCGATGGTCATCTGCGCCGGGGAAATCCCTTCCCGCTGCAAGGTCTCCCGGGCCAGGGCCTCCATTTCAGCGTACAGGCCGTTGATCCGTTCCAGATCGGCGTGCACGGTCTCGCTGACGTAGGTCCGCTGAAAATCGTGCCTCAGGTCGGAAAACAGCATGCCGAAGGCGCAATATGTGGGGGCTACCTTGGGGATGATCAATTTTCGGATGCCCAGTTCCTCCATAATGGGGACGGCGTGCACCGGCGCCGCTCCCCCGGCCGCGCAGAGGGTGAAATCCCGGGGATCATAGCCGCGCTTGGTAAAGGTTACGTCCGTACCGCTGGCCATGCGGGCGTTGATGATGTCGTAGATGGCCGCCGCCGCCGCGGTGGCGGTGATCCCGAGGGGGGCGGCTATCTTTTCCTGAATGGCTTTTTCAGCCAGATCCTTGCGGAGTTTGACTTCCCCCCCCAGGAAATAATCGGGATCCAGATAGCCCAACAGCATGTTGGCATCGGTAACGGTGGGTTCTTCCCCCCCCTGATCGTAGCAGGCCGGTCCCGGGGAGGCCCCGGCGCTTTGGGGACCGACCTGAAGCCGACCCGTCCCGTCGATATAGGCGATGCTCCCGCCCCCCGCGCCCACGGCCGACACATCCACCGTGGGCAGGCAGAATTTTTTCCAGTCGATGACCTGCATTTGTTTGACATCCACCAGCCCGTCGTGGACCACGCCCACGTCGAAGCTGGTGCCGCCCATATCCACGGAAAGGATGTTTTTGAAATCATGGGTCAGCCCCAGGGCTCGGCCCAGGGAAGGACCGGCGGCCGGCCCGGAAAGCAGCAGGCTGGCCGGGTTTTCGACGATGATCTCCGGCGTCGCCGTGCCCCCGTTGCTCTGCATGAAGAGGAGCTGCCCGCCGAAGCCCTCTTTTTTCAGGATCTCCCGGATCCGGGTCACATACCCGGCAACGGCCGGGGCCACGTAGGCGCTGAACATGGTGGTGCTCCAGCGGTCGAATTCCCCGATCACCGGCAGGACGGTCGAAGACAGGGCCACGTAGACCCCCGGGAATTCCTCCTCGATGATCTCGGCGATTCGTTTTTCATGAAGCGGGTAAAGGGGAGAAAACAGAAGCAGGACGGCAATGGCTTCGACCTGGTGGTCTTTGAGGTGTCGTACCGCCCGGCGGACCGTTTCCTCGTTCAGGGGAGTCAACACCTCCCCCCGAGCATTGACCCGCTCCTCCACTTCGGTCATCAGGAAGTTGCGGGTCAGGGGAGCGGGGGGATCGAGCCGGAAGTCATACATGTCTACCGGCTTTTCCACCCAGTCCGACTTGGCCACCTGCTGCATGACCATGCGCAGCCGGAAACCCTTGGTGGCGATAGTCCCCATTTTGGCCCCGGACCGGGTGGCCACCACGTTGGTGGCCAGCGTCGTCCCGTGGACGATGGTGGCGGTCTGCGCCAGCAGGGCACGCCGGTCCATTCCGGCCTGTTCGGCCAGTTTGGCGATACAGTTCAGGGTCCCGATCGACGGGTCCCGGGGAGTGGTATGGGCCTTGGCCGTGAGCGCCTGGCCGCGCTCCTCCATAAACAAAACCCCGTCGGTAAAAGTCCCGCCGGCGTCTAGGGATATTCTGAAATTCATAATTTCTCCCTTCTCGGATTACGGCATCTGTGGCCTGGATTCCGGCTTTCGCCGGAATGACGAAAAAGACCCATCTACATAGTATCGTCACCCTAGTCCCGCTTTTTTAACGGGATTAGCCGGGGTCCAGGGACAAGGTTAGCTCAGTCAATTAGGTCCTTTTTATTTATGAGATCGTTAATAATTACCATATTCATGAACGGCTTCGGTCAGGGCCTGGACGTTTTCCGGCCGGGATTCATCGGGCAGGCCCATGGTGCTGTCCACGATCAATCCGCCGTTGTCGCCGAAGATGTCGATCAATTCCTTGACGTCATCCTTGACCTGCTGAGGCGTTCCGGTGCACAGGAGGGAGGCCGGCACGTTGCCCCAGAAACACATGGTGTCGCCCAGCAGCTTCTTGGCCTTTTTCCGGTCCACCTGGTCGAAATGCCCATAGATCTTCTTGGGTGGAAGTTCCTGCAGGTATTCCAGTCGCGGCGTATAATCGCCCTCAAAGAGAGGGATGGGCGTGTAGCCGGCCTCGATCAGGCCTACCACCAGGGCCTTGAAACAGGGCCAATAAAACCTGGCAAACTGCTGGTCGGACATGAACCCCGCGGCCCCGCGGTGCATGGGGATGAAAACGCCTTTGTTGCCCGTCTGCTCCGCCCACTGGATGGACCCGCCGATCGTCAGGGGAGTGAACATCTCGACCGCGGCCAGGAGCTTTTCCGGGGCCCGGTACATGTCGAGCATCGACCCGCGCATGCCCCGCAGCACATCGGAGACCCAGTCGAAGGCGGAATAGGTGACGGCCGCGAAGGGCAGGGGAAACCCCAGGTTCATCATCTCCTGGGTGTATTGGATCGTCAGGGCCTTTTCCCGGGCGTGGGCCTCGGCCAGGGCCAGGGCCTTTTTCAGGAGTTCCAGCATGGGCGGCGCCGAGACCATCTCGCCCAGGAGCACGGGCAGCGTGTAGGCATTCGAAAGGTACAGGAGCGGCGGGGCCGGCATCTGGGCCAAACCGCTGATGGGGGCCAGGGTGCTGGAGATGCGGGGCCAGATTTTTTTTACCGCGAAGCCGTTGGGATCGGCCAGCATCTCATCGTATTCTTCCGCCTTCATATATTCACCCTCGACCCACTGGAAGGGCTGGTCGTCCGGCAGGCCGCCTCCGGGCCATTTGAACTGCTTCAGGCCGAGGATCTCCAGGGGGCGGGCCGGCCGCAGGGAACCGAGGGGAACGGCCACATCCCAGTCGTGCTGGATTGTGGCCGCCTTCCAGGCCGCGATGGTCTTTTCGGTATCGTACATGGCCTCCCGGTTGGAGATCCCGCGGATCCGGGTTGGGTAGTAGTGGACCACCAGCGGGGCCACAGGCACGCGGTCCGGCCTGCGGAGATTCAGGGCGTCCTCGAGGCGTTTGACCCGGGCCAGATATTCCGGAGTAGGGGTAAACGCTGGAGCAGTATCCAGTGTATGCATGGCGGTCATAGTGAATTCCTTTCAATACTAAGGAGCGTTGGAGTATTGGAGTGATGGAGTAATGGTTTTAATAGCGATACTCCAATACTCCAGCACTCCATTACTCCGGTTCACGATGTTGATTGAGATGGTGATTTTCACCCGGTTATCTTTTTTAATAGACTCCGTATTCCCTGGTAGCCTCGAACATGGCTTGCACGTTTTCGACTCGGGCGTCGTCCATGGCCCCGCCGGAATCGAGGATGTAGCCTCCGTCTCGGCCCACCTCGTCGATTAATCTCCGGACACAGGCCCGGACATCCTCCGGCGTCCCGGTGGCCAGGAGGGACAAAGGCACGTTGCCCCGAAGGCAGACCCGGTCGCCAAGGACTGCCTTGGCCTTAAAAAGATCGGTTTGCTCAAAAGCGTAAATTGCCTTCCCGGCCGGGATGTCTTTGATGATCTCGAGACGGGAATTGCATTGGCCCTCCCACAGGGGACAGGGGGTGAGGCCGGCCTCAATCAGGCGCACCATCAGCTCCCGGAGTGTTGGCCAGTAGAATTTCAGAAACTGGGTCTCCGACATGAGACCGTCGATCCCCTTATGGATGGGGATGAATACCCGGGGATTGCCCGACATCTTCGACGCCCCGACGGCCATGTCGATCATGGAAGGCAGCAGCTTCTCGCAGGCCTGAAGGACCTTCTCCGGACGCCTGTACATGTCCAGCATGGCGCCTTTCATGCCACGGAAAAAATCGCTCAGGGTATCGAAAGGCGCGTGGGAGATACTGCCGTAAGAACCGGGATATCCTTCGCTATGGGCCCTGGCGGCAAAACGACCGGTCCAGGCCGCAATTTCGGCGGATTTTTCGCCGGCCTTCTTCAGGGTTTTCAGTGCGGCCTGCACCGCGGGCTGTAAAAAGGGCGCAAATCCATAGGGAGCGCCCAACCCATAACTGACAATGTGGCGGAGCGGCGGCAGCTTCTCCAGGCCCTTAAGCGCCCCGAAAACCCGGGGCCAGTACTGGCGCAGCATGAAATCGGTGGGGTCGAAGAGGAAATGGTCGTATTCCTCTGCCAGCATGTATTCCGCCTCGAGATACTGGTAGGGGCGATTGGCGGCCAGTCCGTGTCCGGCCCAGAGAAGCTGCTTATAATCCAGGGCTTCCAGAAACGGGCCCAGGAAGATGAGCCCGTACGGATTTCCGCACAGGTCGGGTTCAAAATCCTCGATTACCTTCCAGTAGGCCGCCTCCAGCTTTTCCGGATCGTACATGGCCTCCTGGATAGAGAGGCCCGTATAGCGGGAAAAGAAGAAGCCGAACCAACCGATAATGGGCACTTGGTCGGGTTTGCTCAAGGCAATAACATCGAGGATCCGCTTTTGCCGTTGTTGAAAAATTTCGGTTGCCGTTTCCGGCCTGATCATAACCCGGTCATCCTATCCATTGCTTGCAGAAGTTGACCGCGGCCACGGCGTCGCGGCCGTTGGCGTCGGCCTTTACGTACTGCCGGATCTCGTCGTCGATCTGCCCGCCGCCGATCATGATTTTCAAGTTTTCCCGGAGGCCCGCGGCCGCGATGGCCTCGATGGTGTTCTTCATGGAATCGAAGGCCAGGGTCAGGAAGGCGCTCAGCCCTACCACCTGAGGTTTGAATTCCCGGGTCTTTTCGACCACCGTATCGATGGGCACGTCGATGCCGAGATCCAGCACGTCATAGCCGCTCACCTCCAGCATGAAGACCACGATGTCCTTGCCGATGTCGTGGATGTCGCCCTCCACGGTGGCGATCAGGACCCGGCCCTTTTTCGGGCCTTCCGCGTCCTTGGTCAACAGCGGCTTGACCACGTTGGTGATGGCCGTCAGGATCTCCCCGGCCATGACCAGGTCCGGGATGAAATACTCCGAGGTCTCAAAACGTTGGCCCACAATCTCCATGGCAGCCCGCGCCTGGGCCAGGATTTCCAGCGGATCGACGCCTTCCTGGATCATCTTGGTGACCTCGGGGGAAACTTCGGTTTCCTTGAGGTCGGCCATGAGGTTTGTCAAAGGTGTATTCATGAGAACTCCATTCCCTTAAGATAAGTCCTCTTTCCTCCCCTTGGTGGAGGGAGGAAAGAGGGGTTGAAAATTAGCGGGCTCTTTTCAACAGCGCCTGCGGGGTTACGTCGTTATAGGTAAAGTTGCTGGAATTGGTCACATTCTCGGGAACATAGAGGGTGGACATGCCGAACTGGAGATCCACCCCGATCAAGCCGTTGAGATAGACGAATTGCTGTCCGCCGGGCATGGAGTAGGATTTGGTGTCCTGCAGCCAGACCTTCCACAACTTGCCGGCCCGGTCCCAGGCGATGCCGTAATAGGGCCACAGGGTCTCCTTGTCCACGTAGATCCTTTTCCTGCTCTGGGGATATTTGGGGTCTTTGGGTTTGATGTCGATGACATACACCTCGCGGACTTCATAGGCTTCGGTATCCACGGGGATCTCGTCCTTCTTGTGGCTCTGGGCGATCTTGAGGGTCATTTTGCTGTCCGCGACGGCCAGGGCCTTTTGTTCTTTGACCAGGGTATAGGTAAAATCGGGAATCCGGCCGTCAAAAACCACAAAGTCGTCCAGGGCCTGGGTGGAGCCCAGGACCGGGGTGGACCGCTGCCCGGCTTCGGCCCGGATCACCCGCCGCAAGCTGGGCAAATATAAATACGTGTCGTCGGGTTTGTTCTGATCCACGTAACGGTAGCTCAGGGTCATGGTGTTTTTAATGCTTTCCGGCTTGGTGTAGTGAAACAAAAGGACCTTGTACAGCCCCTGGGGGTTGGGCAGATCCGGCTTGGGGCTCAGCACCATTCGGTTTTTAAAGAACAGCCAGAAGGAGGTGGCGGAATTCCAGCGGACGTCTTCCCCCCGTCTTTTTTCATAGGAGCCGCCCCCGCCCTTGTCCAAGGCCTCGTCAGACCAGTACCGGGAATCATAGTTCCACATCAGTTTGGTGACAAAATCCTTGTCCCCCGGCTGCAACTCGGGGAAAGGCAGCCCCTCGCGATTGTAAGCCGGGGTGATGTTCCCCTTGGCGTCAATGGAATACTTGCCCTTGTTTTTCGCCGAATAGTCCAGGAAGACCTTGGGCATGGGATATTTTTTCGTTTCCGACACCTTCATCTTAAAAGGAGGCAGCAGGCCGTCAAAGCCGTTCTCAAAGGCCTGACCCCATTCCTCCGGGAAAAGGTGGGCGTATTTTTTATAGTTGCTTTTGTCGATGGTCGTGCCGGGTGCGGGTAGCTCCTGGGCGAAGGTGGCGGAGGCTACCGCCAATCCCATAACCGCCAGCAGGGCCGCTAGTCCAAACCCGAAGGGGCTGATTTTTTTTCGCATGTCATCTACCTCCTGAATCCTTAGAAATTGAACTGGGTCGTTAAGACGACCATGTCCTTGGTCCGTAAAATCCCCAGACCTTCGTAATCGTTGTCGCCGAAGACCCCGATATATTTCAATTCAAAAGAGAATTTCTGGTTGAGCCAGCCGGGCATATACTTGACGGCCGGCATGACCAGGCCGCTGTTGCCCCAGGGCCAGTAACTGACGACCAGTTCCGTGGCAATGCGGTTGTAGAGCCAGTTGGTGGAAATGCGGCCGTTGAAATGGGACTGGTAAGTGGGCTGCTTGGTGGCATAAATGATGTACTGCAGGTCGTCGGAATTGGGCACATATTCGCCGATGTACTCCAGGGTAAGGTCCCAGGGGGCGGTCTTGTGCCAGTCGAAATAGAGTAAGTTGTTTAAGTCGTAGGCGAGCATGAATTTATAGTAATCCCGGCGGGTGATAGCGTCCTGAACGTTCAGATCGAAGGTGTTGAACGGTTTGTTCGGTGAATAGACGGCTTCGGCCCGGACCACCCCCGGCCAGGGGAGCTGTTTGTTCATGTAAGCCCCGATGGTATCCATGTAGGGATGCACCAGGGTGTACTGGCGCTCCGGCAGAAGCACCCCCGGCCCGGCCGGGATGAGGTTTCCGGTCAAGCCGCCCCGCTTCACCAGGGGATCATAATTGTGTCCATGCCAGTATTGAAAACCGAACATATAACCGCCGGCGGTGGTGCTCGTGCGCAAACCGTAACGGGTATCGCTCCAGGTATCCGGGAATTCTTCCGTTACGTGGGGGATTTCATTGGGGACCCACTTCCCGGCCAGGGGGCCCGGGACGAAGGCCGGCACCTGGCTCCAGCCCCGGGAGAAGGGCGGCCCGGCCACACCGGGGGCCTGAGGGAAGAGGAGGGGATTGCCGACGGAATTCGGAGGCAGGAAGCGGTCTTCGGGATGGAGGCCGAAGCGCTGGCCGGCGGTGTTGGCGATGGGCTGGGCGAAATCGGCCAGCCGGTTGACCCGGTATTTATCTTCGGTCAGCAGGGGGTTGACGATCCATTCCAAGCTGGAAGCGATGGAATCGATATCGTGAATCCCGCGAATCATCCACTGGGGGATGCGGGTATCCTCCAGATTGGCGAAGGCCAGGGTCCAGCGGGAATCCTCGGGGTGCACCACGTCACCCACCCGTTCGGTGAGAGACTCCCCCCAGATGGCGATCTGCCTGCCGATTTTGATATTGTGCTTGTTGTTGGGTTTGAGTTCCAAATAGACTTCCCGCAGGACATCGTTGATGTTGTCGTATTCGCAGTAATAGCAGTCTTTGGTTCCCGAACCGTCTTCCACCTTGTAATTCGGTTCGTAGGCGAACTGTACGGCCGCCCAGAATTTCACCTGGTCGGCTATTTTCCAGTCGGTGTAGCCCCGCATCCAGGTGCGGAAGGTGGCCAGGCGGTCATCATTCTGTTGGTAAGGCTGCTTTTCAAAAAAATACCCGGTGTTGTTGCGCAGCCAACCGTAAATCGTCAATTCCTGGTCCCCGAAGGTCAGCTTGTCGAAGGCGTTGGCGGCTGAGACGGACAAAAAAAATACCGCCGCCAGGCAGACCAGGCCGACCATGAATCCCTGTGGTCCTTTCCTCATCGTTCTACCTCCTGTTTCGGTTTTTAAAAACATCTTTTGCTCTCATCTCCTTTCCGGCGGTATCCCTCAGCAGCGCCGGTTTATTCCCTGTCTAGACCACCCCCTTTGTAATGAATTTGGGTTTGATAATGTTGATCACCGCCGGCAGGACCAAAACGCCCACCAGCATGTTGACCATCATCAGAATTCCCAGCAGGATGCCCATCTCCGCCTGGAAGCGGAGGGGTGAAAAAAACCAGAAGATGACCCCGGCGGTCATCATGGTGGCGGTGAAGAAGACCGCCCTCCCGGCGGTGATGATGCCGCCCCGGACGGCTTTCCCCAGGTCCTTTTCCTCCCGGTAGACCTCGATGATCCGACTGACGATGTAGAGCCCGTAGTCCACCCCCAGACCGATACCGAGCGAAACCACCGGGAAGGTATTGATATTCAAGCCAATGCCTTGGAAGACCATGAAGGTAAAGGCCAGGAAGTTGGCCAAAATGAGGGACATGGTGAAGATGATCCCGGCCAGGAAAGAGCGGTAGGTGACCACGCAGAGTACGAAGATGATCCCCAGCACAATGAAGAGGATCTGGTCGTTTTTCATCTCGATGACCTGGTTGGCGGCGGCCAGAATGCCTCCCAATCCGCCGGCCGGCTTCGGGACCGCATTTTCCATGAGCTGGGGATTCTCCCGGATGAACCGGTTCACGCGGTTGATGACCTCTTCGAGGACGGGGCCCTCGTGGTTCTTCAGGTAGAGCTTGACGTTCGTGCTGGTCATGCCGTAGTCAATCCAGGTGTCCATTTCCCCCGGGGCGGCCCCCATCTGCACCAGGGTCACCATGTTCTGAATGGCCTGCTGGGTAGCCGGGATGGATTCCCATTTGGGGTCGTTGCCGTGGGCCAGCATATTGATGCCCTTGATCAGGTCGGCCACGGAAATGGCAAAGCCCACGTTGCGATCGGCCATCATGTACTGCTTGAGCCCCTCCATCCCCCGAATGACATCCGGGTAGGTGACCGACTGAGGGCCCTTGCCCTCGACAGCCACCCACATCTGGTCGACCCCGGGAAACTTCTGGTTGATCCGGATAATATCGGTATTGAAGGCGGAGTCCGGCCAGAGGATAGGACTGCCCGGCAGGGCATCCCCGAACTTGAGGTGGGTGGAGGAAATGACGGCGATGATCAAAATGACGATGGAGAGGCCGATGGTGATATAGCGACCGGCCCCGAAGGTCCAGCCGGCCAGTTTCCCGAGGATGCGCCGGAGGACGTGCTCCGTAAAATATTCGATGCGGTAACGCCCGGTGGCCGGGACATCGGATTTCCGTGGGACCTTGACCTTTTTAAAGGAGGCAAACAACGGCGGGAAAAGGAAGAAGATGGTGAAGATCATGGCGCCGGACCAGAAGAACCCCAGGTAGGCCAGATTGCGTAACGTCGGGATGGGGGTCAGGGAAATCACCAGTAGGGCCAGGGTATCGGCCAGGATGCCGATCAGTCCCGGAGGGAAAAGCCCGGCCCCCGTGACCATCGCCGCCTCCCGGGTATCACCCGATTGTTGGTACTCCTCGGTAAACCGCTCCACCCATTGCACGCCGTGACTCATGGCCCGGGCCGAAAGCAGGAAAGGGATCACGATGATCAGGGGGTCGAAATGAAAGCCCAGCACGGCCGAAAAACCCAGTCCCCAGATGGAGGTGAGAATCGCGCTGATGAAAGGCCAGAACCACAGGCCGCCCTGACTCATGTAGGCATAGAGCATGCCCAGAATGACCACGGAAGTGATTACTAGGATCAAGGCCATCTGGGGCAGGTAATGGTAAATCCAACCGTAGAGCAGGGGAGTCCCGGTGAGATAGAGCCGGTGGCTGGCATCCTCCTCCTTTTGCTTGATCTCCCTGAATTTGTTGAACAGGACGTTGAAGTCGATCTTGCCTTCATGGAAATTGGCATCGAGGCGCAGGGCCCGCTGGTCCCGGGAGACATAAATTCCGTTCACGTTGTTGCTGGTAAAGACCCGCTTCTTGAGTTCCTCCATTTCGGCCTGGGTCTGAGGAATGTCCTTCATGACGGGATTGGAGGAGAAGCCCCCCGGAGTCTCCCGCAGGACCGACACTTTGGGGCTGGCCAGCGAAAAAATACCGAAATGGTCCACGCCGGGAATGAGATCCACGGCCTCCTGGATTCGGGAAATCTTGGTCAGGGTGTTGGTATTGAAGACATCGCCTTGTTTTACTTCCAGAACCACCGTGGCCTGATAGGCGCCGCCGAA
>JACRCK010000236.1 GCA_016219065.1 Deltaproteobacteria bacterium
AAAGCTTTGACCAGTTCGGTGGTATGGTGGGCAATACCACCCCGGAAGGGAAAAACCGGCCCGATGATAATGATTTTCAAGGAGACCCCTGTTCGGTAATAAGAAGGCCTGACTTCGAATAGGTTGCGGCAGGTAGCGGATTATTATAAAAACGGTTAAAGATCTAATACAATATCCGATTTGGGGATAGCTACGCAGGGCAGGATTTTGTTGTGGCCGGGAGGCTCCTCGTCCAAGCCGTCGTCCACCTCCATGAAAACCTCTCCGGACAACAAGGCCACCTTACAGGACCCGCAGACCCCCACGTGGCATTCGTTTTCCAGGGCAATTCCGTTTTCTTCCGCAAAATCCATCAGATTTTCAAAATGCT
The DNA here is from genome assembly GCA_016219065.1 of Deltaproteobacteria bacterium. Classification (GTDB taxonomy): domain Bacteria; phylum Desulfobacterota; class RBG-13-43-22; order RBG-13-43-22; family RBG-13-43-22; genus JACRCK01. Next base: position 371 of record JACRCK010000236.1, read on the forward strand.
CATCCCAGGGCACCACTTTGCCCGATTTTTTAAACTCAATGGTATAGGCCATGGGGCACCGGCTCCTTATCGGCAGGGGGAAATATTCCTTCGCGCAGGAAGGGCCTGTTTATTTTTCATCCGTCTGGGTAAAGAAGTGAATCAGAAAATCACAATCCTTGGGAGACAGATCCCAATGTCGGCCGGCCTCCTCGATCAATTGAAACAGGGGGGAGGCCCCGGGGACCGCCCGTCGTTCGCTGACCCAGTGAATGGCCCGTCTGAGCAATTCTCCTTGGGGCAGTTCAGGATGCGCCATGGTCTGTCTACCATCCTTTGGGTCAGTAGTTTAAAAAATAAATATATCATAATTCTTTAAAAAATAAATCAGTAAAAATTCCCGGCGGCCTGCTTGGCCCGGGTTCCGGTCCGTTTCCCCGGAAATTTAAAAGAGGCCCCCGTTGACAGGCGGAAACCGGATAGTTATGTTTGAGCCATACAGAAATAGGTCATATTTTTTTTCATTTCCATGGGGGAGGTGAGGAACCCATGATGGATCGACGGTTTTTTATTACCTTAACCGGCCTGAGCCTGGTGTCGGCCGCCCTGCCGTCCGGGGGAAACGTCTCGGGGCAAATTAAAAAGGAGGGAAAGTCAATGTCTTATGAAGCCAAGGATTATTCCAAACTGATCGGGATGGAAGGATTTAGCGAAACGTTGTTGAAAAACCATTTTACTTTGTATCAGGGCTATGTGACCAACACCAATAAAGTCCTGGATACGCTGGCCCAAATGCTGAAGGACGGAAAGACCGGGGCCTATGAATATGCCGAGTTGAAGCGGAGGCTGGGCTGGGAATTCAATGGCATGCGGCTTCATGAATTTTATTTCGACAACCTGGGTGGTAAAGGCGGTCTGAACCCGAATGGGAAACTGGCTAAAAAGCTGGCCGAAGATTTCGGCGGCTACGAGGCCTGGGAAAAAGATTTCAAGGCCACCGGAGCCATGCGGGGGATCGGCTGGGTGGGGCTGTACCAGGACCCGGCCAACGGGAAGTTAATCAATTTCTGGATCAACGAACACGACGTTTCTCACCCGGCCGGGGGCAATCCCCTGCTGATCATGGACGTCTTCGAACACGCCTTTATGATCGATTACGGGTTGAAACGGGCGGATTACATCGGAGCTTTCTTTAAAAACATCAATTGGGGTGCCGTCGAGGCCCGACTGAAATAAAGTCCCTCGTTACAATGAACCGGAGGCAGGCTGAACTGAATAAATCAGCCTGCCTTTTTTATTGTTCCGCTTGTTAATAAAGTTAATTTAATAGTTAATATTTAACATAGTTAACGTTTTTATTTAATAAATTTATATTCTAATTTTAATTAGTTAACTTTAAATAGCCATTGGCATCTATGTTGCAATGTTAATCTATAGCAATAAATTTTTAACTCACAGCTTTTCCCGGCCTGAACGCGGGCCGATCAACCCTCGCTAACCCTCCTCCCTCCTCACCCGGAGGCGGATGGATCCTTTCATCCGCCTCCATCCTTTAAGATCCGTGATAACTACCCGATCATCAACGATAAAAATCAATAATCAAGTCCTCATTACCGTATCCGGATCCATGACAGCCACTCGCCAGGAGGGAATGATCGTGGCCGCCACGTAGGGAACGACAGTCAGAAAAAACAGTATCGCCGCCTGGTACAGGTCGATAAAGGGAGTCAGCCGAAATTGAGGGTAGAGAACGGCCCAGCCTTTCAGGACGGGTTCAAAAAGACCGGCCGAGGCGTAGAACACGTGGAGATAGGCCAGGATAAAACCCAGGAGAAAGGAAGAGAGAGAGAGAATCGTTCCTTCCCAAAATTTCAGCAGCAGCACGTCGGCTGTCTCCCAGCCGACGGCCTTCAGGATGCCGACTTCCTTTTTTTCTTCGGCGCTCAAACCGGAGGCCTTTTCAAAGGCCAGAATGAAGAAGGCCAGGACCGCGGCCGAGAGGATGAACACCATGATCCCGCTGCGCCAGTCAAAGATGGACTGATAGGTGCGCAGGATTTCGTCCCGGATGATCGGCCGGGTGTCGGGCAACTGTTCGACGATTTTGAAGGCCACGGTGGCCAGTTCCCGCGGATTGCGAACGCGGAGGGCCAGGTCGGTGAAGACCCGGGGCGGCAGACCGAAAAATTTCCGGAAATCGGTTTCGGAGATCAGGATGAGGTCCGAGCTGAGCAGTTCCGATTCGGGGTCCAGGAGTCCCTGGATCAGGAAAGGGACCGGTTCACCGCGATGGTTCCGAAAGACCAGGAAATCGCCTGGGAAGGCTTGGCGACTACGGGAAATCCCCGACCCGATCAGAATGTCCCCGGCCGCCGGGGGAGTCTGATCCGGGACCAGCAGGGTATAATTCGCTGCCAGCGCCGGATCGAAATAATAACCCCAGAGCCGAGGTTTCAGGGAAACGACTCCCTGGATATTCCGGATTTTGTCCCCGTAGGCCAGCGGGATCAGGTCGTGGCGGCCGGCGACCTGGCGCTGGACCAGAATCTCCGGCGCCCCCTGCAGGAGCCGGGCGGCCTCTTTTTTTAAGGCTTGAGTGAAAAACAGCACCGAACCCAGAAAAAAGACCAGGGTCGTGAAGGTCAGCACCAGGGCGATATTTTTACCCTTACGCCGCCCCAGGGAGTGGAAGATAAAGTCGATCAGGTGGCGTTGCTTTTCAATCCAGGACCGCATTCGGTTTCCCTAGCCGCTGCGGCGGCCCGACCAAGGATCCGCTGGGGAAATGTTCCAGAGCAGCGGGGTGGTCCTGAAAGGGGGAATAGCGATCCGCCTGGGAGAGGTGGCGGGTGTAGCGGGCCTCGGTAAAAAGGCAAAGATCGGTCAAAGCCAGGTCTTCCACCAGGCGGCTCAGGCGCAGCAATCGCTCCCGATGGCTTCCCGTTGGGTTCAGCACCTGAACGCCGATCAGGATCAAGGCCAGCATAGCGGCCGACAAAAAACCAAAAAACCAGGAGGAGGGGCGAAGGGCTTTCAATCCAGGGCTTTAAGGATTTCCGGGGTGATTTCCCGGAACCGCAGAATTTTTTTCCCTTTATGGTCTTTCATAAATTCCCGGGCCTCTTCTTCCCTGGCGAAAGGGATCAATTCCTTTCCCATGGGGCCGAAGACGTCGCTCCCCAGGACGTAAAAGGCCCGGGTCCCCTCGATGCTTTCGAGCGCGTAGTAGTCTGTCATGTACACGGCGGCTGTTTCCGGCCGGGCTTTAGTAAATTTATACTGGGCGGGGTTAAGGTAAAATTTCATCAGGTCCTTGACCCCGTCAAAATACAGACGGTTTCCGTCCGGAAAGACCAACTGGGCCGTCCAATCGGGGTATTTGTAGACGAACATGCCGCAGACCGGGCATTTATCCCTGTTGGCGGGCCTATGGGGTTTTAAATCCGCCAGTTGAGCCCAGGAGGCTGTCGAAAAAGCCAGCAATAATAGGCCTAAAGCCAATTTTTTCATTTATCCCTCCCGGATGGGGCCTAAGCGCTAACTTAGTCCAAGAAGAAAAAAGATGCCCATGATGACCAATCCAAGTTGGCGCCTAGGCCCCCCGTCTTTTATTTTTTTTCCATCATTTTCTGACGCATCATTCGTCTTCGTTCCCGAATCATCTTGGTATCATCAGCGATGTCTTCATAAGCCGCCTTCAGCGCGGCATCGAAATCTCCGAGCGTTCCCCCGTTTTCTTTAATGAATTTTTCGGCGTCAGTTTTCTCGGCAAAGGCCCACTTGGCCCTTTTGGTCATGACGCCCGGCTTGCCTCCCCCGATGATCCAGAAGGCCTTTTCCGCATTGACCAGGCTGCGGGTGCCGTAATCACCCACCCAGATCAGCTTCGGCGTCTTGTCGAGGTTCAACGCCAGGTCAACGGCGGCACAGTGTAGGCTGCAAGTGCCGACCTGGCTGCCATCGTCGTATTCGATGAGCATCCGGCTGTGGCCGAATTTTTCCCGATCCATCCCGCAATATTTACAGGCAGAGTGCTTTTTAACGTCTTCGCTGGCGGATAGAGTGGCAGTCAGGGATAGAACCAATATACCGGCAAGAAAAATAATCAAAGTTTTCTTCATGGAATCCTCCTGTCGTTTATCGCTCCCCGAAGATTATGGGGACCGCTTCGATCTGTCAGACCGAGTCGGTCTACGCCCGGGTGAGCTGGGATAATTATTTTCGTATTAAACCCCTAGGTAACGCCTGCGACGTCACACCCATAAAGCATGAAAATCGGAAACAACCAAGCTTCGTCATTCCGGACGACCGAAGGGAGATCCGTCCCGCCTGGGGCGGGACAGGGCAGTCCGGGCCCCCAAGGCCCTGGATTCCCCCGGCTTATCGAGTCCGGCAGGACAGGCAAAAACCAAGCCCCGAAATGCGTCGTGGGTGTCTATTTTCGTATTAATGCGGAGGCGGTTTCTGGGGTATAAGGCTGGAAAAATTTCGAAAGGCCGGAGCAGGTATAACGGCCGCCCTTTGGATCAGCAGCTTAAAGTTCGGGGGGGCCGGGACTCCCAGGAGGTCCTGGGAAAGCGGCAGAGACTGATCCCCGCAAGGGCAGGAACAGGGAGAAAACGCCTCCGCGGAGTCCACCGCCCTGGTACAGGAGCAACAGTAACATTCGAGACCTCCTCTTCCCAGACACCCCAGGTCCCTGGCCTCGACGGTTGAGAAAAGGAGCAAGGCCAACAGGACGGTAACGGGAATAAGCAGGTTTGCCTTTGGTTTCATTGGGCCAGCAGCGCGGATATGAGTTTGTGCAACCCTTCTTTGTTGATTTCACCCAGGATCCGGTAACGGATCAAGCCGCCTCGATCCGTGATGAAGGTGGTGGGGATTCCGGTTATTCCGTACTTTTTGGCGGTCGAGGAATCGGTGTCCAGGGGGATGGAATAGGAAACCCGGATGCTGCTGATATAAGCCTCTACGGCCGAAAGGTTTTCCCCCACGTTGATGGAATAAGGCCGGAAGCCTTTCGATTTGTACGACTGGTAAAGGGCTTCTACGGCCATGATTTCTTTCAGGCAATAAGGGCACCAACTGGCCCAAAAATGCAACAACCCCACCCCCCCCTTTAAATCCCCGGGCAGGGTCACCTTAAGGCCTTGCCGGTCAAGGAGCACAGCCTGGGGGAGCAGGTCCCCGACTTTTAGAGCGGCCTCCGCCTTCCGGGACGGCCCCAGGAAGGTCAAGGCCGGGACGATCGCCGCCAACAGGCCTCCCCGGATGAATTCCCTGCGGGTCGGGACGGCCGGGAAAAAGCGAGGTGCAGCGATGGGAGGCCCCTTCAGCAAATCCGGGGCAGGGGTTCCCCGGTCAGCAGGTCAAGGAGCCGCCGGCCGCCGATAGCCGTTTTTAAAACGACCCGCCCGGGATTTTCAGCCAACACCCGTCCAATGGCCACGGCCTCCCGACCGTAAGGCTGATCCCTCATGGCCGCCAGAACCTTTTCGGCCTGTTCTGCGGGCAGGAAGGCCACCAGTTTCCCTTCGTTCGCCAGATAAAGGGGGTCCAGGCCGAGAATTTCCGCGGCGGCGATCACTTCATTCCTTATCGGGAGGGCTTCCTCCCAGATCTCCAGTCCGACCTGCGATTGGTTGGCGATTTCATTCAGCGTGGTGGCGAGCCCGCCGCGGGTGGGGTCCCGGAGGACATGAAGCCCCGGGCAGGCCTCCAGCATCGAACGGACCAGTCCGTTTAAAGGGGCGGCGTCACTTTGCAGGGGGGTTTCAAAGGAGAGCCCTTCCCGCCGGGAAAGGATGGTCAGACCGTGATCGCCCACGGTCCCGCTGACCAGGATGAGGTCCCCCGGTGCGGCGTTTTGTCCGGCCACGTCGATTCCGGGGGGAATCTGTCCGAGGCCCGAAGTATTGATGAATATTTTATCGGCGGCGCCCCGGGGGACCACTTTGGTATCCCCGGTCACCACCTGAACCCCGGCTTCCCGGGAGGCCGCCGCCATGGACTGCAGAATCCGTTCCAGGTCCGACAGGGGGAAGCCTTCTTCCAGAATAAAACCCGCGCTCAAGTAACGGGGGTCGGCACCGCGCATGGCCAGGTCGTTTACCGTTCCGCAAATGGCCAACCGTCCGATATCGCCGCCGGGAAAAAAAATCGGGTCCACTACATAGCTGTCGGTGGTAAAGGCCAGGCGGAAGCCGTTCCAGATCACGGCCGCGCTGTCGTTCAGTTCGTTTAGAAAAACATTGTCAAAATAGGGCAGGAAGGCCCGGGCGATGAGTTCCTGAGAGGCCCGTCCGCCGCTGCCGTGATCGAGTTGAATTTTGTCCGACGTCAATTGGACCCCTTTCCCCCGCGGACATGGAGGCCCGCCGGTAGCGGAGGCTGGTTCCCGGCCGGGGGCGGAATTAGAGGTCGTTTATTAAGGAAGAAAGTCGTCCGGGGGGAGCCGACCGCGCTCGGCCGCTTAGTCTAGGTTTTTCATCCCGCTGGCCACGTCCCGGGTCGGTTTCCGGCCCGGTTTCTTGGCGGGCTGAATTTTGAGGCCTTGGTCGGCAGCGATCCAGGATTTCCGGCGGGGGGATTTCCCTTTGTTTTTTTCCGGTTTGCCTTTCTCTTCCACCGCCTCTTTGACCCCGTAAAGAGTCAAGACCTTGCCGGCCTGAATTTTCCCATTCAGCCGGGGGTTCCATTTTTTGATCTGCTCGATCGTGATGGCATACTGCTGGGCGATAGCGGTCAAGGAGTCTCCTTTTTTAACACGGTATTGGAGACGCTGCATCTCGGGTTGATGCTCCCGGTCATCGTTCTTAGACCGGGAAAGTGAATTTTTTCGCCCGGCCGGCCTTTGATTCTGGGCGGAGAGGTTTCGCCCGTCCTGATCCTCTTCCAGAGCGGCCGTTTCCTCCAGGGAACCCTTGGCCGGGATCAACAGCAAAGTTCCCGGTTTGGGATAGGCCGTCAGTTTGACCCGGTGGATGTGGGCAATCGTTGCGGCCGCCAGCCCGTAGCGGCGGGCGATGGTCGAAAAGCTTTCTCCTTTTTTGACCTTGTGATGTGCAAAAATGGGGCGGGGTTTGGGTTTGGTCAGTTGGGCGTAATTTTCCAGCAGCCGGTTTTTGACCCCGGCCGGGA
>JACRCK010000237.1 GCA_016219065.1 Deltaproteobacteria bacterium
GGGCCCAGCTTCTAGCCGAGGTCCTGGGCGGCCAGTTATTCACCCACCGGCAAAAGGAAATCGGCTGGTACCCGGTTCGTAAGACGCCGGAAGGGGAATCCTCCCCGCTGCTGCACTCCGTTCCCGATCGTTTCCTGACCTTCCACTGGCACAGCGATCATTTCCTTCTCCCGGAAGGAGCCCAACGCCTGGCCGCCAGCGACTGCTCGGAAAATCAGGCCTTTTCCCACCCGGCTTATCCCATCCTGGGGCTGCAATTTCATCCCGAATACACCCGGGAGATGGTCGGACATTTTGCCCGGGAATTCGGATCCGACTGGACGCCGGGCCCTTTCGTGGCCGGGAAGGAGCGGACCCTGTCCCGGATCGAAACGGTCGCGGATACCTACTGGTTGATGGAAAAAATATTGGATAACATGGAAAAGGCCTGGTCATCAACGTAACTTTGTGACAAAACCGAATCAAAGATATTTGAATTTTCTATTGACCCGAAGTAATTCCATTGGGAGTAATGGAGTGGTGGAGTATTGGAGTATTGCCTTAAGACCATTACTCCAGCACTCCATTACTCCAATACTCCGGCTTTTGTTAGAGACCAATTCGCAGAACAATGGCTGTAAGAATCTAAATTGGAAAGGGGTAACCGATGAAATTCTTGGTTGGATTTGACGGTTCAAACAGCGCCAAAGCGGCTCTGGCAACGGCACGCACTTACGCTAAAGCATTCAAGGCCGGCATCGTGGTAGTCGCTTCCGTGGAAGGAGATATTATAAACCGAGACGCTCAGTTGGAGAAAGCCAATGCCAACCTTACCTACGCCGCTCAGTTTCTGGCGGAAGAGAGTATCCCCACCGAGATAGAGATACTGGCCCGGGGATTTAAGCCTGGCGAAGACATCGTAAAATTTGCCGAGGCAAACCAGTTTGACGCTATTTTTATCGGTTTGAGGAGACGTTCCAGGGTTGATAAGCTGTTTTTCGGATCCAATGCGCAGTTCATCATTTTATATGCCCCCTGCCCGGTTATCTCGGTGAAATAGTTTCCCGGGTAGGCACTTTAACTAAATCTACCAGCCTGTTCGAGGACTCCGGTGCCCGAGTGCTACGGAAGGTTCCGAGTGGAAAAGAAACGGGGGAGGTATGGGCAAAATTCCGATTTCCTTCGATCTGGAGAGAGGCGCAGCCGCTTTAAAATACCGGGCGTTTTCGGAAAGACTGCCCGGAAGCATCTCTTTTTGGAACCAGGTCCTGAGCGCATTTCCCGTAGCAGACCTACCGGCCGGCATCGCCTTTTTAGACCGGGAATTCATTCTCCGCCGCCAGAATAGACAATATGCCGATTACCTGCGCCTTTATTCGCCTCTGGGTCCGGACCAGGCCTTGGGCCGTTGTTATTTCGATTATATGCCGGGGAGCCGGGATCAACTGGAGGAATGGTTCCGGGAAACCCGGGACTGTGGCCGTTCTGAAACCCAATACGGATATCCTCTCCGCTTGACCTATCCCACCCGGGAAAATCTAACCTACTGGAACGTTTCCATGACGGCGGTATCCCGTTGGCCTTCCCGGGTGGAAGGCATCGTGATTTTCTGTGTCGACCTGACCCCGGAGAAAAGGGCCTCTCAAATCCTGCACGCGCAACAGACGGAACTGGCTAGACAGGCGCAACAAATAGAAGATGCGAAAAATGCCTTGCGTTTTCTCCAGGCCCTGCGGGAAGAAGATAAAAAAGAGTTGGGACTAAGACTGGCGGCCAACACCCGCAACCTCATCTTGCCCGCCCTGCAACTGCTTAAAAACTGCTGCCCGGACCAAAGACGGCGCACCCTCCTGCAAACCATTGAAACCAGCCTGGAGGAAATCGTTGGACCTTTTTCCCGCCGCTTACAGAGCACCGCATTCAACCTGACTCCCAAAGAAATCGCCGTTGCCAATCACATTAAATCCGGCCGGACCAGCAAGGAAATCGCGGGACTGCTCTCCCTATCCCCCGCCAGCATCGATTTCCATCGCAACAACATCAGGAAAAAATTAGGTATCCATAAAAGAAAGGAGGTCGGACTGAGGGAGTATTTGATTTCCAGGACAGGGGAAGAATGATAGCCGGTTCCCTAAATTAACCCCCTATATTTTTAATATTTACCATTTCTTGTTTTTTTTTAAAATGGCTCCGGCATCAATCTTTTTTTGCAAAGGAGAGCGCTATGGACCATGTGGATCTGATCCTGATCAACGGCAAGGTGGTGACGGTCAACCGGCATTTCGGTATCGCCGCAGCGGTGGCTGTCAAAAACGGGCGCATTGCCGCCGTAGGCGGCACCGAGGTGGTCAAGTCTCTGGCCGGCCCCGAAACCAAGGTCATCGACCTGGCCGGGGCGACCATGCTGCCGGGCATCAACGATGCTCACATGCACGCCCCCTTCTTCGGGGCCACCCGGCCCCCTCTGGCCCTGGACCTGACCTTTCCGGCCATTCAAACCATCGGCGACATCGTCGCAGCAGTGCGCCGGAAGGCCGCCGCAGCTAAACCGGGGGAATGGATCCGGGGGTTCGGCTGGAACCAGGGTTCCCTCAAAGAATGTCTGGAGGATCCTTCCGTGTTTCCGAGGCGATCCGACATCGACCCGGTTTCCCCGAACAATCCGGTCATCCTGACCGATTTTTCCGGCCACACCATCCTGGTCAACCAGAAGGCCCTGGAAATCGCCGGCCTGCACCGGGATTCCCCCAACCCCGTGTCCGGCGAAATGGAGCGGGACTCCCGGGGCGAGCTGACCGGGATCTTCAAGGAGTTGGGCGCCCAGGCCCTGGTCACCACCCAGGTGCCGATTCTCACCCGGGAGGAAAAAAAGATCGCCCTGTTGAACGCCATTTCCATACTGAACGCTCAGGGGGTGACCAGCTTTACAGACGCCGCCATCGGCCCCGGCGGCGAATCCTATGTGAGTGGGGTCATGAGCGCCGCCTTTATAGATATTTACCGGGAATTGCTGACCCAGGACCAATTGACGGCCCGGGCGACCATACTGCTGCTGCTGGGCAACTACGGCGCCTTGACCTATGAGGACCTGGAGCAGGGTCTGCGCACCTTCCAGGTGCCCACTGGGCTGGACCGCGAATGGCTGCAGTTCCCCGGGGTCAAGATCTTTGCCGACGGCATCCCCCTGACCTACACCTCTTGGATGAACGAAGACTATGTGAGCGGGAATTACGGCCACGGGGTGCCGGTTATTCCCGGCAAAACGGATCAGGAACAACACGACAACCTGGTGGCCATGATCAGCCTGGTCCACCGCCACGGCTTCCAGGTCGCCGTCCACGCTACCGGGGACCGGGCCATCGACGCCGCCGTAGACGGATTTTTCCAGGCCATAAAAGCGCAGCCCGGCGGCGACCCGCGCCATTACGTGATCCACGGGGATTTTATCAGCGCCGCCACCTGCCGCCGCCTGGCGGCCCTCAACGGTGGAGTGGCCATGCAGCCCACGATCGAGGCCATGATCTCCGATTTCGAACCGTCCGTGGTCGGCGAACAGAGGGCCGCCTACGAGTGGCCTATGCGCACGGCCCTGGACCACGGCGTAAATCTGACCAGCAGCTCCGACGCCCCCATCACCGTACCGAATTGGCTCCTGGGCGTAGAAAACGCCGTCCTGCGGGAGAGCCTGACCTCGGGAGCAGCCAGCGGGCCCGAAGAGGCCATCACCGTGCCCGAGGCCATCCGGACCTACACCATCAACGGCGCCTATCAGGACCACCTGGAGGCGGTCAAGGGTTCGATCGAAGTGGGCAAAGTGGCCGACTTTTGCATCATCGATCAGGATATCCTCTCCGTCGATCCCCACGAGATTCGAAAAACCAAGGTCCTCAAAACCATCGTGGGTGGGCGAGTGGTTTACGAGGTCTGATCCTCGAAACCGATCAACCGGTTGGGAGCCGGCAGGGTCGTTAACTTTTTCAAAATTCAGGAGGGCGTTATGCGCAAAGGGAAAAGACTGTGGGCCGTACTGTCGGTACTGATTTTTGCAGGTGGTTTTGTTTTGTTTCCAGGTGTTGTCCGGGCCGCCGAAATACTGAAGGTGGGCATGATCATGCCCTTGTCCGGGCCGATCAGCATTGTCGGGGTCGGCTTGACCCGGGCCGTGGAACTTTATTTCGACAAAATCAACGAGGAGGGCGGCTTGAAGTTGGGCGGGAAAACCTACCAGCTCAAGTTGATCGCCGAAGACGATAAAAACGATCCCACCGTGGCCTCCACGGCCGCCAAAAAGCTGGTCTATAAGGACGGCTGCAAGTTTGTCTTCGGGGCCATTACGCCTCCCAGCGCCGCCGCCATCTATCAGGTTTGCGCCAAGGCCAAGGCCCTGCATCTGATCACCTGGATCGACTCCCCCGGTGCGCCGGGCGATGTGAGCCATAAAAAACCCTACGCCGTCCGACTCTGCGTCTCTTCAGACGCCGCCTGGGAGATGGACTATGACTATCTCAAGGCCACCTGGCCCGAGGCCAAACGGTTGTTTATCGTCGTTCCCAATCTGGGCCTCCCGGTCGAACGGGCCAAGAAGTTGGCCCAGGAGCGGGGTCTGGAAGTGGTCGGTGTGCAGACCTGGGATATCGGGGTCTCCGATTTCCTGCCTTTTTACACCAAGGCCCTGGCCGCCAAGCCGGACGTAATTCAGGCCATGTGTTCGGCCCAGGCCGGCTACCAACTCCGGGCCGCCCGTCAGTTGGGCTACCAGGGTGTCTTTATTTCCGACGCCCCGACGGCCCCGGCCCTGATCCTTTCCCTGGTCGGTCCGGAGGGATCGGACAAGGTCCTCAGCAACGGCATGGACCTGGGAAGCCCCACACCAAGCATGCAGGAGTGCATGGACCGCTGGAAGAAGAAATATAAAGAACCCTTCTTCTCCGATTCGATCATCACCTGGGCCGAGGCCGAGGTCTTTGTCCAGGCCTTGAAAAAGGCGGGGAGCATCCAACCGGAAAAAGTGGTCGCCGCTTTTGACTCGATGACTGCGCCCAACAGCTTCCAAACGGCTTTCGGACCGGGCCATATGGCCGGGAAAAACCGCTTCGGGGCCAACCGGGTCGTCGTGCGCCCCATACCGCTCAGCCGGCTGGACCAGGGAAAAATATCCTTTGTGGGCTTCAAGATGCCGATAGTCGATCAATAGGCCTATTCTCGAAGGACCCGGATGGAAGCGCATTCCCGGGCCGCTTCCCGGTCTTTCCCCGGGCGGCTTCCCTAGACCGGGGAAGCCGCCCGGCCCCATCCCACGAGCGGTGTTTTGGAAATTTCAGCGACCTTAATCTGGCAGGGGATCATCAACGGTCTGGCCCTGGGCTGGATCTACGTCCTCATGGCCCTGGGGTTGACCCTGATCTTCGGCATCATGCACATCATGCAGTTCGCCCATGGCGAAATCTACATGATCGGGGCCTATAGCGTCTATTACCTGACCGTTTCCTTCGGCCTGCCCCTTATTGCTGCCACCCTCCTCGCCATGCTGATCATGGCGTTGACGGGTTTGGCCTTGGAGCGGTTTTTATTTCGCCGCCTCAAAGGGCAGGTCCTGTCGGCCATTGTGGCCACCACCGGCCTGACCCTGATCATTCAAAGCGGCGCGGTCGTCCTCTTTGGTCTCTATGAACGATCCCTGCCCCTACTGGCCACCGGACCCCTGCACCTGCTGGGCAGCGCCATTCCCAAGGACCGGCTCATCGCCGTGGCCGTAGCCGTCCTGCTGAGTCTGAGTCTCTATGTTTTCCTGAAAAAGACCAAATACGGCCAGGCCATGGTGGCCAGCGCCCAAAGCCCCGAAGGGGCCATTCTTCAGGGTATCGGTCCGGATCAGATGGCCGCCCTGGCCATGGTCATCGGCTGCGCCCTGGCCGCCGCCGGCGGCACGCTAGCCGGGTCGCTCTTCGCCTTGAGCCCCTTCATGGGCCTGGCGCCGCTGGTCAAGGGCTTGATTATCATCGTCCTGGGCGGCATGGGCAGCTTGATCGGGGCTTTTCTCGCCGGGATGATCCTCGGTCTGATTGACGGACTGGTCCCCATCCTTTTCGGTCACGCCTGGGCCGCCATCGGTCCGCTGCTCCTGGTGATCCTCGTGCTGATACTGAAACCGGAGGGACTCTTCGGCCATGAGGAATAAGCGGTTCGTAAAGGGATTCGCGACCTTAGGCTCCGCCGCCATTGTCAGCGCCGTACCCCTGCTCCTGGACAGCCAATACTGGACCTCGGCCCTGACCGTCGTGGCCATCAACGTCCTCCTGACGGCCAGTCTGCGGACGGTGACCCTGATCGGGGAGTTTTCGCTTGGTCACGTGGGCTTCATGCTCGTTGGCGCTTATACCGCCGGGCTTTTAGCGCTGGAGGCCGGGCTGCCTTTCGGGCTGACGGTGCCGGCCGGAGCGCTTCTGGCCGGCTTCCTGGCCCTGGCCTTGGGCTACCCCTTCATGCGGGTCAAGGGCATCTATTTCGCCATCCTGACCGTGGTCACTTCGGAAAGCCTGCGGGTTTTAGCCTGGAATTGGGAAAGCCTGACCGGCGGTTCCCAGGGTCTGGTCGGCATTCCAGAACCGGGGACCCTCTCCCTCCCCGGCTGGGGTGAGGTGAATTTCGGTGATTTTTTGGCCTACTACTACTTGGTTGTCATCCTGGTTGCGATCTGCCTGGCCGTCCTCTACCTCCTCGAAAACTCTCGGCTCGGCTTTACCTGGCTGGCCATTCGCGAGTCCGACCGACTGGCCGGATCGGTGGGAATCAACGTCTCCAGGTATAAGATGATCTGCTTCAGCACGGCCAGCTTCTTCGCCGGGCTGGGCGGAGCCCTGATCGCTTATCAGGAACAGGCTATCAGCGCCGACCCCCATGCCACCTTTGGGGTAATGCGAACGATTTACCTTTTGGTTTATATGGTCGTCGGCGGCGAACGGCACTTCGCCGGACCGATTGTCGGCGCGATCCTCCTGTCCCTGGTGGCTGAATTCACCCGGTCGGTTCAACACTACCAACCGCTGATTATCGGATTCATCGCCCTGGTCGTCGTCTTGTTTATGCGTCAGGGCCTGGTCTTCCTTCCCAGTCGGATCCTGGCCTTCTGGTCCGTCTCCTTTGCCGGCAGGGCGACCCGGAAGGAGCGGGGAGTCGATCGATGACGCTGCTGTTAGTTGAGGACTTAACCAAGCTGTTCGGTGGGCTGGCCGCCGTCAGCGATCTGGATTTGCAGCTTGAACCGGGCCGGATCGTCGGCTTGATCGGTCCCAATGGGGCGGGTAAATCCACGGTTTTAAATATGATCGGCGGCACCTATCGGCCCACCCGGGGGCGGATCACCTTCCACGGCCGGGAGATTACCCGCCGACCGGCTCACTACCGCGCCCGGCTTGGGATCGCCCGCGTCTTTCAGGAGAACATTCTCTTCAAAGAGTTCACCGCCCTCGAAAACGTCATGGTCGGTTTCCACCTCCGGCAGCGGCTGAGTCCGGCTGAAATTTTCCGCTTTGGCAGCGGCCGAACCGGTTACCAGGCGACGTTCCTGGCCCAGGGCCGGACCCTGCTGGAACAGGTCGGGCTGGCCGACGACCTGGACACGCCGGCCGGCAGCCTGCCCCACGGCCGGCAGCGTATTCTCAGCCTGGCCATCGGCCGGGCCACCGGGGCCCGACTGCTGCTGTTGGATGAGCCCTTGACCGGTCTGAATGCCGAGGAAATCTCCGCCATGTCCGACCTGATTCGGGCCATGAAAACGAAGGACGGTCTCACCTGTCTGGTCGTGGAACACAACGTCAAGGCGATTATGGGACTGTGCGACTATATCTACGTGCTGGACTTCGGCCGACGGATCGCCAGGGGAACTCCGGAGGAGATCGCCCGGAACCCCCAGGTTATCAAAGCTTACCTGGGTGCTGATGAGGATTCGGACTGGGCCGGCGGTCTGAGCGTCTGAGGACCTGGAGGTAGAAGGATGGATACGCTGCTCAAGATCACCGATCTCAAGGTCCGCTACGGTGGCGCCGAGGTGCTCCAGGGCGTTTCCCTGACCGTGGGCGCAGGCGAAATTGTGATGTTGATCGGATCCAACGGCGCCGGGAAGACCACCACCCTGAGGGCCGTTTCCGGCCTGAAACGGGCTCACGCCGGGGAGGTGCTTTTCGAAGGCCGACGGATTGACCGGTTAAACCCCCAAGACACGGTCAAAGCCGGTATCGGCCATGTGCCCCAGGGCCGAGCCCTTTTCCCCTACCTGTCGGTCCTGGAAAACCTGTTGCTGGGCGCCTACTTGAGACCCAACCGGAGAGATATCACCCAGGATCTGGAAAAGGTCTTCGAGCATTTCCCCGTTCTGAAGGAGCGCCAACGCCAATGGGCCGGCACCCTCTCGGGGGGCGAACAGCAGATGTTGGCCATCGCCCGGGCCTTGATGGGTCGGCCCAAACTGCTGATGCTGGACGAACCGTCCCTGGCTTTATCCCCGATTCTGATTCGGGAAATCGGCCGGGTGGTGGTCGAGATCAATCGAGCCGGGACCAGTATTTTATTAGTCGAACAAAATGCCCGTCTGGCTTTCAGCCTCGCCCGTAGGGGCTATGTACTGGAAACCGGGCGGATCGTCGAATCCGGTTCAACGATGGAACTGATGAGCGACGATCGGGTTAAGCGGGCCTATCTGGGCCGGTAGTTGCGCGAGGAGGAAGGCGGGGAAAAATAACCGCCTGGTTTTATATAACACACTTCCCCACAATCAGAAAAAAGCGAAAGCCGCCGCCCGCTTCAAGCCGCCTGACTCCTGCCCGGATCCAAATCCGGCTCTTTGGCGGATTCCCCGGCCACCACCACCCGATTCCGCCCGGATTTTTT
Organism: Deltaproteobacteria bacterium; assembly: GCA_016219065.1. Taxonomy (GTDB): domain Bacteria; phylum Desulfobacterota; class RBG-13-43-22; order RBG-13-43-22; family RBG-13-43-22; genus JACRCK01. Next base: position 8,866 of record JACRCK010000237.1, read on the forward strand.
GGCTTGGTAGAGGGCCGCATCGGCCAGTTGCAGGAGGGCCTCCCCCTGGCCACCCTGATCGGGGAAAACCGCCGCGCCGATGGATATCGTAACCGGCCCCAACACTGCACCGCTCCGTTGGATCTGCAACGCCTCCACCGCCAGCCGAATTTCTTCCGCCCGGGTCACCAATGAGGGCAAGGGACACTCCGGCAGGATCAGGGTAAATTCTTCCCCGCCGTAACGGCAGGCGATATCCTCCACCCGGATGATCTTTTTCAGCAACCGGCCGAAGGAGCGCAGCAGTTCGTCGCCGGCCTCATGGCCGTGGGTATCGTTGAAGCGCTTGAAATGATCGAGGTCGAGCATGAGAACGCCCAGCGACTGCTCATTGCGCCGGGCCCGTTCCACCTCCCGTTCCAGGGTCTCCTGAAGATAGCGCTTATTAAAAAGACCGGTCAACGGATCACGGATGGCCTGTTGACGGAGCTTTTCCCGAAGTTTCAGATTGGACAAGGCCAGGGAAACATGCTCGGCGACCGATTCCACAAACTTGATTCGGGCTTCACCGAAGGAACCCGAGCTTTCTTCTAAAAAGGCATCGAAGGATTCGCAGGTTTCCAGCTTGGGGCGCAGATGGATTAATCCCAGCGTCTCTCCCTGGGCCGTCAAGGGCAGGCAAAGATAGGTTTCGGACTTTATCCCCAGCAGGTGGCGGCAGACCAGTCCGGATGTAGACCCCTGGTCAGCGGTCACGTGATGGGCCTTGCCCCGCCGCAGGGCCCAGCATTCGTTCAGGGGGAATACTTTTTTCCCCGGATCCGGCTCCCCCCAGACCGAAACCGCTTCCAGCATATTTCCGGAATTGTTCAGTAAAAATAAACCGCCGGCCTCTTCGGGGAACAGCCGGCTCCCGTATTCTGCCAATATCGGAAAGGCTTCTTCAATCGACTGGCATAACTGCAGCAACTCCCCCAATTCCCGGAGGAGTTTCATGTCCCGGTTGGTTTGGCCCACTTCCTGGACGATGCCCTGCAGGCGGGCATTGGCCTGGGACAAGGCTTCCTCGGCCTGGCGCTGCTCGGTCAGATCGATAAAACTCTCCAACAGGTAGGGGTGCCCGTCCTTGACCACCGGCACGACTGTTTTCAATATGGGAATGCGCCCCCCCTGCGCGGTCTTGAGCACCCGTTCGGTTTTTTCCGACCGGGAGGAAGCCTTCAAAGGGCAGCGGCCGTCTTCACCGGCATGAAAAAATTGCCGGCAAGGCCGGCCCACCACCTGATCTCGGGAGGAACCGATCATTTGGGCGGCGAAAGGATTGGCTTCCACAATCGTCAGACTCTGTTGATCGATGAGCACGACCCCGACCCCGACCGACTCCATAATAATTTTCCAGAGTTCTTCTTTTTCTTTCAGCTTGCGTTCCGCCCGTTTCCGGAACAGGGTTTCAATGATCACCGGTGCCAGATGCTCTATCGTTTTTTGATCATCTCCGGTGTACCCGGATTCCTTATTCTCCAAAGCGATCAACCCCAGCAAGCGGCCCTGGTGCTTTAACGGGACCCCCATAAACGACGTTAACGGGGGGCGGTCAGCCGACAACCCGATCCGGTCGGCCTGTTCCCCGGGAGCGTTGCTGATCAGCGCCCTTTCCTCCCGAATTACCCGCCCCCAGAGTCCTCTGATTTCCATATTCCGGTTCAGCCGGGAGGCCGCCTGCTCCGGCACCCGGTCAGCCGCCCAGCCCGGGTCGGTCAGGGCCATGGTATCCAGCAGCTCGGCCGGATTGATTTCACCGATCCAGCCCCGGGGGCTATCGGTGAGTTCCTCGGCCCGAGACAGGCAGACCCCGGCCAGTTCTTCCTCGGTCCGACAGTCCAGGGCCTTCTGAAAAATCTGATTGATGGCCTCCAGCAGCCCCTTCTGCCGGATCAGGCCATCTTCGGCGCTCTTGCGGGCGGTCACGTCGATGTTGGTCCCCCGATACCCCCGGAAGGCCCCTTGTTCCCCGAAAAAAGGGACGCCGCTGGTCAGCAACCAAATGATTTGCCCGTCCTTGCGGATATGCCGATTGAGAAAATTCTTAAACTTCTCCTGTTTTTCCGTCGAGAGTGATTTCTCGATAAAGGCCTCCCGCTCCTCCGGATGAAAAAAATCATAAAAGGGCTTCCCCAGCATTTCTGCAGGGGCATAGCCCAGGACCTCTTGCACCGTCGGACTCAGGTAGGTGTACCGCCTTTCCCGGTCAATCTCCCAGATTACCTCCAACGAACTGTCAATGATGTGGGTAAACCGCTCCTGGCTTTCGCGCAGCGCCCTTTCCACCTGGAGTTGCTCTTTCATTTTCCGGCTCAATTGGGTCCCGCCCAGGCCGATCCCGGCCAGGCCCAGCAGCCAAAGCCCCAGATGGCCCCCCCAAATCGTCCGCTGATGGTTCCAGGTCATCTCCCGGAGGGACCCCAGGGCTTCTTTTTTTTCATTATCCAGGTTCCACCAGAGCGACAGGCCGATGACTATGGTCCAGCCCAGGACCAAAACCAGGGTGTAAACCCACAGGCGCGGCTGGGGATCTTTATTTTTTGCGAGCGGCGGCATAAAAAGGATGAACCCTGAGGGCAGGTCCCCGTGCAATCTTTTTATAAACAAAATCGGGCTATTCTTGGAAAACTTTAATCAATAGGACGGCCGTTTCCTCCCTTATTCCGAAAAACCAGTTCCCGCCAGGCGGAAAGACTGGAGAGGAGTCCCAAAGATTCTAAATAATCCGTTTTCATTTCCCAGCCGGATCCGGGCTTTTCTTCCGGGTCCCGGCTGCTGATCAGGCTGTCGGCTCCATGAACGGCCGTTAGGACACTGAAGGTCTTCAGGGGCGAGGCCTGCGGGTGGTGGGAAAAGGCCAGGGTTTCGATGATGGCATGCGGCAGACCCCACAATCCCAGCAGGTAAGCCCCCACCAGGCCGTGGGAGGTGCCGAAGATCTCTTCTTCCACCTGCCAGACGGGAAGCCGTTCCGCGGCCGACCGGGTCAACACCTGGGCGTAGCGATCCGGAAAATTATCGGCCAGCACCAGCTTGCCGCAATCGTGCAGCAAACCGGCCATGGCCGCCTCATCGGCCAGGGCCCGGTCCCGGGTTTCTTCCCAGGCGATGGCTTTGGCCAGTTCGGAAGTCAGCAGGCTGTGCTCCCAGAGATCGGCAACGAAAGAGCCGAAACGCTCTCCCTGCCGGAAACCCGAAAAGATATGCAAGGAAAGGATCAACGTTTCCAGGGTCTTCAGCCCCAAAAAGAGCACGGCCTGGGCCGGGTTGGCAATCTTTTGGGGCAGTCCGAAAAAGGCCGAGTTGACCAGTTGTAGGACCTTGGCCGTCATGGCCATATCCCGGGAGACGATCCGGCCCACCCGTTCCAGGGAACAATCCTCGGATTCCATTTCCCGCCGTATTTCCAGGTAGAGGCTGGGCAGACTCGGCAGCGAGGAGGTAAGGCCGATGACCTGTTTCAGGGTCGGGTCCTCCAGCAGGGCACTCAAAGCAAAGGTGCGGCTGAGGACGACTTCCAGGACCTCGAACTCGCAGGGCTTGGCCAGAAACTGGTGGGCCACGCCGACCGACTGCATGACCCACTGCAGGTCGGACTGGCCGGAGAGGATGATGCGGGTCACCCGGGGATGCCGCTTCTTGACCTCGCTCAACAACTGGGCGCCGGTCATACCGGGCATGCGCATATCGGAAACGACGACGTCGTAGCCGCCCGCTTCCAGCAGGGCCAGGGCCGACGGTCCGTCCTCGGCGAAGTCAAACTCCCATTCCCCGCGCTTGGCGTAAAGCATGCGCCGCAGGCCCTGCAGGATCCGCGGCTCGTCATCGACAAAGAGAATCCTTTTTTTATACCCCGGTTCCATCATTTTCTCTGTTCCTCCAGGGGGAGCCTGACCCGAAAGACGGTTCCCCGGTCGACTTCGCTGTCAAAGGAAATAGCGCCCTGATGTTTGTCCACCACGATCGTATGGCAGATGGCCAGCCCCTGGCCGGTGCCCCGGCCCACCTCTTTGGTGGTAAAAAAAGGATCGAATATTTTCGCCCGGATGGATTCCGGGATACCGGCGCCGGTATCCTGAATCTCCAATTCCACCCAGCGGCCCTCTTGGCGGGTGCGCAGGGTGATCCGGCCCTGGGCCCGGCCTGGCGCTTTCCCCGGCCCGGCGATGGCCTGGGCGGCGTTGACGATCAGGTTCAGGATGACCTGGTTGATCTCCCCGCTGATGGCCGGCACCAGGGGAAGCTGCGGATCCAATTCAGTCCTCAGCTCCGCCACATATTTCCATTCGTTCCTGCTGACCATGACCGTGTTTTCGATGGCCTTGTTAAGGTCGACCAGCGTCTTCTCCCTGGATCCCGGGTGGGCGAAGTCCTTGATCGACTTGACGATGGTCCTGATTCGGTCGACCCCTTCCAGCGTCTGGTCCACCGCCCGGGGAATCTCATCCAGCAGGTAGTCCAGGTCGAACCGCTGGCGGGCTTCTTCCAGTTCTTCCAGCAACGGCTGCGGGTCACCGACTTGCTTCACCGCTGCGGCCAATTGGGAATATTTGGCAAAAATCTGCTGCAGGTTCTGGAAAGCCTCCTGGACGAAACGGGTATTATCCCCCACGTATTGGGCCGGCGTGTTGATTTCGTGGGCGATGCCCGCCGCCAGGGAACCGATCGATTCCAGCCTCTGGGCCTGGGCCAGTTGCCGTTCCAGGAGGAGCCGGTGGGTGACGTTAAAGCCGTGGATCAGCACGCCCAGGCCGTTGAATTCTTCACCGAACACCGGGTGGAGGGAGATTCCCAGAAAGCCCCCTTTTCCGTCAACTTGCCGGAATCGTACTTTTTCCAGGTACAAAGAGCGGGTCTCCTGCCGGCAGCGATCGATGGCCTGTTCCATAGCCTGCATATCCCAGGAAAGGGGCAATTGCGTCAGACAGCGCCCCTGGGCCTCCAGTCCGCCGAAACCGAATTCCTTTTCCGCCTGGAGGTTCCAGAACATGACCCGGTTCCCCCGGTCCACGGCGATCAAAATGGCCGACAGGGACTGGATGATCTGCCGGGTCAGGTTGACGGCCTTTTGCAGACCCCGCTCCGCCCCCTTGCGGTCGGTTATATCGCGCAGGATCGACATGAAATGCTGGGAGGATCCTTCCTGGTCGGGAACCCGAAAGGCGACCAGTTCCGTCGGGATCAGGGTTCCGTCTTTCCTCCGGAACTCCCATTCCCCGCGCCAGTAGCCGGTCTCGAGAATGTCTGGATAGACCCGTTCCCCGAAAGAACGATAATCTTCCTTCGAAGCATAGAGAAACCGGGCCGGCTTATGGAGTACCTCCTCCCGGCCGTAGCCGAAAAGCTGTTCAAAAGCCGGATTACAGTCCAGCAGAATTCGGGCTTCGTTGGTTTCGATGATGGCATCGGGTGAGCTTTGGATAAAGGCGTTCAGATGGGATTCACTCCAGCGCAGGGCCGCCTCCAGGGCCCGGGTTTCCCCGATTTCCCGTTCCAATGCCTCGTTGGCCAGTCGCCATTCCCGGGTGCGGGCCTTCACGATTCCTTCCAGGTTTCTTTTATAACTCAGCAGTTCGTTTTCCACGGATTTCCGGCGGCTGATGTCGCGGGCTACGGCCTGAAAACCGGTTATCCGGCCGTTTTCCCGGACGATCTGAACATGCTGTTCGATCCAGATCTCCCGGCCGTCGCGGGCCAGCAAAGGAAACTCGAAAACCGTGTCGGGAAGCTCCTTGACGAATTGCCGGTCATAGAAACGGCGGGCTTCCCTGCGGAAATCCTCACGGATCAGTTCCAGGTAGTGCCTCCCCAACAGTTGCTGCGGGGCAAAACCGGTCACTTTTTCCGCGGCCGGATTCAAAAAGGTAAAATGCCCGGAGGCATCCGTTTCATAAATCACATCGCGGGAGTTTTCGACCAGAGATTGGAAGCGCCGGGTCTGGCACAGGGCCGTTTTCAATCGGTCGATTTCCGGGTAGCAAGCCCCGGCTGCGCTCAGTCCTTCTCCGCCTCTGCTGGTCAGGACGGATGCTGAATCCGGGTTCCAGGGACTCCCTTCCCCCTTCGGAATGGTCATTAGGGAAGGCCCTCCATTGGTTTCAGCCGCGGTGACCAGACGCTTCCCTCCGCGACCGCCGCACCGGTCTCTTGTTTCCCGGCAAGGAAGAAAAAACCCTTTTTAGTGAACAGCCTTTCGACCGCGGCGGCCGCCTCCGGGTCGTACCGGATTCCCCGCCCCCCGTGGATTTCCTCCAGGGCCGCTTCCAGCCCTTTGGCCGGGCGATAGGGCCGGTGGTAACTGATGGCCTCGATCACATCGGCTACGGCGATGATCCGGGCCTCCCGGCTTATTGCCCCATCCCTCAACCCGGCGGGGTAACCCGACCCGTCGAGACGCTCGTGATGCTGAACGACGATATCGTGAATGGGAAACCCGAAGCGGATGGGCTTTAAAATTTCATAGCCGATTCGGGCATGGAGCTTGATGATTTCGAATTCAGGGGGATTCAGGCGACCAGGCTTGTTCAGAAACTCGGCCGGTACATACATTTTCCCCAGGTCATGGATGGAGGCCGCCAATTCGACCTGAGCAACCTGTTCAGCCGGCAACCCCAGCTCCCGGGCCATCGCGGCGGCGAGCTGCGCCACCCGCCGTTGATGGCCCGCCGTATAAGGGTCCTTGAATTCCACCAAGCGGACCAGGGCCTCGGCCAATCCTTCCAGGCCTTTCTGCCACTCCCGGAGCGCAAAATATTCTCTTTCGGTTTGGACCAGCCGATGCTGGTGCAGACTGTCCCGGATGGCCCGGTCCAGCAAATCCCGCGGGCAGGGTTTGGTCAGAAAACGAAAGACCCTTCCTTTGTTCACTGCTTCCATGGCCGTCTCCAATAGGGCCTGGCCGGTCAACATGATTCGTATCGAATCCGGGTACCGGCTGCCCACCTCTTCCAGAAAGGCCGCCCCATCCATGCAGGGCATCTGAAAATCGGAGATCACCACTTCACAGGGTCCATCCTGTTCGAGCTGCTCCAAGGCCTGGGAACCTGATTCGGCGGTGGCCACCTCATATTTTCCCTGGAACAGGCGCCGCCAGGAATACAGCAGCAGTTCGTCATCGTCCACGAACATGACCCGGCTCATGGGGTCACCCCTGCTGCGATCCCCAGGGGCAGACGAATGATGAATTCCGTTCCTTCTCCCTCCCGGCTTTCCAGTTGAATCGATCCCTGGTGTTTCCCGACCACGGCCGCCTGGACGATGGCCAGCCCCTGGCCGGATCCTTTTCCCGGTTCCTTGGTGGTGAAAAAAGGATCAAAAATACGCTCCCGGATGGCCGCCGGGATCCCGGGTCCGTTGTCCCCGATCCGGATTTCCGCGTCGCCGTTTACCTGGCGGGTCCGGATGCGGATGATCCCTTTTCGCCCTTCGGCGGCCTTGGCCGTTGCTCCAATGGCCTGGGCGGCGTTGACCAGGATGTTCAAAAAAACCTGATTGATCTCTCCGGGGATACAGGGCACCGGCGGCAGGTCCGGATCCAGTTCGGTTTTCAGTTCGGCTACATATTTCCATTCGTTGCGGGCCACGGTAATCGTATTTTCCAGGGCCCGGTTGATATCCACCGCTGTTTTTTGATTGGTTCCCGGATGGGAAAATTCCTTCATGGAAAGTACGATCCGGCTGATCCTCTCCACGCCCTCGAGGGTTTGGTTGATGGCCAGGGGAATTTCTTCCTCCAGATAGTGGACATCCGCCTTCCGGGTTTGGGCTTCGATCTCGGCGATCAACCCTGCATGACCTTCCTCCCCTTTGACCGACTCCAATAACCGGTGGTGCAGGCGAAGCGTCGCCAGCAGATCCGTAAAAGCGGCCTTCAGGAACTGGGTATTGTCTCCAACATATTGGATGGGGGTATTGATTTCATGGGCAATGCCCGCCGCCAATTGTCCGATGGATTCCAGTTTCTGGGCCTGCGTCAGTTGCATCTCCAAAATCTTTCTTTCGGTCAGGTCGGTACCCATCAGCAGAACGCCGGGAGGCCGGCCGTCATCGGTCTGGATGGGATTCAAGGTAATGTCCAGAAACCCCTCTTTCCCGTCCCTGTGGGTGAAGCGGATATCCGCAAGGCGAATAAACCTCTTTTGATCTTGGCACTGGGTGAGGCCTACCTGAATCTGCTTTCCTTCCCAATGAAGACCCAATTCCGTAAGGGATTTACCCAAAGCGTTTTCAGTCCGGACCCCAAAGGTCTCCTCGGCCAGCTTGTTCCATTGGATAATGCGCAGGTCGGCCGCCAGGCCGATAAGGACCGAAGATATCCCGGAAATCAGGGCCGCCATCTCCTGGTGAGCCCGTCGCAGTGCATCCGTCGCCTCCTTTCGGTCGGTGATATCGGCTACCGTAAGCTGGATGGCCGGAGCCCCATCAAATTGAACCACGGTGACCCGGCTTTCCAGCCAGATCAGAGAGCCGTCTTGGCGAACCCCCTGGTATTCATAATGCACCGGGGCCGGTTTTCCCTCTAACCGCGCTGCCCGATATCCCAACAGCCGCTTCTGTTCATGAGGGGCGATGACCGCCAGGATCGAATCCAGCCGGAGGATTTCGGCCAGGGAGTAGCCATGGAGTTGGGCAAAGGCCTGGTTGGCAAACAAGGGCTGCAGGTCGCGGTGGATGAGGATGCCCTGGATGGACCCCTCGGCCAGGCTGCGAAATTGGGCTTCGCTCTCTTTGAAGAATCCTATGGTCAATTCCAGGTCCCGCGTTTTCTCCCGGACCTGTTTTTCCAGATCCTGGCGATAGGATCGCTCCCCAATTTCCAGGGCTCTTCGTTTCAAGGCATTGATAATGCTGATCAGGATCTGATTCCGTTCAAAAGGTTTGACGATATAGCCATAGACCCCGATTTCCAATGCGATTTGGGCCTGTTGGGGATCATCGACTCCGGTGACCATGATGATCGCCGAATTCGGGTGCTCCTTTTTGATCCACCGGCTTAAATCCAGGCCCGATTCCCCGGGCATTTGCAGATCACAGAGCACCAGATCGATCTTTTCCCGATCCAGGATCACCTGGGCCGCCGGGGCGTCCGCCGCCTGGAAACAGGTGTAGCCCTGTGGGGCCAGCAATTTCTGCAGGACCGAGCGGAGGGACGACTCATCATCGACGATCAGTATTTTTAAGGGTTCCTTAGTTGAGAGAATATCTTGATTTTCCATTAAATAAACAGCCCTTCAGATCTCCCGCTTAAACCCGCTGAACAACTTAAGGATTGAGTTCACCGAGTATTCCCGGACCAATCGGCCGGAGGGATTATGGATCACGCGGGCCGTCATTTCTCCTTTTTCGGTATTTTTCTGAAACTCCAGGCGGATATCCGAGGGGGCCAGGAATCGCCGGATCCCTTCTTCAACCTTTCGAGCCGGGTCCAGCCCGGATGAAAAACGTCGCTCCAATTCCTGCCGAAAGGAAACCACCCCTGGTGCAGGCCTGTTCGAAGGGGAGGGATTCTTGGTCAAGCTGTCTGGGCTGTAATTTGAATCAATCCCTATTTTTTTTAAGGTCTCCACTGATTGTTTTCCTCTATCATCGGCTTTTCCTCCGCAAAACTATAGAGGAACCTTCTTGCCTACTGGTAATATCGGCCAAGGAGAAGATTCAATCGAGATTGATATTTCAGTGGTAAATCAGTTAGATAAAATCACTGATCATTGAGGGAATGAAGAAAGGTATGGAGATTCGTTTTTTTCGAAAGCAAACCGAATTTACTTCGAATTTGGAAACGGTGGGACATAACCGTATTGGGGGAAAGGTTCAGGATGAGGGCGATTTCTTTGATGGTTTTACCTTGCTTGACCAGATGGGCCACCTGGATCTGGGTGGGAGTTAATCCCACGGAGGGCGAGGACAACTCCCTTATGAACGGCGAAATGACCTCCCGGAGACTGGTTTCCAGAATTTCGAGCAACTGCCTCTGTTCCTCATCCAGCCTGGTTTCCTGAAGCCGGCCCAAAAAGGGTTCCACCCCCTGTTTGACCTGAGCCAGCATACCTTCCTCAAGGGCGGACTTGTCTTCCTCTCTCCTTTTCAGGAGGACTTTTAAGGCGCTGTTGGCCTCCTCGAGTTCCCGGGTTCGCAGGCTCAATTCGGTTTCCCTTTTTCTCAAAGTCTCATTCATGATCAACAGGTCTTCGGTCCGTTCAGCGACCGCCCGCTCCAGACCCTGCCGATAGTTTCTTTCCTTGATTTCCAGTTCCCGGCGACGGAGGGCGTTGGCCACGTTGATCAGGAGCTGGTTGGGTTCCAGCGGTTTGATGAGGTACCCGTAAATTCCCAGGTTCAAGGCCGTTTCCGCTTCATGGGGATCATCCATCCCGGTTACCATGATGACGGCCGTCTCGGGAAAGACGCGCCGGACATAGCCTATAAAATCCAGACCCGATTCCCCGGGCATCCGGATGTCGCATAAAATCAATTCGAAGGCCTTTTCCTTCAACACGGTCCGGGCCTCGGCGGCATTGGCGGCGGTGCGGCAACGATAATTATTTTTCTCCAGGATCTTTTTCAGTAGACCCCGAATCGGCGGTTCGTCGTCCACGATCAGAATATGGTACGGCATGGTCTCTGGTCTCTTATTTTCGAAGGTTGGCCGGACTGCATTGCACCAATTTCCCATTGGAAATAAAACGATCTCCCTGTAATATGTCACGCACTTTCTTTGCCAACTCCTGCTTGTTGAACGGTTTGGTGATAAAATGGATTCCTTCATCCAGGATGCCCTGATGGACAATGACATTATCGGTATAACCCGACATGAAAAGCACTAGTAAACCCGGTCGATTTTGGGTAAGAAGACGAGACAGCTCCTGTCCGTTCATCCCCGGCATAATTACATCGCTTAACAGCAGTTGGATGGTTGCCGGATAGCTTTCGGCCAGTTCCAGGGCTGTGGGCCCGTTTTTCGCTTCCAGGATAGTATAGCCCAACTGTCGCAGTGCTCTCCCGGCCAGTTCCCGAACCGAATCATCATCTTCGACCAGCAGGATGGTTTCGCTTCCTTGCAGGTTTTCGACCAGGGCCTTCTTTCTTGGAAATGGCCGGGCTTCCGAAGCGGCGACCGGGAAATATATTTTGAAAACAGTTCCCTGTCCCGGCTCACTGTAAACCCAAATATAGCCTCCGCTCTGCTTGATGATTCCGTAAACGGTGGGCAGCCCCAGACCGGTTCCCTTCCCTTTTTCCTTGGTAGTGAAAAAAGGTTCAAAAATATTCGATAAAACCTCTCTGGGGATGCCCGTTCCCGTGTCGTTCACGGACAGGAGGATATAGGAACCGGGGTCCAGTTTGATGCCGTGGTCCCGGACGAAGTCCTTCCCCAGGTAAATGTTCGTGGTTTCAATGGTCAATTGGCCCCCGTTGGGCATGGCGTCCCGGGCATTGACGGCCAGATTCATGATCACCTGTTCCAGTTGTCCCGGATCTATATATACGGATTCCAATTGAAGGTCCAAATAGGTATTCAGGATAACATCTTCTCCCAGCAGACGCTGGAGCATTTTCTTCATATTTTCGATTATCGCATTCAAATTAAGCACTTCGGGCTGCAGGACCTGCCTCCGGCTGAAAGCCAGAAGTTGCCGGGTCAGGGCCGCTGCTCGGTGGCCGGCATTCTTGATTTCCTCCACTTCCGGACGCAGGGGGGAACAGTCCGGCAATTCTTGGAGAACCAGGTCGGAAAACCCGAGCACCACGGTCATCAGGTTATTGAAATCATGGGCTACCCCACCGGCCAGACGCCCCACCGCTTCCATCTTTTGGGCCTGTAGAAACTGCATTTCCAGTTTTTTGGTTTCGGTTATATCGACGACTGCATAGGTGAATACTTCCCCGCCGCCCCTCTCGGTCCTCACATGGCAGACGGTGGCCAGGAGCCATCCTTGCCAATCGCCCCAGGCATCTTGGTATTCAAAAACCACCGGCTTGCCCCCACCGACCCGGCTTTTTTCCAGGTGTTCCCTCCATAGGGATAGAGTTTCCTGCGCCATCCCCAGTTCGGAAGCCAGCCGGTTTTTCATTTGTTCCTTGGAAATGCCGAAGAATTCGGCGGTTACCTGGTTGTCTGAAAGGTGCCGGATATCGTTCTCCCTCAACTCTATGATGCCTCTTCGGGCCCCCGGGCTGTCGAAAAAACTCCTCAAAATGGCTTCTTTCTCTTCCATTTCTTTCTGGATTTTTTTCCGTTCCGTGAAGTCCATAATCCCGGCAATGGCCCCGGCATAATTGCCGTCCCGGTCAAAAATGGGCGCGGCCGAAACAACGGTATCGACCCGCGTCCCGTCTTTGCGGATGAACTCAAAATCGTGCAGTTCTTTAAGCCCTTGTTGTCGCCTTGCCAAATTTCTGACCGCCGTCTCTTTCCACTCGTCATCCATAAAATCCAACAGCGACTTTCCGTTCATTTCCTGCGGCCCATAGCCGAGCATGGCGGTCATGGGTTGATTGACGAAGGTGGTCAGGTCCTCCCGGTCGATCATCCAGATTCCCTCCTGAATGTTCTCGACCAGGCGGCGGTATTTTTGCTCGCTCTCGACCAACGCCTGTTCCGCCCGAATCCGGTCGGTAATATCGCGGACATTAATCACCGTGACTCGATCATTGTCCGTACCAACGATATCCTTTCCGATCGCCTCGAGGACGTGCCAACTCCCCGCTTTATCCCGGCCCCGGAATTCCACATATTGGAAGAGGTCGGGTTTTTTCAGGGACCGGGTCAAGCCCCGGACGGCCGTTTCCCCATCGTCCGGGTGGACCAGATCAAGGAATTTCAGCCCCAGCAATTCCCTGGGATGGTATCCTAAAGTTCGCTCTACGGAGGGGCTCGAGTAGTTAATTTTTCCCTCGGCGTCTATGGCTATAATGAGGTCTGAGGCGTTTTCAATCAGGGAGCGAAAATGGCTTTCGCTTCTCGTTAAAGCGTCCTCGGTTTTTTTTTGCCGGGCGGCGCCGTCCTGGAGGGACTCGGCCATTTGATCAAAGGCGCCGGCCAGTTCCCCGATCTCCCCGCCCGGATAAGGGGGGCCGGTGCGGGCGGCCAGATCTCCCCGGGCCATTTTTTTGGTGCTTTGGACAAGCATTTCCACAGGCTGAAGGATAAAAGCCTTGCCGAAACGGCCCACCAGAAGAAAACATAACAGGATCACCACCCCCATGGTGACAAAATTGAATATGAGCTGCTGATCGGCCTCGGCAAAGATGTTGGCCAAGGGCACACCCGCGATCACGTATCCCCCTATTTCCGGAGTGCTCGAGAGGGGATTGAAAACATGTAACCGTTGAACGCCGTCAAATCCCCGCCCCTCGATGATGCCTTTGCCTTTGTGGCTCAAGATCCTCTTCATTAACGGGTCAGCCGAATTATTGCGGCCGATCTGTTGCGGGGCATCCGGATACGAGGACAGGATGGTCCCCTGGCGGGTGGTCAGGATTACCCTGGAATCGGGGGGCAGGGGTGAGGCGGCCAGCAATTGATTTAGCCAGTTTAAATCCAAACTGGCAAACAAAATGCCTTCCAGGTTACCGGATTCATCCCGAAGCGGATAGGAGAGAACAATGCTCGGTTTTCCGGTGATACGTCCCACCAGGTAGTCGCTTACCGTGAATTTTCCGGTCGCCAGAACCCGGGGAAACCATTCCCGGTCGGAAAAATTGACCGTCCGCGCCGCAGGCAGGGCGCTGGCCATGATCCGGCCGTCCAGTCCGACGGTTCCCATGTTGGAATAGAAGGCGTAATCTTTGATCAGACCGGCCAGGAAGGCCGACCCTTCCTCGGGGGTGCCCCGGCGCAAGGCCGGGACCCTGGCCAAGCCGATAAGAAGCTGGCGGGTGGACTCGATAATTTGTTCCTGTCGATGGGAGATCTGATCGGCCAGGAACCGGGCGTTTAACTTGGCGTTGTCAACCGCCCGGTTGCGTTCATCGTAATGGTGATAAAAAAAAAGTAACAGGAAAGGCAGGAGGCTGAACAGAAAAAGGAAAAACAACCGAACCCGCAGACCGGCGGAAGAAAAGGCTTTCATCCATTAACCTCCGAAAATCTATTTTTTTCTTTGGCCAATATTTTCCGAAAAACCTATTTTTTATTGTAATAAAAGATACTAATAAATGGAATACTAAAGAAAAAAAAAGATAATTTATCTTACAGATGATCGAGCAGAATAACGAGTCGGGATCAGGGAGTAAAGAAAAGTGACAACTTACAGTAAACCGGCGCAACGGAAGACATGTCTTAAGCAGGAGCGGATTTTCAAAGGAACGATTGTGTTCTTTATATCAAGTCTGATCCAGAAGGTTTCGGACCATTTGAAACAGGGAGACTCTCTCAAAAGGTTTACTGATAAACCGAAAACCTGGGCCGATCCGGTCCGGCTTGATGATTGTGGTATCGGCGTAGCCCGACATAAACAGCACTTTCAATTCGGGAAACAATCCTCTTAATTGATCCGCCAGCTCCAAGCCGTTCATTTTCGGCATGACCACGTCCGTGAGCAGCAGGTGAATCGGCTCCCGGAGTTGCTCGACCATTCGCCGGCCCTGTTCGCCGTCGGCGGCGGTTAAGACCCGATAACCGGCCGATTCCAAAAAATGCCTGGTCAGAGATCTTAAAGCCTTGTCATCCTCGACCACCAGGATGGTTTCATTGCCTTTTGATGGTATTCCGGAACATTCAATTTTTGGCCTATCGTTCCCGGCCTCTCCGGCCCTCGGCAGGTAGATCTTGAAAGTGGTCCCCAGATCCGGCTCGCTGTACACCTGGATATCGCCGCCGATCTGCTTGACAATGCCATAGACGGTGGACAGCCCCAATCCCGTGCCCCGGCCCTGTCCCTTGGTGGTAAAAAAAGGCTCGAAGATCTGACCTTGGGTCTCCCGGTCCATGCCGGTCCCCGTATCGGAAACCGTCAGCAGGACGTAAAGGCCCGGGGCTAATCCCGGATGGTGCAAAGCCAGGTCCTGATCCAGCGATAGGTTCCGGGTTCCGATGGCCAGTTTTCCCCCGCCGGGCATGGCGTCCCGGGCGTTGACCGCCAGATTCATCAGCACCTGTTCGATCTGCCCGATGTCGCCTTTGACCGGCCCCAGGTCTTCAGCCAGGTCCGTGATCAGTTCCACGTCTTCCCCGATCAGGCGCCGCAGCATTTTTTCGACATTACCGACTATCTCATTGAGATTGAGCACTTCGAGGGACAATGCCTGTTTGCGGCTGAAGGCCAACAGTTGCCGGGTCAGCCCCGCCGCCCGCCCGCCGGCCCGGCGGACCTCCTGGAGATCGGCCCGCAGGGGATGGTCTTCCTCCAGTTTGTCCAATCCCAGTTCACTGTAGCCGTTGATCACCGACAGCAAATTGTTGAAATCATGGGCGATCCCGCCGGCCAACCGCCCGACTGCTTCCAGTTTCTGGGCATGCTGGAATTGCGACCGTAGATTTTTCTGTTCGGTAACATCTTTTATGGAAGTCAGAATGACGTTGCCACTTTCCCAATCGATAGAATCCATGCTCAGCAAGACGGACAAGATATTACCGTCCTTCCGTTTAAGCCGAACTTCCTGGTCGCTTACCCGGCCCTCCTGCTGCAGTTGTTGCAGGATGGCTTGCCGGGCCAGGGGATCCTCGTAAGTTTGGGAGGCCTTCATGCCCCTCAATTCTTCCAGGGAATAGCCGAGCAGGTTTATCAAGTAGCGATTGGCATCGATGATCCGACCGTCCGGGTAGGCCACTCCGATCCCGACCGGGGCCTGCTCGAATAGGGAGCGATACCTTTTCCGGGACTGGCTCAGCGCCTCTTCCGTTTGTTTCAAGGCCGTAATGTCATGGAAGAATTCCAGCTTGGAAAGGAGACCGTTGGAATTGGTCAGGGGCGTATCGAAAAGATCATAGATTTTTCCGGTCAACTGAGATTTCCATTCCCAGCGGATCGTTTCCCCGGCAAAGACCCTGTCGTTTCGGCACCAGGGACAGGGAGCGTTTAGCCCCTGGAGGTATTCATAACAGCGGCGGCCCTGCGGCGGACCGAAATCATGCTCGATGACCGGGTTGACATATTCAATTTCATGCCGGGAGTTAATGATGACCGCCCCATCGGGCATCAAATCGAGGATTTTTTTAAGCTTCGACCGCTCCCGGGCCAACTCCTCTTCCGCCTGATGGCGTTCGGTAATATCGGTCATGATATAGACAAACCCGGTCAGGCGACGGGAATCATCCAGGATCGGATCGATGTGGACGGACCACCAGCGGTTATTAAAGGAAAAAAGTCGGGTCTCCCGGCTCAAGGAGTTTTTGATCCGGAAGGCTGTTTCTTCCCGGCTCTGTGAACCCAGCAGACTCGTTAAAGGACGGCCGATGATTTCCCGGAAGGGCTTGGACAATAAATCGCTCACCGCTTTATTGCAGCGCAGGACCAGGCCTTCCGGATTTAAAAGGGCTATGGGGTTGCCTACGGCGTCAAAGGTGTTGATCCATTCCCGGGCGGCCTGTTTCAAGGCCTCCCGAGTCTCAATCTCGACCTTTTCCAGGCGTTTCTTTTCCAGGGCCGCTGCGACAACCTTAGGCAACCGGTGAAGCTGTTCCTTCAGCACATAATCGTCCGCCCCGGCCTTCATGCAGGTTACGGCGACTTCTTCATTCATCGAGCCGGTGACGATGATCAAGGGGATGCCCGGAGCGTGTTCCTTTTTTATTTTCAGGGCCTCCAGGCCGGTAAACTGGGGCAGGCTGTAATCGGACAGGATCATTTCCGGGCCATAATCATCCAAGGACCGGATGAAATCTTCTTTTGAATCCAGGACCCGGTATGCGCCGGATATCCCGGCCCGCGCCAGCTCCTGTTAGACCAAGTCGGCGTCTCGGGGATCATCCTCCAGGATCAGGATGCGGAGCGGCTCGGACCCGTTTCGCTCTTTCCGTTCGGCGTCAGGCATAGGCGATTATTCCCTTATATATTTTTAAAATTACGGACATGAAGATCTACGAAGATGCGGGGGGATAAAGGAGATCGGAGCCCCCGGTGGAAACGGATTTTGACTTCTTTCCCTTCTATTTCCCATTCCCGGGTGGGAAAAAAGAATTCAGGAAGGACTCGACCAAGAGGCCCCGGGGCAACCTCCCGGGTTGAAAAATGATTCGTCCTTCTGATTTAACCTATTCCCGGGTACAATATAAGTACTTGTCCGGGAATAGTCTGTAATCGGATTAACGATTTTGGTGTGGAGTATTTTGCTACAATAAATTTGGCAAGTTAAAGGCTTTGGTGGCAAAGACGATTAGTTCCAAGCTGTTCTTCAGGCCCAGCTTGGTCTTGATTCTGGATTTATAGGTGTCAATGGTGCTGGGACTCAAAAAAAGGCCCGCGGCTATTTCCCGGCTGGTCTTTCCCCGGGATACAGCTTCCAGGATCTCGATTTCCCGGTCTGAAAGCAAGGACAGCGGATTGTCCGCCTTTTTCTTGCGTCCATCCAAGCGGGAAAAAAACTTAGTCGCCATGCTGTCGCAGATGTACATCCCACCGGCCAGAATCCGATGCAGGGCGGCGATAATCAGCGGCGGGGCCTCATGTTTGACGATGTAGCCCTGAGCCCCGGCGGCCAAGGCCCGATCGAGGTACGTGGCGTCGTCATGGACGGAAAGAATCAGGACCGGGAAGGTCAACCCCCGGGCCCGAATCTGTTTGAGCAGATCGATCCCGCTGCTTCCTCCCAGGCTGATATCGATAACCGCCGCATCGAATACCGCCTTTTCCAGACAACCCCAGGCCTCGGCCGCGTCGCCGGCCTCGCAGCCCACCTCCAGGTCCGGTTGGCTCTCGATCCGCCGTCTCAATCCTTCGCGAACGATCGGATGATCGTCCACGATCAAAATCTTGGACGTGGACAGCGGCGGCTTGCTTTCCTTCCAGGGTTTTGGCTTTTTCACAGTTTTAGGCGGGTTCATAAGTCCCTTCGATCCGTTCCCGGTGAAAGGCTCACCCTTTGGTCTTCCTCTTTTTTCCAGAGGCCTTCTACCACGGTTCCTCTTTTTTTCCCGGGAAAAATCCTGAGCCGGGCGTCGATAAGCTCGGCCCGTTGCTTCATGATGGCCAATCCCAACCCCGGATCACTCTTTTTCGGATCCAGGCCCCGGCCGTCATCGATCACCCGCAACGTCACGGAATCCCGGCGATAGGAAAGCGTGATCCGAATCAATTGTCCCCGGGCGTGCCGGGCGGCATTGACCGCCGCTTCCCGTGCTATCAGATATAATTGGGTTGAAACCGTTGAATCGAGTAGTAAGGTCGCCGGGGGAACAATCAAGCGGCAGGGAATCCGATAAGTAACGCTAACGGTACGGGCCATTTCGCGCAGGGCATTTTCCAAGGCCCCGGGTTCACCGGAAAGAGGGGTTAACCCGCGGGCGACCTCCTTGGCCTGCCCCAGAGCTGCCTGGTTGATCTGGATGAGCTTCTCCAGATCCCGCTCGGCCTGTTCCGGATTTTTAAAAAGATTCTGTTTGATTTCTTCGGCCAGGAAGGCCAGACCGGCCAATTGCTGACAGACCGTATCGTGGAGATCCCGTTGCAGACTTTCCCGCTCGGCCTTGGAAATCGCGGTTATCCGGATTTTCGAGGCCTTGGATTCGGTGATATCCTGAAGGGTTCCGATCAACTTGGTAGGCTGACCATCCGCGGCCGGAGCCGGTTCCAGAGTAGTCAAAATATCCCGTTCCGTCCCATCCAACCGCTGGATGCGATATTCAAATTGGCGGGCTTTCAACGGTCTTTTGCCTGATGACCAGGCCGCCTCTATCTCGCGCCGGAGGAGTTCCCGGTCCCCCGGATGCACCCGGTTCATGAATTCCGCAAAGTTCGGAACCCCCGCCTTGGGGTCCAGGCCGAAAATACGGAATACTTCCGGGGACCAGGAGGCTTCTTGGGTCTGGTGATCACGCTCCCAATGGCCGATGTGTGCCAGCCTCTCCGCCATGACATAACGCTGTTCGCTCAGCCGCAGCTTCTCTTCCGCCCGGACTTGGCGTATGGACAGGCCGATCTGGGAGGCAATGGCCTCCAGGGCCGTTCGGGAGGCCGGGGGGACGTTTTCCAATTTACGGGAGGCCACATTCAGACAGGCGATCACCCGTTTCTGGTGGTTTATGGGGATGATCGCCAGGGCTTGCAGCCCCTCCCGTTGTTCCGCTCTGACGAGGGCCGGATCTAAATCGGGGTGGCGACCGTATAGGGGCCGGCCCTTCATGATCAACCGGGCCTTTCTCGTATCGGCGGCATACCGATCCGCCGCCCGGACAAAAGAGGGGGACCAACCCTGGTGGTAAGCCAGCCGCAGGGAACCGTCCCGCTCATCGCGGAGGTAGATCCCCCCGCATTCCAGACCCGAGACCTGCAAAGCCGCTTCCAGAGATAATTGCAGCGCCCTTTGCAAATTATTCGTTTCAGTTAGGGCCAGGGCCAGGTCCCGTTGGATTTGCAGCAGGTTTTCAGCCTGTTTGCGCTCCGTAATGTCCCGCACCAGACTGACCAGGACTAAACGGTGTCCGGCCTGGTCCAAAACCTCGGTAACGGCCAGGTCACTGACCAGGAACCTGCCGTCCTTGCGCTGCAGGTGAACCTCCATACGGAAGGCCCGGCCTTCGTCCAGGACGGGAAAAACCATTTCCGAATATTTCCGAAGATTCAGATGAAGCAACTCGGGGGAGCGGCCGATGATCTCCTCCGGCCGATAACCGAATATCTTTTCGACGGCGGGATTGCATCCCAGAATGGTCCAGGTTTCAGGTTCTACCAGCAACAGGGCGTCGTCGAGGCATTCAAATACGTCCTGCAACAGTTCTCGACTATCCGGTATCGAGTGAAGGATTCTCTTTTTAACCATGCCGTCCCAACCTGCGCAGGAGGAGTGCTTATTTATCCAATCTATTTCGTATTTTTTATTTCGGTATAAAACGGCCGCCCGGGTCCTGCCTATTTAAAATACTTCAGGTAGGCCGCCGGCAGCCACTTGGCCAGCAGGGTGTCCAGGGTCCCGTCGCTCTTCCATTTTTTAACGATCCGGTCCACCTGTTCAAAAAAAGGATCCTCTCCTTTGCGCACCCCCCAGGCCAGGTTTTCCTGGTTAAAGGGTTCCCACAAGGCGCTGATGTCGGCCTCGTTGGCCGAGACCATCCAGAGAATGAAGGGGGCGTCATGGAGGAATATGTCGATGGACCTTCTTTTTAATTCATCCACAGCGTCAGAGGCCCTGGGCAGAACGACCTTGCGGGTCCCCGGGACAAAATTGCGTTGCAGAAAAACGTCCCCGGTGGTGCCCTTGGCCGCCCCGACGGCGGCGAAACTCTTCAAAATGATCTCCCGGGAGGTATATTTCTGGGTGTCCCCGGCCCTGAAGGCGGCGACCAGACCGCTCTTTAAGTAAGGTTCAGCAAAACGGATCCTGACCTCCCGGGCGGGGGTGACACTCATGCCCGACATGATGATGTCGGTCCTGTTTTCCAAAAGGGCCGGAATCTGATCTTCCCAATTGAGCATGACCAGGTTTACCGGCCTTTTCAGTTCCTGTCCCAACCGCCGGGCCAGATCCACTTCCAACCCGACGATCGCCTCCCCCTGACGGTAAATCAGCGGCGGATAATTGGTAGTCACCCCGACCCGCAGCGGCAGAGCCTCCTGGGCGGTTGCGGGATTAATCATCAACCCGATCAACAAACTGGCGGCAACCATGAAGGCCATTTTTCCGAATACCGTTCTCATCCTCTGCGTCTCCTCCCTTATCCCTCATTGACAATTAATAATTGATTATTGATAATTGATTATTGGTTTTCAGGGTTTGGTTGTTGGTTGTTGGTTTTTACTCCCGGCGTGACGTCATTTCGGAATCTCCAAGCTCGGCAGCGCTTAGACCGACTCGGTCTGCCAGACCGAGCCGGTCTTAAAATCAGGGACGCATTTCGATGGTCCAGAGGCAACCGCCTTTCCCCCGCGTCCCCCCTCTCCGTGTCTCCGCGTCTTTATTCTTTACTCCGCATTCTCCATTCCGCATTCAAGTTCAGCAGCTCCGCCCCCCCCGCAGGATGAACCCACCGGATTTCTCATCCCGTTCCAATTGCAGAATTCCTTTAGCCTCCGCCTCTTCCAGCAACTGGCCGAAGGACTTGAAACCGTAATAGGATTCGCTGAACCCGGGTTTGCGGCGTTTCAGGGTCTGCTTGATCATGGAGCCCCAGATCTTCTCCCCGGCCCCCCGTTCCTCCAGCAGGGCTTCGTAGGTTTTGAGCACCAGGTCCCAGGCTTCCTGTTTCTTATCGGCCGGCGGCGGCGGGGACTTGACCTCCGTACCCTTGGCCGACTTTCGCTTCCCTCCCGCGACCCGACCTGCTTTCGGAGCCGGCGCCGGACGGCGGACCAAATCATCATAATAGATAAACTCGTCGCAATTGGCGATCAAAAGGTCCGAAGTGGAATTCTTGACCCCCACGCCGATGACGATCTTGTTGTTTTCCCGGAGCTTGCTGACCAGGGGGGAAAAATCGGAGTCGCCGCTGATGATGACGAAGGTATCCACGTGCCCCTTGGTGTAGCAGAGATCGAGGGCGTCCACCACCATGCGGATGTCGGCCGAGTTCTTGCCCGACTGGCGGACATGGGGGATCTCGATCAATTCGAAAGAGGCCTCGTGCATGGCCTTTTTGAATTCCTTATACCGTTCCCAGTCGCAATAGGCCTTCTTGACCACAATGTTCCCCTTCAACAGCAGCCTTTCGATCACCTGGGCCACATCGAACTGGGCATAATTGGCATCGCGCACACCCAGGGCGATGTTTTCAAAATCACAGTAAAGGGCCATATTCTTGGTTTCAGCCTGGTAGGTCATGGGTGAGGGCCTCCTGAATTTGAATGCGTGGGCGGCCAGACGCCAAACCGCCGGCCCGCTTCAAGGGATATTTTTAGGCCTAGAATACACCGGCCGGGGAAGAAAGAAAAGTTCTTTCCGTAATATCATAAATGGTTTATCTTGATAAAAAAATTTAGGGAAGCCCTTATGAAAAAAGTATTCGTTCTTATAGTTTTTACTGGTCTCCTGGCCTGTTTTTCTTTTGGCTGCAGCAAAGACACCGGGGAAGCGGAAGTGAATAAATTCTACAGTGAAAAAATAGCGGCCGTCAATGCCGCTGCCCGGGCACTGGCGGCTGCAAAAAATACGGATCAGGCGGCCGCGGAACTGGAGAAAGGCTATAAAGTTCTGCGGGAAGCCGTAGCCCAGGAGGAGTTCCTTTTCAATCAGTATCCCCGGGTCAAAGAAACCCAGGAAATTCAGAAGTTCCAGGAGGATTACCTGGCCGCCAGCGAGAAGTTCTCCCGGGAAGTCGAGGCCCTGCCGACCCGTCTGGTCCCTGACCGGACCATGATCGAAGCCTTACATAAAATAAAGAGCGGATTCAAGCCGACCCCCTGAAATATTGACAAACGCGGTTGGAATACCCACCTTTCCTGAAAAGGGGACGGGGCTATCTTGTCAGTATAGCCCTTTCCGGCCCTATTAATGATACCCAGGAAAGGAGTTGTCATGAAACGGCCCCAAAAAATCGCCTTATTGGGCGGTTTCCTGCTGGCTGGTCTGCTGGCCCTCATAATATCCCGCAGCGGAATCGCCAACATTTATCTCCCCGCTATCTTCAGTAATAGAACCGGATATGTCGTCCTGGCCTGGAACGATCTGGGCATGCACTGTTACAATCGGGATTTTTCCGACCTGGGTGTCCTGCCGCCTTTCAACAACCTCTGGGCTCAGGTCATCAAATTAGGCGACCCCCCTCAGAAGATCACCACCGGGATCACCGTGACCTATGAGTTTCCGGATAATACCTACTCGGTCGGAAAATCCAATTTCTGGACCTACGCCCAAAAGCTGTTCGGTCTGGCCGCACCCCTGCCGGCCAACGTGGGCTTGACCGGCAAGGGGTTGTCGGGAACGATGGACCTGGCCGGCGATCATTTTGAAGCCGAAGGCATACCGCTGCTCGAGATCGAACATGCCCTTGAGGTCGTCAATCGGCAGACGGATCGCGACCTTCCCTGCGCCACCTTTGTCCTGATCGGTGCCGGGCTTGACCAGGTCGA
>JACRCK010000033.1 GCA_016219065.1 Deltaproteobacteria bacterium
GGGTGTCGGGCATTCCAGGGGCAAGGGACCTCCGCTGGGCTCCACCAGGGGATAGGACTCGGACGGATCCTTTCCCCGGTCGAAGACCCGGCGGGCGACGGCTTCTATTTTATTGAAGTTCCCGATCCGGGCCTCCAGGCCCGCCAGCTTATTGAAATAGTCCGGGTAGACCGTGACGGCGCAGCCGGCGGCGATTACCCGGGCCTCCGGGTGGCGCCGCAGGGCGCTACGGATCAGTTGGGCGGACTGGCGCTGCGCTTCGGCGGTTACCGCGCAGGTATTGACGAGGTAGACCTCGGCTTCTTCCCCGAAAGGGACGAGGATCCAGCCCTGTCGGGCAAAACGCTCCTGAAGACAGTCGGATTCAAACTGGTTAACTTTACAACCCAAAGTGTGGAGAGCAAACTTTTTCATAAGCTATAAAAATCAAGATAAATTCCCAAGCTAAATTCGAAATCCGAAATCCGAAATCCGAAACAAAAAAGCAATGTTTAAAATTCGAATGACCGAAACAACCGCATCTCCCGGGTCGTGGGAAGTATGGTAGGTTGGGTAGAACATCCAGGCTTCACCCACCCCCCAACCCCGGAGCCTGTCCCGCGGCAGCGCGGGATCGAGGGAGGGGGGGACGTTTCGGTCATTTGAATTTCGGTCATTTGAATTTGTTTCTAATTTCGAATTTCGGGTTTAGCCCTGGCGGCAGCTATTACCAGGCTTCCTCTATCCATCCACCTCCCAGGATTCTATCTTCCAGGTAGAAGACGGCGGCCTGTCCGGGCGTCACGGCCTTCTGCGGTTCTGCGAAGCGGACCCCGATCCTGCCCGCCGGGGTCCATTGCAGGGTCCCGGCCACGGGACGGTGGCGGTAGCGGATTTGAACCAGGACCTCCAGGCTTTCCAAATCCCCGGGTGGGACCAGCCAGTGCAGGTCCCGGACCCAAAGACCGGAGGCGGCCAGGTCCTTTTTGAAACCGATGACCAGTCGGTTTTGCTCCGGCTCCATCCGGATCACGTAATAGGGCTCTCCGGCCGGCAAGCCCAGCCCCCGCCGCTGGCCGATCGTGTAGGCATACAATCCCCGGTGGCGGCCCAGCCGTCTGCCCTGAAGGTCGACGATTTCCCCGGGGGTGGCCAGGTCGGGCCCCCATCCTTTTTCGAGGAATTCCCGGTAACCTCCCGGTGGCAGGAAGCAGGCGTCCTGACTTTCTACACTTTGGGGGATCGGCAACCCCAACTTATTGGCCAGAGCCCGAACCGCCTCTTTGCGCATTTCACCCAGCGGAAAGACCACCCGGGAAAAAATCTCCGGATTCAACCGATGCAGGAAGTAGGACTGGTCCTTGGCAGCATCCAGTCCTCTGGCGATGGTCCTTCCTCCTCTTTGGGGGAAGTCTACGATCCGGGCATAATGGCCGGTGGCCAACCCCTCCGCCCCCCGAGCTAAAGCCTCCTCATACAGTTTTTCAAATTTGATGCGCTGGTTGCAAACCACGCAGGGATTGGGGGTTTGACCCCGGCGGTACTCCCGGACCAGGTAAGTGACGACTGTTTCCCGGAAAGGTCGTTCCAGGGGGATGAGCTGCAGGGGGACCTTCAGGAAAGCGGCCAACTTTTCGAGGGCCTGGGTCTTGTGTGGGTCGTCCAGGCCCAGATCGGCATGGAGGCCGAGGACCCGGAAACCCTGCTCCTGCAGCAGCCAGGCCGTGACGGCACTGTCCACGCCGCCGCTCAGGGCCACGGCGATGGTTTGGAAAGGGGTTGTTGGGGAAGGCATATTAATAAAAAGGCGGGATCGAGGGAGGGGGAATCGTTTCGGTCATTTAAGTTTGTTTCGAATTTCGAGTTTCGAGTTTCGAATTTACCCCAGGTACTCCCGGCCGCCTTCAGCCACTTGCGAAGCATGAAATCCCCCCCACCCCCCTTTTTGTAAAGGGGGGGAGCCCGAGTCCCCCTTTAGCTGAAAAGTTGAGACCGCCTCGGTCTGCCAGACCGAGCCGGTCTGCGCGTGGGGCAAGAAGCCCGCCTTGCGTTTTTAAATTCAATGTTGGACGTTGGATGTTCGATGTTGGATGTTCATCTTTTTAAGTAGTGAATTTCTTCATAACCCTTTCAAACCCCGGCAGGGAACGCTCGATCGTTTCATCGGCCACGCAGTAGGCAATGCGAAAATATCCGGGGGCCCCGAACCCGGTTCCCGGGACCGTTAGGATCTTTTCCTCCTGGAGGGCCCGGACAAAAGCCACGTCGTCGGGGATGGGCGAGCGGGGAAAGAGATAGAAAGCCCCCTCGGGAATATTAAACTGGTATCCGGCCTGCCCCAGTCCCCGGCAGAAGAGGTCTCGTTTTTTTTGATAAAGTCCGATATCTACCGACTGCCCCTGCAGGTGGACCAGAGCCTTTTGCATCAACGCGGGGGCATTGACAAAGCCGAGAATCCGGTTGGTCATGGTCATGGCGTTGATCAGTTCTTCCCGGTCCGGGGCCTGAGGGTTGACGGCCAGATAGCCGATGCGTTCCCCGGGAATGGAGAGGTCTTTGGAGTAGGAAGTGACCACGATGCTCTCGGCATAGGCCTGAAAGATGCTGGGGACCTGGATGCTGTCATACACGATTTTTCGGTAGGGTTCATCGGAGATGAGGTAAACATCTTCTCCCGAGGACTGCTTCCATTTTCGCAGGAGTTCGCCCAGCCCTTCGATGGCGGCGGCCGGATATACCCGACCGGTGGGATTATTGGGCGAGTTGATCAGTATGGCCTTGGTTTTAGGGGTCAGGGCCTTTTCGATGGCCCCTGGATCCGGCAGAAAATCGGAGGTCGAGGAAACGATTTTCGGTACTGCCTGGAAGTTGTCGGCGTAAAAGAGATACTCCACAAAATAAGGGGATAGAATGATGATCTCGTCGCCCGGGCTGAGCAGGGCCCGGAACACCGTGTTGATGGCCCCCGCGGCGCCGCAGGTCATGATGACCTCTTTTTCCGTGAAGGGCAGCCCGTGTTCGCCGGAGAGAAAATCGGCCACGGCCTGGCGGGTTTGAAGGTATCCGGCGTTGGGCATGTAGGCGTGCAGTCCAGGGGCCGATTCGTCCAACAGGTTCCGGAGGGTTTGATGAAAAGCCGGGGGCGGGGCCAGGTTGGGATTGCCCAGGCTGAAGTCAAACACGTTTTCGGGACCGTATTGGGCCTTCATCAGGGCGCCCTGTTCAAACATCTTGCGAATCCAGGAAGACTGCTCCATAAACTGTTTAATTTTTTGGGCAATGGCCATAGGAAGCTCCTTAATACGAAAATAAAGATGAACGTCCAACATCGAACATCGAACGTCCAACATCGAATATGGACTTGCATTCCCAGCACTGGAGCATGGGAGCGATAAAAAAATAACTTGCCAGGCTCACCCGGGCTCAGAACGACTCGGTCTGGCAGACCGAGTCGGTCTCAATTTGGACCTTATCCGCTCAGGTCTGAGATTCCTTGGTCCGGTAACGATTCGGTTCGTCGAAAATTTCCAGGGCCTTCAGCGGGGAAAGGATCCGGATGCTGTGGGTCGCCCCTGCGGGGATATAATAGGAATCACCGCGGTTGTAGCGTCGGACCCGGCCTTCTACGGTCAACTCCATCTCTCCCTCCAGCACCACCCCCCATTGGGCCTGGTGGGCGTGAGGAGGGATTTCCCCGGTACCTTCGACACTAAAAAAGACGGCCTGCATCTCCGTCCCCTGAAAAAGCCTTCCTTGGACACCCGGAACGGGGATATCGATTTCCGGGAGCTTTTCGATCATGGGCGGGTAAAGGGTTTTTTCGGACAACGGAGCACCTCGCTATGGATTGGTCAAAAAAATAAAAACAAAAACCAAGACAGAACCAAAAAAACAATATAAAAACAATAATTAATAATCAATTGTCAATTCTTAATTATTAATTAACTGCCTAGAGGATGGGGTATAACACAAAACCAATTGTCTTTCAAACAGTTAATCCCCAAGGGGTCCTTGACAAAAGCCGCCGGACCGTGCCACAAGTATTCAGGGGTTAGTGCCGGGGGAGGGGACATATGAAAAAAATTCTGGTAACCGGAGGGGCCGGGTTTATCGGCAGTCATCTCGGTGAGGCTCTGCTCCATGATTCGGGGCCAGCTGGCCATGATGGATCAGGAAACCTGCCTTGGACCGGTTAACCTGGGCAATCCCGGGGAATTCACGATCCTGTCCCTGGCCGAGAAGGTCAAGGCCATGACCCGTTCGGCGTCGCCGATCGTCTTCAAACCGCTCCCTCAAGACGATCCGATTCAACGTCAGCCTGATATCGGCCTGGCCCGGGCCCAGTTAGGCTGGGCTCCCGAAATCGACCTGGAGCCCGGGTTGGAAAAAACCATCGCTTATTTTCGCGAAAAGCTTTCTCAATGATTGGACGTTGGACGTTCGATGTTCGATGGTGGACGTTCGTCTTTATTATCCTGCCGGGCCTCGCCGCCCTGGGTCTGTGTAGTTTAGAGCCCCGGCCCGCAGCCGCGGACGGAATCCGGAATAAGGTCGTTCGGGTGGATGA